>NZ_JAHCDI010000004.1:0-300000 GCF_019697375.1 Micromonospora tarapacensis | reverse complement strand
CAGCGTGGTCCCGCCGACGATCAATCTGGACGACCCGGACGACGGCCTCACCCTGGACGTGGTCGTCAACAAGTCCCGGCACCTGGACGTGCCCGCCGCGCTGAACAACTCGTTCGGTTTCGGCGGCCACAACGTGGCTCTCGTCTTCACCCGGGCCTGACCCGCGGCGCCGACAGTCTCGCCGCCCCGGCCCGGCCGGGGCGGTCAGCCCGAGCAGGTGGTGGCCGGCAGCCCGCTCACCTTGACCGGGGAGCGTCCGGACGGGCGGGCCTTACCGGCGAGCACGTCGGCGAGGGCGGCCATCGAGGCCCGGCTCGACGAGTAGGTGGCCAGCAGGGTCGGTGAGGACGCCCGGGCCAGCAGGTACGGGGTGTCCATGGCGACCGTGACGGCGGCGTCGGCCCGTAGGTCGTCAGCGCCGTCGCCGTACCCGACCAGGTGGACCAGCGTGCCACCGCTGGGCACCACCGTCATCCCGGCCGAGGTCAACGCCTCGGTCAACGCCGCCCGGGTGTGTGCCCGACCGCCCGAGGAGGTGACCGTGACCGGGCCACCGACCCCGCTGGCGTCGCACCGGCCGCGCAGCACCGTGACCGCGCCTGCGGCCAGCGCCTGCGCCGCCGCGCGGTGGGCCGGGACGCCCAACGTGGACAACTCCGGCGTGCCCCGGTCGGCCAGGCTGAACTTCATGGTCAGCACGCGGGTGGCCGCCTCCACCAGCCTGGCCCGGGGCAACGAACCGTCCCGCAGCGCCGTCAACAGCCCGTCGTGGGCCTGACCGACGTGCGGGGGCATGAGGATCAGGTCGTTGCCGGCCTTGAGGGCGCGGACCGCCGCCTCGCCGGGTCCCCAGCGGCGGGCCGGCGGCATGTTCATCCCGTCGGTGATCACCACACCCTGGAAGCCGAGTTCGCCGCGCAGCACGTCGGTGAGCAGCTTGTCCGAGAAGGTGGCCGGCACACCCGGGTCGACCGAGCGTACGTCGAGGTGGGCGGACATCACGGCCAGCGCACCGGCCTCGATGCCGGCGGTGAACGGTGGCCACGCCTCGGCGGCCAGCCTGCCCCGGGACTGGTCGAGGACGGGCAGGTCCCGGTGCGAGTCGGCGGCGCTGTGGCCGTGCCCCGGGAAGTGCTTGAGCGTGGCCGCCACCCCGGCGGTCTGCAGCCCGCGGACCGCGCCGCCGACCTGGTCCGCCGCGCGTTGCGGATCCGCGCCGAACGACCGGGATCCGATCACGGTGCTGCGGGTGACCAGCACGTCGGCGACGGGCGCGAAGTCGAGGTTGATGCCCATGGCGGCCAGTTCGGTGCCGGCGGCATGCCAGGCGGCCTCGGTCAACGCCGGGTCACCGGCGGCTCCGGCGCCGAGCGCGCTGGGCAGCATGGTCACCCCGTCGATGATCCGGGTGACCACGCCGTGCTCCTGGTCGGTGCCGATCAGGAAGGGCGCCGTCGCGGTGGGCAGCCTCGCGGCGGCCTCGCGCAGCCCGGTGGTCAGCTTCCGGACCTGCTTCGGGTTGTCGACGTTGGTGGTCACCTGGTTGCCCCGGGTGGGGTCGTCCGCGCTGAAGCCCACCAGGATCAGCCCGCCGAGCCGGTACTTCTCGATCATTTCGGCCGGCGTGTCCACCCCGCCGAGGGCCTGGTTGCCGGCCGCCGAGCCGGCCGAGACCGTCGTCGCCTGGTCGCCGTACGCGTACGGCATCAGCACCTGACCGACCAGGTCCTCGTCGGCGAGTTCGGCGACCAGGGCGGCGGCCCGGGTCGCCGGGTCCTCCGGCGGGGCGCTCGACGGCGGCGGCACCTCCGGGGCCGGTGCCGGCGTCGGACCTGATCCGGGCCGCTGCCCGGGGTCGGAGCAGCCGGCGGCGAGCAGTGCGGTCACGGCGAGCGCGGCGGCGACGCGCCGAGGGGTGGTCGACACGCCGACCATCCCACCAGCTCACCGCGTATCGGGGCAACTCGACCTTCGTCGCCTCACCCGACACCGGTCCGGTCAACCGACCCTGGTGAGCAGGGTCACCGGCGCGCCGTCACCGGCGTAGCGGTACGGCTCCAGTTCGGCGTCCCAGGCGGTGCCGAGCGCCTTGTCCAGGGCGTGCGCCAGGGCCTCGGGCGCCCGCGCACCGGCCATGATGCTGCGCAACCGGTCCTCGCCGAGCTGGATGTCCCCGGCGGCGCCGACGGTCGCCCGGAACAACCCCCGGCCCGGGACGTGCATGAAGCGTTCGCCGTCGGCGCCCGGACTGGGCTCCTCGGTGACCTCGAAACGGATCATAGGCCACTGCCGGAGGGCAGCGGCCAGCTCGGCGCCCGTTCCGGGGCGACCGGACCACCCGCACTCGGCCCGGCGGGCACCGGGATCGACGGGCTGGGCCGTCCACTGCAGGTTGACCGGCGCGGCGAGGACGCGCGCGATCGCCCACTCGACGTGTGAGCACACGGCGAGCGGGGTCGAGTGGACATATACGACGCCACGCGTTGGCACGGTGACCTCCCGGAGTGCGAGGTGCGTCTTCCCCTACGACCTCGTCCGAGCCGGGTGCGTTGCTGCAACACATGATGACTGGTGTGACGGATGGTGCGCCAGGGAATCGGCAAATCCGCCGGCCGGAATACCCGGACAGGTGACTGCCGTTCCACCTCGTGGCGCCGCGATGACCGCCTGGCATCGTGGGTCGTGTACAGTTCCATCGGCGGCCTGTGCCGCGTAAGCCTCTGCGGGTCGCACCCATCCGGTGCCGCCCCGCAACAGCCCCCGGACGTTTCGTCCTCCGTACGTCTTGCAAGGAGTACCTCCGTGGCGAGCAACACCTCTAAGACCGCGCGCGCGTCAGTCCGGGCCGGCCAGGCTGGCCAGGGTGGCGCCCTCAGCGTGCTGGGCGAGTTCAAGTACCTGATCCCGCTCAACGGCGGCAAGCACGCCTACGTGCGGAACCTGACCAACGGCAAGACGGCGCACCTGCGCACCGACTCCGAGGCCTTCGTCGAGGAGATCCGGGTGCTGGCCGCCGCCGGCCACGCCGCCAAGATTCGGGCGGAGATCAACGGCCTCAACGACACCCACCCGGGTGACGGCTGGGACGCCACCGAGAAGCGCCTGGTCGAGGCCGGCGTCTTCGAGGGCTGATCCCGCCACTCCCGATCACGCACCACCAGCGAACGCCCGCCGGCCCACCCCGGCGGGCGTTCCCCGTTTCCCCAGAACTCCGCGATCGGCGTTGGTCAGCGGGGGTCGAGGAGGGTGACCTGGCCGGTGGAGAGGTCGTAGAGGGCGCCGGTGACGGCGATCCGGCCGGTGTCCACGGGGGTCGCCAGGAGGGGGTCGGCGCGTAGCGCGGCCACCGTGCGGGCGACGTGCC
Organism: Micromonospora tarapacensis; assembly: GCF_019697375.1. Classification (NCBI taxonomy): domain Bacteria; kingdom Bacillati; phylum Actinomycetota; class Actinomycetes; order Micromonosporales; family Micromonosporaceae; genus Micromonospora; species Micromonospora tarapacensis. Next base: position 296,636 of record NZ_JAHCDI010000004.1, on the reverse strand, counting down.
GGCGGACGGCCAGCGGTTGCACCTCCGGGTCGTTGACGCCCACCTCGGTCACCGCGGGTGCGATCCGGTCGACCAGGTGGGCCAGCGCGCCAGCCGGTCGCCGGCCGGTGCGCAGCGACTCGACCGTCGCCTCGACCGCGCCGCAGCGCTCGTGCCCCAGCACCATCACCAGCGGTACGCCCAGCACCTCGACCACGTACTCGATCGAGCCGAGGACCGCCCGGTCCAGCACGTGGCCGCCGGTTCGGATCACGCAGATCGACCCGAAGGTCTGGTCGAAGATCGCCTCCAGCGGCACCCGCGAGTCGATGCAGCCCAGCAGGACGGCGTACGGCTGCTGGTCGCCGGAGGCGCTGGCGGCGGCCGCGGTCACGTCGTGCCCGTGCACCGGCTGGCCGCTGACGAAGCGCCGGTTGCCCGCGAGCAGTTCGGCGAGGGCCACCCGGGGTGTCCCTCCGGGTGCCCGGCCGCCCGGCGCCGGGCGGCCGGGCACGTCCCGTGACACTGACATGTCCTCAGCCTGACCGTGCCGTGGCCGGCGCGGAGCGGTTGCCGGGATCTTCTCAGCGCCCCGGTTCGCGTGGTCTCATGACGGGTAGCTGGTGTTACCACCGGGTATCCCCGGCGTTACGCATCGGTGCGGTCGTGGGAGGTGGCGATGCCGGAGCCGATCGAGGTGCGGATGGGCGACGAGGTACGCCTGCACGTGGAGACCACCGGTCCGGCGGACGCCGAGGTCACCGCCGTGCTGTTGCACGGCTGGACGCTGGACGGGCGCAGCTGGCACCGGCAGGTGGCCGCCCTGCGGGAAACGTTCGGATCGGTCCGGGTGCTCACCTACGACGCGCGGGGGCATGGTCGTTCCAGCTGCATGGCGCTGCCCACGGCGACCCTGTCCCAGCTCGGCGACGACCTCGCCGCGGTGCTGGACGCCGTGGTGCCCGCCGGCCGGGTGGTGCTGGTCGGCCACTCGATGGGCGGCATGACGATCATGGAGTACGCGCACCGTCACCCCGGGCACTTCTCCCGACGCACCGCCGGACTGGTCTTCGTCTCCACCACCGCCGAGGGGCACACGCACACCGTCTACGGCCTGTCGCCCCGGATCGCCCGGATCATCCGGCTGGCCGAGACCACCGGCGCGGGGGTACTGGCCCGCTGCGGCGCCTGGCGCCCGCCCCGCGCCCTGCTGCGCGCGCTGCGACCCAGCATCCGCTGGATGCTCTTCGGCGACCGCTGCGAGCCGACCGACATCCGGCTGGTGACCTCCGCGGTGGCCCGTGCCTCGCTGCGTTCGATCGGTGGCTTCCGGGCCTCGATCGGCACCCACCACCGGCTGGCCACGCTCGCCGCGCTGGCCCACCTGCCGGCCGCGGCCCTGGTCGGCGACAAGGACCGCCTCACCCCGCCGCCGTGCGCGGAGTCGATCGCCGCCGCCCTGCCGGCCACCGAGCTGACCGTCTGCCGTGGCGCCGGACACATGCTGATGATGGAGCGCCCCGACGAGGTCAACTCCGCCCTGCACGGCGTGCTGCACCGGGTCCTCGACGCCGTTGCCGCCCGGCACCACGTCGACGGCTGACGGCGGGCACCCGCCCGCCGCTGGCGTGCACGAGGTGCCCGTCCGCGCAGCGTGGGCACGGGGGCGTAATCTCGTGCGGTTGGCCGGGCGGCGTCACGAGGAGAACGAACGGTGGACCAGAGCACCCTGGATCAGGAGATCGCCGCCGAGCAACGGCATCTCGACCGGGTGTACGCACGGCTGGCCGAGCTGCGCCGCTGGGCGGTCCGCGCGGAACGGGACGGTTACCGGCTCGCCCGGGTCGGCAACTTCGGCGCCCTGGTCGAACGCGACGCGATGGTCTTCCACGCCGCGCAGCGACGCCACCTGCTCGACGCGGAGTACGAGGGGCTGGTCTTCGGCCGGCTCGACCTGCACGACGGGCAGGTTCTCCACGTGGGCCGGCTCGGCATCCGCGACGAGCACGCCGGCACCCTGGTGGTGGACTGGCGGGCCCCGGCCGCCGCCGCGTTCTACCGGGCGACCCCCGCCGAGCCGTTGGGCGTGGTCCGGCGCCGGACGATCCAGTCCAGCGGGGAGCGGGTCACCCGGATCGAGGACGACCTGCTCGACCCGGACGCCGCGCCGCCGGACATGGCGGTGGTCGGCGACGGCGCGCTGCTGGCCACCCTGTCCCGGACCACCGGTCGGGGCATGCGCGACATCGTGGCGACGATCCAGCGCGAGCAGGACGAGGCGATCCGCTCCCCCGGTTCGGGGGTCACGATCGTCTCCGGCGGTCCGGGCACCGGCAAGACGGCGGTGGCGCTGCACCGGGCCGCGTACCTGCTCTACGCCGACCGCAGCCGGTACGCCGGCGGCGGCATCCTGGTGATCGGCCCGTCCTCGGTCTTCGTCGAGTACATCGCCTCGGTGCTGCCGTCGCTGGGCGAGGACACCGCCACCCTGCACTCCCTGGGCACTCTCTTCCCCGGGTCGACCGCCACCCGCACCGATCCGCCCGAGGTGGCCGCGGTCAAGGGCTCGCTGCGGATGCGCCGGGTGCTGGAACGGGCAACCCGGGACGCGGTGCCCGGCTCCCCGACCGAGTTGCGTCTGCTGTACCGGGGGCAGCTGCTGCGGCTGGAGCGGGCCGAGCTGGATGCCATCCGGGACCGGGCGCTGCCCCGCGGCGCCCGGCGTAACGAGGTGCGCCGGGCCGGCTTCGACGGCGTGCTCGCCGCGCTCTGGGCGCAGGCCCGCCGCCTCGGCATCTCGCACCTGCCCGAGCAGCGCGCCTTCGAGGACGAGCTGATCGACCGGACGGATTTCCGCGACTTCCTCAAGGCCTGGTGGCCACGGTTGCACCCCCGGCACGTGCTCGGCTGGTTGGCCGATCCGCAGCGGCTGCGCCGGTACGCCAGCGGCCTCCTCTCCGGCGCCGAGATCCGGCTGCTCGGGCAGGCCTACAGGGTGCTGGCCGCCGACGGGCCGAGCGTCGCCGACATCGCGCTCCTCGACGAGTTGGACGCGCTGCTCGGCAAGCCGATGCGGCCGGCCCGGGCCAGGCGGGACCCGTTCCAGCTGGCCGGCGGGGTGCGCGAGCTGAGCACCTTCACCGACCGGCAGCGGGCCGCCCGGCAGGCGGCCCGGGAACGCCCCGAGGACTACCGCGACTACGCCCACGTGGTGGTCGACGAGTCGCAGGACGTGTCACCGATGCAGTGGCGGATGATCGGCCGGCGCGGGCGGCTGGCGTCGTGGACGGTGGTGGGTGACCCGGCGCAGACGGCGTGGACGGGGGATCCGCAGGAGCTGGACCGGGCCCGCGACCAGGCGCTGGGTCGCCGTCGGCGGCACCGCTTCACGCTCACCACGAACTACCGCAACTCGGCGGAGATCTTCGCGGTGGCGGCGGCCGAGATCCGGCGGGCGTACCCGGATCTCGCGCTGCCCACCGCCGTCCGCTCCACCGGGGTCGACCCGGTCCAGCTGGTGGTGCCGGCAAACGAACTGGAGGCCACGGTCGTGACGGCCACCAGCGCCCTGCTCGGGCAGGTCGAGGGCACCGTCGGAGTGATCACCCCGGCGCCGCGCCGGGGCGAGGTCGCGGCCTGGCTCGGCCGGCTCGGCGGGGATCGCCTCCAGGTGGTGGACAGCCTGGAGGCCAAGGGCCTGGAGTACGACGGGGTGGTCCTGGTCGCACCGGGCGAGATCCGCGCGGAGCCGGGCGCCGGCGTACGCACCCTCTATGTCGCGCTGTCCCGGGCCACCCAGCGACTGACCACGATCGACCCGGCCGGCTGAGCTCGCCTCCCGCCGGGTCGCGCCAACGGTTGCACACATAGCGATGTTGGCATAGGTCTGACCCCGGCCGGGCGGACGGCGGAAGGTGTCTGGGTGGGCGCGGGTCACGACCACCACCACGCCGCGGTGTCGAACGCCGCACACCGCCACTCCGGCCGGCTGTGGGCGGCTTTCGCCCTGCTCAGCGCCCTGATGGTGGCCGAGGCGGCGACCGCCCTGCGGACCGGCTCGCTGGCCCTGCTCTCCGACGCCGGGCACATGTTCACCGATGTGCTGGGCATCGGCATGGCACTCGCCGCCGTCGCCGCCACCCGCCGGGCGGACACCGATCCGCAGCGCACCTTCGGGCTCTACCGGCTGGAGGTGCTCGCCGCGCTGGCCAACGCCACGCTGCTCTCCGGTGTCGCGGTGTACGTGCTGATCGAGGCGGTGCGCCGGTTCGGCGACCCACCCGAGGTGCCGGCGGGGCCGGTGTTGGTGGTGGCGACGCTCGGCCTGCTCGCCAACGTGGCCGCGTTCGCGCTGCTGCGGCCGGGTGCCCGGGAGAGCATCAACCTGCGGGGCGCGTACCTGGAGGTGCTGGCGGACCTGCTCGGTTCACTCGGTGTGATCGGGGCGGCGCTGCTGATCGCGGCAACCGACTGGTGGTGGGCCGATCCGCTGGTGGCGGTGGCGATCGGCGGGTTCATCCTGCCCCGGACGTGGCGCCTGGGTCGGGCGGCGGTGCGGATCCTGGTGCAGGCCGCCCCGGAGCACCTCCAGGTCACCGCGGTACACGACCGGCTGGCCGCGGTGCCCGGCGTGGCCGGCGTCCATGACCTGCACGTCTGGACACTGACCTCCGGCATGGAGGTGGCCTCGGCACACCTGATCGTCACGCCCGGCGCGGACGTCGGCACGGTCCTGGCGGCGGCCCGGGCGGCCCTGCTGGAGGACTTCCGGATCGAGCACGCCACCCTCCAGATCGAGCCGCGAGCGAACCCCGGGAACTGCGGGGCCGTCGAGTGGTAGCGGGCGGCCCTGAACAAACGGACCCATTGCACCGATTTGACCTGGTTTACTAGTCAACAAGCGAACACCATGAGTCACATCAGCTGCACCGGTCACAGCAGCACCGGTACGCTCGGACCCGGCCTCCGCCAGGCGGCACCCACCGGTGCCGGCGGCGGCCGCCGCCTAATCGCCCGCCAGGGCGAACCGGGGAACCACGTTCCTGGGGTGCATCCGCGTCAGCGGTAGGGATCTTCCGTCCCGAACCCGTCAGCTAACCCGGTCGGCGGCTGACGGAAGGACATGTGCATGCCAGCAGTGGCAACCGTGAGACCGGCCGCCCTTCCCGCGGCCCTGATCGCCGCCGCCCTCGCCCTCGCCCTGGGCGTCGCGCTCGCCCCCGCCCCGCCGCCGCGGCACCGCAGGGACTGCGCGCGGCCCCCGGCGACGTGGACGACGAGGGTGGCACGCCGGCACTCCGCGCCCAACTGGAGGCCGCCAGCAAGGGCTACCTCGACGCCAGGACCGCGCTGGACCGCTCGGTCAAGCGCCAGAAGCAACTCGCCGAGCAGCTCAAGACGACCGAGAGTCAACTCGCCGAGCGGGGCACCAAGGTCGCCGAGATCGCCGCGCAGGCGTACCGCACCGGACGGCTGAGCGCCGCGTCGGCACTGCTGCACAGCGGGTCCCCGGCCGGCTTCATGGACCGGGCGGCGGCGCTGGACGCGGTGGCCGCGAACGAGGACCGTGCGCTGCGCGAACTCCAGGTCACCCGCGACGAGGTCAGCAGGACCAAACAGGCCCTGGACGTCGAGGTCCAGGAACAGCGCAAGCAGGTGGCCGTGATGGCCAAGCGCAAGGACCAGGCCGAACGGGCGTTGACGGTGGCCAACGAGCGGGCCGAGGCGGCGGAGCGGGCCGAGGCGGCCGAGCGGGCGAACCGTTCGACCTCCCGCAGCAGCGGGTCCAGCCCGACGGCCAAGCCCGCACCCCGCAACTCCGACGGCTCGTGGCCGTCGGAGTCGTGCAGCGTCAACGACCCCACCCCGGCCAACGGCTGCATCACCCCCCGCACGCTGCACGCGCTCAAGCAGGCCAAGGCGGACGGCTTCACCCGGTACGTCTCCTGCTACCGCTCCGGCGGTTCGGGCGAGCACCCCAAGGGCCGGGCCTGCGACTTCGCGGCCCAGAAGAAGGGCTTCGGCGGCGACGCCACGGGTGGCGACCGGACGTACGGCAACAACCTGGCGGCGTACTTCGTGAACAACGCCGACCGACTCGCCGTGCTCTACGTGATCTGGTACAGACAGATCTGGCTGCCCAGCAGCGGGTGGAAGTCGTACAGCGGCGCCCGCGGTGACCCGTCCAGCGACCACACCAACCACGTTCACCTGTCGGTGTACTGACCCCACGGCACCGGGGTGGGCTGCCGTCGGCGGTCCACCCCCGTGCCGCGTTTCCACCGTTGCCCGGCGGGGCATCCTCCCTCCGGCGCGCGCCGTCGCGCCTCCCTGGTTACCGTCGAGCAGGGGAGCGGACATTCGCCGCGAACAGGAGGAACGGGCATGGACGGACCGAGGGACGTCGGAATGCGCGGGTACGCCGGGTGAGCGGGCACGTCATGGTCTTCGCACCGACCCCACAGCTGACCGTCACGATCGAGCAGCCGAACGACGCGCCGGAACTGCACCTGCATCCCGGCGGGCAGGGGATCTGGCAGGCCCGGATGGTGCTCTCGCTCGGCGTCGACGTCGTGCTGTGCACGGCGCTCGGCGGCGAGATCGGACAGGTGCTGGAGCCGTTGCTGGCCAGCGAGGGGGTCCACCTCAAGGCGGTGGCACGCGACTCCGGCGGGAGCGGTGGTTACGTGCACGACCGCCGCGAGGGCAGCCGCCGCGAGGTCGTCGACGTGGTGGGGCAGCCGCTGAGCCGCCATGAGCTCGACGAGTTGTACAACCTGGCGCTCGGCGAGGGGCTGCGCGCGCCGGTGAGCGTGCTGAGCGGGCCGAACGACCCCACGCTGGTCCCCGCGGACCTCTACCGGCGTTTCGCCGCCGACCTGGCCACCAACGGCGGACGGGTGGTGGTGGACCTCTCCGGCGAGCACCTCACGGCAGTCCTGGACGCCGGCGTCTTCTTCCTCAAGGTCAGCCACGAGGAACTGATCGCCGACGGCCGGGCGGCCGGCGACGACGAGGAGCAGCTCACCCGCGCGATGTACGACCTGCACGCCTCCGGTGCCGAGAACGTCCTGGTGAGCCGGGCCGACCAGCCGGCGTTGGCGCTTGTCGACGGCGAGGCATTCGAGGTGCGGATGCCCCGGTTGGAGGCGGCCGACCCACGGGGCGCGGGCGACTCGATGACCGCCGGTGTGGCCGCCGTGGTCGCCGGGGGCGGCGACGTACGCACGGCGATCCGCACCGGCGCGGCGGCCGGCGCGCTGAACGTCACCCGGCACGGACTGGGTACCGGCCGGCTCGATTCGATCACCGGCCTGGTGGACCGGGTCCGGCTGGAGCCGGCGGGCAGCCGGGCGCAGGAGCGCACCACCCCCGACGAACTGGCCCAGCGGGCGGGCGGGCGATGACGCTACGGGTGCTGATCACCAATGACGACGGGATCGCCGCGCCCGGCATCCAGGCACTGGCCCGGGCCGCGGTGGACCGGGGACTGGACGTGGTGGTGGCCGCCCCCATCGAGGAAGCGAGCGGCACCAGCGCCGCGATGAGCGCCGTGGAGCAGGACGGGCAGGTGGTGGTCCACGAGCACCCGCTGCCCGGACTCGACGGGGTACCGGCGTTCGGCGTCGGCGGCTCGCCCGGTTTCATCGCGCTCATCGCCGTGCACGGCGCGTTCGGGCCGCCGCCGTCCGTGCTGCTCTCCGGCATCAACCGGGGCGCCAACGCGGGGCGGGCGGTGCTGCACTCCGGCACGGTGGGTGCCGCCTTCACCGCCGCCGCCAACGGGTGCCGGGCCATGGCGGTGTCGCTGGACGTACTCTCGGCCGGCGAGGCCACCGCGGCCAGCGGGGGCGCCGCCGTGGCCGCCGCCGCCCTCGTCCGCGACGCCGAACGGAACTGGGCCACCGCCGCCCGGGTCGCCCTCGACCTGCTCCCCCGGTTGACCGACCGGCCCGGGGAGAGCGTGCTCAACGTCAACTCGCCGGATCTGCCGCTCGGCCGGCTTCGGGGGGTGCGCCGGGCCACCCTGGCGACGTTCGGCCAGGTGCAGATGACCGTCGCCGAATCCGGCCACGGCTTCGTACGCACCTCGCTGGAGGAGCCCGGCCAGGCGGCGCAGCCCGGCACGGACCTGGCCCTGCTCGCCGCCGGTTACGCAACGGTGACCGCGGTCCGGGCGATCACCGAGGTGGCCGACGTCGACCTGTCCGACCTCGGCCAGGGACTTCCACGCACGCCCTAGGACCGCGGGCTGCGGCCCCGGTCGGGCGCCGGCACGCTCAGGCGCCGGGGAGCACCTCGCGAGCCGCGGCGGCACCGGCGTAGTACGGCTCGGGCGCACCGAAGAGGCCGAGCAGGCCGGTCACCCAGAGCTGCCGGTGCACGAACCGGCTCGGCTCGATGACGACCAGTTTCACGCCGCTGACCTCGGCGGTCTGGAAGCCGGCGACCATCGCGCTGATGCCCACCGAATCGATGAAGGTGACCAGCCGCATGTTGAGCTCGATCCGGGCCGGACGCCCCTTGGCCAGCACTTCGGCAATGGCCTCTTTCACCTCGTACGCGGTGTCGACGTCGATCTCGCCCCGCGGGGCGATCTCGATGACACCACCGGGCCGAACCGTCTGCAGGATCGTCAGGCTCACGCGAGCACCTCCACTCGCCCGTACGACGGGCGCCTCATCAGTACGCGGGCCGCGACCGAGAGTATTCCTCCGACGGCCTCGGTCGCCACCCCTCGGGATGAGCAATTCACGGACACTGGCGCGCCAAATCGCCCCTATCCGCACTTTATCTGCCATATCGCTCGACGCCCGGCCGGGCCGGCGTCGCCGAACCAGGGTACCGGGCCGACGCCGGCCCGCCCAGATCCCCGCCCGCCCGGCGTGCCGTTCGACAACTTCCCGACGCCGCTCGACGGGCGCCGGTGGCGCGGTGTGCCTAGCATCACGGGTGACCGTACAACGAGAGGACGGCACGAATGCTCCGTAGACTCGCTGCGCTGGCCGGCGTCAGTGCCCTGCTCGCCCTCATGCTGGCCTGCGGGTTCGGCGGCGGGGGCGACGACGATGACGACGATGACGACGACTTCGCCCGAGGGGCCGTCGCCGCGGTCGTTTCCCACTGATCACACCACCTGGTCGCAGAACGGCTACCAGGTGGTTTGTGGCGCCATCGGTCGGGGCACAGCCCCCGATGGCGAACCGCCACACGCCAGGCAACGCCGCCGACGTTGAGCAGCGCAGCGGCTTCGGCACCGTCGAGGAGGTAACCACCATGTTCGGAATCAAAGTGCTGGAGCACCGCAGCAAGCCGGAACGGATCGCGGATCAGGCATGGCAACACCTCGTCTCAGCGGTGAGCACCGCCGGAGACAGCATCCGCGACACCGCTCGCTCCGCCCGCCACGGCTCAGCCGGCCTGGCCGACGAGGCCGGCGACGTGGTGGGATCGGCCGCCGACGAGGCCCGTACCCGGGCCACCCGCGCACTCGACGCCCTCGCCGGGCGCCGCCCCGCCCTGCCCTGGACGTTGCTGATCGGCGCGGCCCTGGTCGGCGCCGCGGTCGGCTGGGCCGCCGGCACGGCCGCGCGGGCCGCCGGCAGCCGCGACCGGGCTGCGGACGACATCGAGTTCGTCGACCTGGAGCGGCCCGACTCCCCCGCCGACCCCACCAACCCCGCCAGCTGACGACGGTCGGCGGCACCTCGACGGGCCCCGCCCGACCATGGCGGTCGGACGGGGCCCCCGCCGTGCTGGCCTTGGGCCGGGCCTCGGGGGCCGCAGGCGGCGATACCGAGCCCACCGCCGGGGACGCGCGGGTCTCACCCGATCCAGGTGGGGCCGAGTCATCCGAACGGCCGCCAGGCTCGGTGCGTGCCGGGCGGACCACCATGCTGCGGACCCGGCCCCGGTCCGCGCCACCCGGCGAGAAGGGAGCGACCGATGGCCAGCATCTCGACGATCAACCACGCCGATCAGGACATCCGGTCCGCGGTGCTCGACGAACTCGACTGGGAGCCCCGGCTGCGGCCGCACGAGATCGGGGTGACCGTCGCCGAGGGCGTGGTGACGCTGACCGGGCGGGTGGACAGCTACGCCAAGAAATGGGCGGCGGAGCGGGCCGCGCACCGGGTCGCCCGGGTCCGGGCGGTCGCCAACGACCTCGCGGTTCGGCTGGTCAGCGGCGCGGAACGCACCGACCCGGAGATCGCCGCCGCGGTCGAGCACGCCCTGCAGTGGCAGGCGTTCGTGCCGGTGGACGAGCTGGACGTGACGGTCTCACAGGGCTGGGTCACCCTGCACGGCGAGGTCGAGTGGGAGTACCAGCGCCGCGCCGCCGAACAGGCGGTCGGCCGGCTCAACGGCGTACGCGGGGTCAGCAACGGCATCACCGTACGGCCACCGGTACGCCCGGACGGCGCGGTCCTGGCCCAGCGCATCGTCGACGCGCTCGCCCGCAACCGTGCCACCGACGCGGAGCAGGTGACGGTACGCATCCACGGCGACACGGTGCTGCTGAGCGGGCTGGTGCACTCGATGCCCGAACGTGCCGAGGTGGAACGGGTCGTCTGGTCCGCCCCGGGCATCCGCGAGGTGCAGAACCACATCGCGGTCGCCCCGGTGCTGCGCTGAGAGGCAAGGCCGGGCCGGGGGCGAACCACCCGGGCCGGGTGAGCCGCGTTCACCCGGCCCGGTACGAGGCTGGTGGGTATGACCGATCGGCTGACCACGCCACTGCAGGTCACTGCGCGACTGCGCACACCCGTCACGGAGCACGACCACCTCCGGGGCCCGGTGGACGCCCCGGTGACGCTCGTCCAGTACGGCGACTTCCAGTGCCCGTTCTGCGGTCTGGCGCACGCCAATCTGCGGGAGGTGCTGCGGCAGCGGTCCGAGACCGTACGCCTCGCCTATCGCCACTTCCCGATCGCGAACCTCCACCCGTACGCGGAACGCGCCGCCGAGGCCGCCGAGGCCGCCGGCCGGCGGGGCCGGTTCTGGGAGATGCACGACTGGCTCTACGAACACCAGGACCAGCTCGACCCGGTGCACCTGACCCTCGGCGTCGAGCAGTTCGGCCTGCCGGTGGACGAGGTGGAGGCGGAGATCGCACGGCACGCCCACGGGGACCGGATCCGGCACGACTTCGTCGGCGCCATCCGCAGCGGGGTGGACGCCACCCCCACCCTGTTCGTCAACGGTGTCCGCCACGACGGTGACTTCGACCTGGCCACCCTGCTGACCGCCGTCGACGCCGCGGCCACCCCCTGACGCGAACCCGAACCCCACCACCCACCCAGCCAGCCCCACGCTGCGGCGGCGGTCAGATCAGGTGGAGTTGGCGGGCGCGACGGACGGCGTCGCGGCGGCGGGTGGCGTCGAGCTTGCGGTAGATGTTGCGGACGTGGGTCTTGATCGTGTTGACCGAGACCGACAGTTCGGCGGCGATCTCCACGTTGGACAGGATGCTCTGCAGGTACCGCAGGATGGTCAGCTCCCGCTCGGTCAGCGGTTCGTCGAGCGGCGCCACCGGTGCGCCCGGCGTCGCGGTGGTCGCCGGCCCGGGTGGTGCGTCGGCGGTCCGGACCAGGTCGCTCACCAGCGACCAGTGCGCCGTACCGGAGTCGAGGTGCGCGGTGAGCAGGTCCCGCAGCTCCGGCTCGGCTTGGGTGAACGGGCGGCGGTAGCCGTCCGGGGCGGCCAGTTCGAGCGCCTGCTCCAGCGTCCGGCCGGCCCGCCGGTGGTCGCCGTCGCGCGCGGCGAGCAGCGCGGCGAGCAGCGCGGCGTCGAGGCGTACCGGCAGCGCCCAGTCGGCCGCCGGCCCCGCGGACCAGTCCGGCAGCAGGTGCCCGGCGGCACGCCGATCACCGGCGCGCAGTTCGACCCGGGCCGCCGCGACGGCCAGCGGGGCGGCGACCGCCGGCGGGGCCGCCGTCCCGGGCACCGGCGCCGACGTCGCCTCCGACACCGGCCCGGCCGGGCGGTCACCGGCCAGCTCCCGGGCGGTCCGCACGTCATCCCGGACGCCGTGCAGGGCGACCTCGGCGGCGATCAGCAACGACCCCAACTCGCCGGCGCGGCCGGCCCACCCGGTCCGGGCCTCCACCAGCAGCCGGTGGGCCGTGCTCAGCTCCCCTCGTCGGAGCGCAGCTGGGCCCGGCACCAGGCCGCCACCGCGGCGGCCGGCGGATCCCCGCCCGCCGGTGCGGCCAGCGCCAGGTTCGCCTCGGCCTCCGCCGGCTGGTCCCGGTGCAACGCGACGACGGCCAACGCCAGGTGGGCGTACCCGCAGTCGAGCTGCGCCGACCAGCCCTGGCAGGGCGGCAGCGCCAGCGCCGCCCAGGCCGCCTCCTCGGCCGTGCGCAGCTGGCCGCGCAGCGCCACGAGCAGGGCCCACCGGCTGGCGCAGACCAGCTCCGTGCGCGGCCGGCCCGCGTCCCGGGCGGCGGCCAGCGCCGCCACGAACCCGGTCGCCGCCACGGCCAGGTCTCCCGCGTCCAGCGCGAGCGACGCCAGCGCGGTACCGGCCACCGCCCGCACGTCGGCCTCGCCACCGGCGTCCCCTCGCGGCCCCGCGGCAGAGCCGGTCGCGGACGCTCCGGCGACCAGACCCTCCGTCCCCGCGGGCACCGGATCCGGGCCGGCGGGCACCCGGCCGGTGCTGGGCGCTCCGGTGGGGTCCGTGTCGGGCACGCCGGGTCGGTTCCCGCCGCCGGTGGCGAGCAGGCGGACGGCGGCGGAACGGACGGCGGCGGGTTCGCCCGCCAGCCGGGCCAGCGTGAGCTCGACCGCGGCGACCAGCCGCCCGAACCGGGTTCGGCGCGGCTCGGGCAGCCGGCCGGCGTGCCCGGCGGCGAGCCGCAGGTAGCCGCCCGCCCCCTCGGCGTCGCCGCACAGGGCGCGCTGCGCGGCGCAGGCCAACCCGAGCTCCGGGTCGCGCTCCACCAGGTCCGGCGCGGGCGGCGGCGGCGCGGTCTCGCCAGCGGCGACCGGTTCGTACGGCACGAGTTCCGGCCAGCCGGCCACGAACAGGTCGGCGGCCCGCACCCAGTCCGAAGCGGCCAGGGCGTGCCGCAGCGCATCGGCGGGACGGCCGTTGCCGGCGTACCACCCGGCCGCACGCAGGTGCAGGTCGTGCAGCTCGTCGGCGGGCAGCCGACCCAACTCGCGGTGCAGCAGGTCGGCGAGGAGTGGATGGCACCGGTACCAGACCGGCTGGCCACCGTCGTGGCGGAGCAGGCCGGCGTCCTGCGCGAGACCACTCAGGCGCCCCTCGGCATCCGTGTCGCCGGTCAGCGCACCCGCGAGACCGGCGCAGACGGTGTCGGCGACGGCGGTGCGGCGCAGCAGGTCGATCTCCGGCGGTGCCAGCCCGGCGAGGACCTCCGCCCGCAGGTAGCCGGCGATCTCCGGCTGGTCGCCACCGAGCCGGGTGATCCAGCGGTCCGGGTCCGGCTGGTTGCGCAGCGCGAGCGCGGCGATCCGCAGCGCCGCCGCCCAGCCCTCGGTCCGCTGCCGCAGCCGGCGCACCGCGGCGACCGGTACCGCCACCCCGTGCGCGGTGAGCAGATCGGCGGTCTCGTCGCCGGTGAACGCCAGCTCGTCCGGGCCGATCTCGGTGAGTTCACCGGCCAGCCGCAGCCGGTGCACCGCCAACGGCAGGCCGGTCCGACCGGCCGCCACCAGCCGCAGCCGCTGCTCGGTGTGACGCAACAGGAATTCCAGCCCGGCCAGCGCCGCCGGTTCGGTGATCCGGTGCAGGTCGTCCACGATCAGCACCACCGGCCGATCCCGGGCGGCCAGGGTGGCGGCGAGCACCTCCAGTTCGTCCGGGCGCGGCGCCCGGTCGGGCACCGGCGGCCCGGCCGGGTCCGTGACCGAACGCAGGGCGGCGGTGAGGTACCACCAGAGGCGGTCGGTGTCGTCGCCCACCTCGACCGACACCCAGGCCGGTGCCGGGGCGTCGGGGGCGGCCTCGCCCACCGCCCGGCGCCAGGCGGCGAGCAGCGTGGTCTTGCCCCACCCCGCGGGGGCCCGGACCAGGGTGACCGGGCGGGCCACCCCTCGTCGAGCAACCGGGCCAGCCGGGGCCGCAGCACCACCGGTTCGGGCGGCACCGCGGGCGTCAGCCGGGACGCCAGCAGGGGCGGTCCGGCCGGCGTACGGACCGCCGCCTCGACCCGGACGGTGCTGCGGTCATCCGGCATCCGGTCCACCCCCACGGACGCGTACCTCCTCCCCCGGTCCTGCGGCCGGCGGTTACCCCGCCCACGCCGGTTCACCCCTTCGGGGGGAGCCGGGTTCACCGCGGGCGGTGGCATGATCACGGGATGGCTGTGCAACGGTCGTACGACGTCGTGCTGTTCGGGGCGACCGGGTTCACCGGCGGGCTCACCGCGGAGTACCTCGCCCGGCATGCCCCGCCGGGGCTGCGCTGGACGATCGCCGGCCGCAATCCCGGCAAGCTGGCCGCGGTCCGCGACCGGCTCGCCGCGATCGATCCGGCGCTGGCCGGGCTGCCGCTGCTCACCGCCGATGTCACCGACCCCGCCTCGTTGCGCGCGGTGGCCGAGGGCACCCGGGTGATCGCCAGCACCGTCGGGCCGTACGTCCGTCACGGGGAACCGCTGGTGGCCGCGTGCGCCGCCGCCGGCACCGACTACCTCGACATCACCGGCGAGCCGGAGTTCGTCGACCTGACGTACCTGCGTCACCACGCCGAGGCGGTCCGCACCGGTGCCCGGTTGGTGCACGCCTGCGGCTTCGACTCGATCCCGCACGACCTGGGCGTCTGGTTCACCGTCAACCGACTGCCCGCCGACGTGCCGATCACGGTGGACGGACACGTGCGAGCCGGGGGCCGGTTCTCCGCCGGCACGTACCACTCGGCGTTGATCTCCTTCTCGCGCACCGAGGCGGCGTCGCGGGCGGCCCGCGAGCGCCGCACCGCCGAACCCCGCCCGGCCGACCGCCGGGTCCGGGCCGAGCGGGGGCGGCTGGCCCGCTCGCGGGACCTGCCCGGCTGGGCGGTGCCGCTGCCGACCATCGATCCGCAGGTGGTCCGCCGCTCGGCGGCGGCCCGACCCGAGTACGGGCCGGACTTCCGCTACCGGCACTTCGCGTCCGTGCGGCGGCTGCCGACGGTGCTGACCGCCGGCGCGGTGCTGGCCGCCCTGATCGGGCTGGTGAAGCTGCCGCCGACCCGGCGCTGGCTGCTCGGCCGGCTCTCCTCCGGGCAGGGGCCGGACGCCGAGCGGCGAGCCAGGTCGTGGTTCACGGTGCGGTTCGTCGGCTCGGGCGGTGGCCGGCGGGTGGTGACCGAGGTCGCCGGCGGCGACCCCGGGTACGACGAGACCGCCAAGATGCTCGCCGAGTCGAGCCTCTGCCTGGCCCTGGACGACCTTCCGGTGACCTCGGGCCAGGTCACCCCGGTCACCGCGATGGGCGACGCCCTGCTGGGCCGCCTCACCGCCGCCGGCATCACCTTCCGGGTGCTGGAGGAGACCGCGACCGCTTGACCCTCGACCAGGTCGAGGCGGCAGGATCACGGCGTGAAGAGCGAACTGCGCAGCATCGGCGAGCTGGCCCGGGCCAGCGGTCTGACGGTGAGCGCCCTGCGGTTCTACGACACCGCCGGGGTGCTGGTCCCCGCCCGGGTCGACCCGGTCACCGGGTACCGCCGGTACACCGACGACCAGGTGGCGCCGGCCCGGCTGGTGGCCGGGTTGCGCCGGGTCGGCCTGCCGGTGGTCGAGATCGCCCGGGCGGTGCGCGCGGAACCCGCGGTGGTGCACCGGCTGCTCGACGAGCACCTGCGGCGGCTGGCGGACGGCCTGGCCGACGCGCGCCGCGAGGTCGCCCGGATCCGGTCCCTGCTGCCGGCCGACCAGCCACCGGTGGCCACCCGGCTCCTGCTGGCCGGGAAGGACCTGGCGGCAGCCGTGGACGCGGTCCGGTTCGCGGTCGGCACCGACCCGGACCTGCCGGCGCTGGCCGGCGTCCTGCTCGACGTGGCCGGCGACGGCGTGCGGCTGGTGGCGACCGACCGGCACCGCCTGGCGGTGGCGACGGCCGACGCCGCGGTGCACGGCCCGGCGGTCCGGGCGCTGCTGCCGGTGGCCGCGGCGGACGGGCTGCGGCGGCTGCTGGCCGGCCCGGCCCCCGCCGGCCACCAGGTGCGGCTGACCGTGGTGGGGCGGCAGGTCGTCGCCGACGTCGCCGGGCGTCGGCTGCGGGCCACGACCCTGCCGTACGACTTCCCGGACTACCACGCCCTGCTGCCCGGCGTGGGCGGCGACCAGCCGGCGCGACGGGTTCCGGTCGACGCCGAGTGGTTGGTCGGCGCGCTGCGGGCGGGTAGGCCGACCCTCACCCGGGAGTACGGGGGCGGGGCCCTGCCGGTGACCGTGCTCGGCCTGGGCGGCCGGGACGCGCTGCGCCTGCTCGGCCCGGACGACCTCAGCTGCCCGGGCGACCCCGGCGGCACCGAGCTGCGCGTCGGCGTCAACGGCGAGTACCTGCTCGACGCGCTGGGCGCGGCCGGCGGGCCACGCCTGGTGCTGGAGCTGGACGACCCGATCACGCCGCTGGCGATCCGCCGGCAGGACGACGAGGGCGCCTTCTCCATCCTGATGCCGATCCGCCTCTGACCGGGTGCGGGGTGCGACCGGCGGGGCGGTGCCGATGCGCCCGGCGGGGCGGTACGGGTGCGGCGGTAGCATCTGGAGGTCCACCCGAGCCCGGACGGAGGCATACGGAGCAGCATGCTCGACATGGAGTTGATCCGGAAGGATCGCGACGCGGTGGCGATCGCGCTGGCCAAGCGGCTGGACGCGGCCGAGGTCGACCGGGCGCTGGACGAGATCCAGCAGCTCGATCGGGAGCGTCGCCGGCTGATCACTGAGATCGACGGGGAGCGCCAGCGTCGCAAGGCCGAGGCCCGGGCGTACGCGCAGGCGAAGCGGGCCGGTGTCGAGCCGGAGGTGAGTTCCGAGGCCGGCCGCAAGCAGATCGCCGAGTTGGAGGCCGAGCTCGACGAGGTGCAGGCGCGGCTGCGCACCACCATGAGCGAGCTGCCCAACCTGCCCGCCGACGACGTGGTCCCCGGGGGCAAGGAGGCCAACCGGGTGGTGAAGACCTTCGGTGAGCCACCGGCCATCGAGAAGGTCCGCGACCATGTCGAGCTGAGCCGGATGCTGGGCCTGGTCGACCACGAGCGCGGGGTCAAGCTCGGCGGCTCCGGCTTCTGGATGTACACCGGCCTGGGTGCCCGGCTGGAGTGGGCGCTGGTCAACTGGTTGATCGAGCGCAACGTCGAGGCCGGCTACGAATTCCTCCTCCCGCCGCACCTGCTGCTGGACAGCGCCGGCTTCGCCGCCGGTCAGTTCCCGAAGTTCTACGACGACGTCTACCACCTGGACAGGGAGTCCGCGCCGCGTGGGCAGTTCCTGTTGCCGACGGCGGAGACGGCGATCCTCGGGGCGTACCAGGACGAGATCCTGGAGACCGCGAAGCTGCCGCTGCGGGTGTTCGCGTACACCCCGTGCTACCGGCGCGAGGCGGCCGGCTCGCACTCCGACGAGCGGGGCACCGTCCGCGGCCACCAGTTCAACAAGGTGGAGATCTTCCAGTTCGCCCTGCCCGAGCAGGCCGACGCCGCGCTGGAGCAGATGGTCGGCCATGCGGAGAGCCTGGTCGAGGCGCTGGGCCTGCACTACCAGCGCAGCCTGCTCGCGGCCGGCGACGCCAGCGCGTCGATGCGCAAGACCCTCGACATCGAGGTCTGGATGCCGAGCACCGGGAAGTACAAGGAGGTCTCGTCGGTCTCCTGGGGCGGTGACTACCAGGCCCGCCGGGCGGCGATCCGCTACCGCGAGCCGGGCGGCAAGCAGACCCGTTTCGTGCACACCCTCAACGGCTCGGCCCTGGCCACCAGCCGCCTCTTCCCGGCCATCCTGGAGCAGTTCCAGCAGCCCGACGGATCGGTCCTGGTGCCCGAGGTCCTCCGCGACCGCCTAGCCACCGACCGCCTAACCCCCCGCTGACCCGGCGGCCAGGGCGGTGAGTTGCCGGGTGAGGTCCTCGCCGTCCAGCCAGCCCTGGTGGATCACGCGCCCGTCCCGGTCGATGATCACGAAGGTGCTCTGCTCGACGACCTCGAAGCGCCGCCAGAGCGTCCCGTCCCGGTCCTCGATCTGCGGCATCGGGCCCAGTTCGAACTCGGTGACGAAGTCGGTCATCGCCTGGTGCTCACCGAGCCCCGCGATCCCGACGATCGGCACGGTCTCCCGGAACCCGGGCTCGATCTCGGCGATCGTCCACGCCTGACTCGCGCAGGTGGCGCACCAGGGCGCCCAGAACCACAGCACCACCGGCCGGCCGGCGAGGGTGGCCGCGTCGAACCTCGCACCGTCCAGCGTCGTGCCGGTGAACCGGAGGGTCTCCGGCACCGGGCCGGCCGGCCCGGTCGACGGGGTCGCGGTGGCCTCGACCGCCGGGGTCGCGGTGGGCGACGTGCCGGCCGGCCGGGTCGCCCCGGCGTCCGGGTCGGTGCCGCAGCCCGAGCCGAGCAGCACCGCGACGAGCAGGGCGGCGGCCAGCGTGCCGGTGGAACGTCTCGTCGCCCGGGCCGACCCCATCCACGTCTCCTTCGTCAGGCTCTCGTCAGCCGCAGCGCGAGCGACGGGCACACCTTGACCGCCTTCGCCGCACCCTCCCGCAGCCAGGTCGGCACGGGGGTGGGCGGGAACGCGGGGTATCCGTTCTGGTCGAGCCGGATGAAGTCCGGCACCACGTGGGCGCAGAGGCCGTGCCCGTCGCACCGGGACCAGTCCAGCACCAGCTTCTGCGGGTCGGGGTCGGGCGCGCCGGGCAGGCCCATCATGCCCTTGACCCGCCGGCCACAACCCTCGCCGGTGGTGTGCCTCTTCAGGTCGTCGGCGAAGACCTCCATCGCCGACAGCGCGAACCGGGACGTACCGTCCGGGTGGCTGCACGCGCCACGTCCCTTGACATCGCCGGCGGCGGCCCGGACGATCTCCACCGGCGCGCTGCCGGAGACCGCCAGGTCGACGGCGCGGGCCAGGTCGGGCAGCCCTCGCTTGCACGGGCCGCACTGCCCGGCGGACTCACCGGACAGGTAGCGCACCACCTGGGCGGCCTCGCCCAGCGGGCAGGTGTCGTCGGCGAGCGGGACGATGATGCCGGCACCGAGTGTGCCGCCGACCGCGGCGAGGCCCTTGCGCGAGACCTCGGCCCTCTCCGCCGCCTCCCTGGTGATCCACTTGCCGTGATAGCCACCCATCAGGATGCCCGGACCGTCGGGCACCTCGCAGAGTTCGAGGATCTCGGCCAGCGGAGTGCCGGCCGCGCACTCGACCACCGCGTGACGCTCCGCCGCGCCGGTCACGCTGAGCAGCACGGTGCCGGGCTCGTCGTCGGTGCCGAGCGCCGCGTACTCGTACGGGCCGAGCCGGGCGGCCACCGCGAGCTGGGCGTACGTCTCGGCGTTGGAGAGCAGGGTGGGCAGCCCGCCGACCCCGGAGTCGCTGGAGCGCTTCTTGGTGCCGGGCGGGATGTGCGGCAGCCCGTTGATCCCGTTGACCAGCGCACCACCCTCCCCGCTGATGAACCGGTGCGGCACCGTCACGACACTGGTCGGCACCGGCATCCGGCGCTCGTCCAGCGCCTCCATGAGGGAGTCCCGGCCGACCAGGTCGTCGGCCACGCAGACCACGATCTCCTCGGCGTCCAGGGCGAACGCGGCCAGCGCGGCACCGTCGAGGATCAGGTGCGGTGCCCGGGTGAGCAGCACCTTGTCCTTCCAGCTGGCCGGCTCCCCCTCGGTGGCGTTGACCACCACCACGGGTGGCAGGTCCTGGCGTTCGCAGGACTCCAGCACCGCCCGCAGCTTCTTGGCGATCGGGAAGCCGGCGCCGCCCTTGCCCTTGAGCTGGATGCCCTCGGCGAGGCGCAGCAGGTTGGACGGTTCCAGCGGGCTGATCGGGCCGTGCACCATCTCGTGGGCGCGCAGGTCGAGCCGGCCGAACTCGGCGAACCCGGCGGTGAGCCGGGGCTCTCCGACGCAGGCCACCGGGGGAACGGTAGTCCGCATCGTCACTTGGCCTCGCCCCGCAGCCCGGCCCAGTATGCTCCGTCGACCGAGTCCGGGTCGGCCCGGCGGCGGCGCCGGCTGTCGGCCGACGCCCGGCGGGCGCGTCGGGCGGCGAGGTCGACCAGCGTCGGCGTGTCGTCGTCGGCCACGTCCTCCGGGGCGTAGCGCGCCGGCGGGCGCCAGTAGTCGGCCTCGGCTGCCGGCAGCTCGTCCGCGGCGCTGTGTCGCCCACCGCTGCCGCGCGGATCCGCGGAGATCGGCGCACCGGAGATCGGACCGGCGGAGATCGGCGCGTCCGGCTCCCAGCGGCGCGGGCTGTCCCAGGGCTCCTCCGGCTCGGCCGCCACCCGCTGCGGCGGGGACGAGTAACGGCTGCCGGCGTCGTCGTCCATCCGGGACCGCCGGGAGCGGCCGATCTCCGCGTCGTCGCGGCGGCGCCGGCGGGACGGCTCACGGTCGGATTCCAGCCGGTCCTCGTCCTGGCGGGTCGAACGACGGCCGACCGGCTCCCGGTCGGACTCGCGGTACTCGGACCGTCGCCGGGCCGGCTCCTCCTCGCGCCGCGAGCGCCGGACCACCGGCTCGAACTCCTCGTCGCGGTGGTCCCGGCCGGCCCGGACGGGCTCGCGCAGCGTGCCGGGCTCCGGAACGACCGGCACGGTGAACCGTTCCGGATCGTTGCGCCGGATGGTCGGGCTGGCCCAGGTGCCGGAGGTGCTGTCGGCCCAGCTGGTGTCCCGGCGGACGCGCTTCTCGCGGCCGTCGTCGGCCTCGCCACGCCGGCCGGTCAGGTTGCCGAGAAGCGACTTGCCCCGGGTCTCCTCGGTGGACCTGCTGCCGGTCATGGCCTCGTTGAGGGCGGCGGCCTGCTGCTGCTCGCGGGACCGCCGCTGGAGGGTGACCGAGAGACGGACCATCAGCGCCATCACGACGAGCAGGACGCAGGCGACGTAGCTGACGCTGACCCAGGTGGCGGGTGGGCGGCCGGCGCCGAGACCGTGGAAGATGCCGAAGGGCCAGGCCACATACGCCAAGGAGTGCAGGGCACGCCACAACCACCGCGGGCCGACGTCGGCGAAGCGGGCCCGGATGATGCCGG
The DNA here is from genome assembly GCF_019697375.1 of Micromonospora tarapacensis. Taxonomy (NCBI): domain Bacteria; kingdom Bacillati; phylum Actinomycetota; class Actinomycetes; order Micromonosporales; family Micromonosporaceae; genus Micromonospora; species Micromonospora tarapacensis. The sequence continues at coordinate 275,442 of NZ_JAHCDI010000004.1, read as the reverse complement.
TCCAGAGCACGCTGACCATCAGCAACGCGGCGACGGTGCCCAGCCCGACATAGAGGCCCCGGCCGCCGACGAACGGCACGGCGGCGTCGGTGATCCCCGCCCGGCCGCTGGCGATCTTCGTGATGACGTGGAAGACCAGGCCGGCGACGCCGAGGATGCCGGTGGCCCGGTGCGCGGACTGCAACAGCACCCGGTGCCGGATCAGCAGCACCAGGCGGTCGGTGGCCAGCAGCCCCATCATCACCGTGAGGCTCAGCGCGACCAGGGCGATCACACCGGCGAAGAACTCGGTGAAGAAGAAGCCCATCGCGTACGCCTGCTGGCCCACGCCGGTGAGCATGGTCAACGCCCACAGGGCGGCGAGCCCGGACGCGGAGAGCGCCATGATCTGGCCGCGGGACCATACCCGGACCCCTCGAGTGCTGGTGCTGGTGCGGACGGCAGGCGCCTTCTCGTGCTGCGTAGCCCGGGCCATGTGCTCCCCGATCGTCTCGCGGCGGCGCACCGCCGGCCGACCCTGTTCCCCATCTCAGTACGCAGCGCGGCTCCGGTCGGATCAGTGTCGTAAGAAAAAATCTCGGCGAGTTGTCGAACCGCCCCGCCGTCCGGCGCGTATGACGGTGTTCGGGCTGGCCGGCGGCAGCCATCCAACCCCATCCATTGACAGACGATGAAACGAACTTGTAATCTTGCCGAAATTTTCAGCCAGGACTGCAAGATCCGGGCAGCCGTACCACCACCCCTTCCCCCGGCACCCCAGGAGCACCCGATGCATCGACGTCGACTCCGCCCGGCGGTCCTCACCCTCGCCGTGATCGCCAGTCTGCTCGCCTCCGGCACCGTGACGGCACCCCCGGCCGTCGCCGCGCCGGCGGGCGGCAAGAAGGTCATCGCCAATCTCTTCGAGTGGAACTGGCCCTCGGTCGCCAGCGAGTGCGCCAGCACGCTGGGTCCGAAGGGCTACGGCTACGTCCAGGTCTCGCCGCCGCAGGAGCACGTACGCGGCAACCAGTGGTGGGTGGCGTACCAGCCGGTCAGCTACCGGATCGAGTCCCGCAAGGGGACCCGCGCCCAGTTCGAGTCCATGGTCGACGGCTGCCACGCGGCCGGCGTGAAGGTGATCGTCGACGCCGTGGTGAACCACATGTCGGGCCAGGCAAACGGCGGCACCGGCTGGGCCGGCTCGTCCTACCAGCACCACGCCTATCCCGGCATCTACCAGGGGCAGGACTTCCACTACTGCGGACGCAACGGCAACAACGACATCGTCGACTACCACGACCGCTACGAGGTGCAGAACTGCGAGTTGGTCAACCTGGCCGACCTGAGGACGGAGTCCGACTACGTCCGCTCCCGGCTGGCCGCGTACCTCAACGACCTGCTGTCGCTCGGCGTGGACGGCTTCCGGCTGGACGCCAGCAAGCACATGCCGGCCGCCGACGTCGCCGCGATCAGGGCTCGGCTCTCCCGCCCGGCCTACCTCGTGCAGGAGGTCATCCACGGCGCCGGTGAGCCGATCACGCCGACCGAGTACACCGGCAACGGCGACGTGCACGAGTTCCGCTACGGCAAGGACCTGGCCCGGGTGTTCCGCTCCGAGCGCCTGGCCTACCTGCGCAACTTCGGCGAGGGCTGGGGGCACCTGCCCAGCAACGTGTCATCGGTCTTCGTGGACAACCACGACACCCAGCGCGACGACGGCGGGGTGCTCACCTACCGCGACCGGGGAATCTACGCGCTGGCCAACGCCTTCATGCTGGCCTGGCCGTACGGCTCGCCCACGGTGATGTCGAGTTACACCTTCAGCGGGCGCGACGCCGGCCCACCCTCGGACGGCAACAACAAGACGCTCAGCACCACCTGCTACTCCGGCTGGGAGTGCGAGCACCGCTGGCCGGTGATCGCGAACATGGTGGGCTTCCGCAACGCCACCGAGGGCGCCGGGGTCAGCAACTGGTACGACAACGGCTACCAGCACATCGCCTTCAGCCGCACCGGCCGGGGCTTCATCACCATCAACGACGAGGACTTCGCGGTCAACGGCCGCTCCTACCACACCGGCCTGCCGGCCGGCCGCTACTGCGACGTCATCCACGGCACGTTCGCCGGTGGCACCTGCACCGGCCCGGTCATCACCGTCGACGCCAACGGCTGGTTCGCCGCCAACGTCCCCGCCCACGACGCCATAGCCATCCACCTCTCCGCCCGCCTCCCCTAAACCTCCACCCCACCCCCCACAGGTTGATCATGAAGTTAGCGGGACATTTGGAGATCAAAACCCCCGCCAACCTCATGATCGACCGTGGAGCCGGGGTGGGCGGTGGGGGTGGGGGTGGGCGGTGGGGGTGGGGGGTGGGGGTGGGCGGTGGGGGTGGGGGGAATGGGGGGATTGGGGGGATTAGGGGGTTAGAGTGTGGGGGTGGTGGCTGACCGGATCGTGGGGTTGCGGGGGCGGCGAGGGGTTGCCGTCGCGCTGGGCGTGGCCGTGCTGATGGGCGGGGCCGCGTACACCGGCTGGGCACTGACTCCCGCGCCCGGGCCGGCGTCGGTCGCCGGGCCGGGCGACGGGGCGGTGACGCCGACGGCGGGGATGCCGGCACCGTCCGTCGCCGAGGTCGAGCCGGTGCCGCCGGCCGCGCCCGCACCGGACGGGCTGCCGGAGATCGACTACGACCCGGCGCCGGCCGGCTTCCCCGACGACCCGGACGCCCTCGACACCATGCCGCTGACCCGCGGCCTGCACCCGACCCGCAGGATCGCCGCCTACGACGCACCCGGCGGCCGCCCGCTGGCCTTTCTGATGCCAACCATCAGCGGCGTCGAACTGACCGTGCCGATCGCCCGCCGCGAGGCCGGCTGGACCGCCGTGCTGCTCCCTTCGGCCAACCGCAAGCTGGCCTGGCTGCCACCCGGCGGCTTCCGCGCCGTCGACCTACCCGACCAGATCGTGGTGGAGCGGGCACCGTTCCGGCTCACCTGGTACCGCGACGGCACCGCACAGCGATCCTGGCGGATCAGCCTGGGCCAGCGCGGCCAGGAAACCCCGCTCGGCCGCACCTTCGTGCTGGGCCGCACGCCACCACCGGAGTCCGTCTACGGCGGGGTGGACATCTTCGCCCTCGGCTCGATCCCCGACGACCCGGACTCCGTACCGACCGGCCTGCGCGGCGCACACATCGGGGTGCACACCTGGTACCACGACGGTGAGCTGGGCCAGCAGACCACCAACGGCTGCATCCGGCTGACCGCCAGCGGCCAGCGGCTGCTGCTGGAGGAGATCCGACCGGGCACCCCGGTGGTGGTCGTCGACGAACTGCCCGCCCCACCCCCGACCGCCTGACCCGCAGCCGGGACAGGTCCGGCCGCCGGGCCACCCGATTCGTTGGCCGGACCGTCAGGTCACGACGAACCGGACCGGTTCGCCCAGCACGGTGGCTGCCGCCGCCAGATCGGCGAGGCGGGCGGAGAGGGTCGCCGCGGCGAGCCGCTTCGGCAGCGCGACGCTGAACTTCAGGCCGTCGAGCGCCTTCTCGTCGACCTCGGGCAGGCAGAGCCGCTGGCCGGCGTCGGCGGTCAGCGCCCGCCACGCGGACGGCGTCAGGTTCTCCCGCAGCCGGATGCTGTGGTCGTCGAACCGGGCCACCGGGTCGACGACCTCACCGAGGGTCGCGGCCAGCGTCGCGTTCGCCCGTACGCCGGCCCAGGTCCACCAACGCAGGTCCCCACCGTCCTCCCGAAGCACCACGGTGCCGCCGGGATGCACCAGGTGCGCTCTCTCCTCCCGCTCCCGGGCGAGCCGCTCGACCGCGCGACGGGTGAGCCGCACCGGCGGATCCACACCGAGCAGGGCCTCACGCACCGCACGGGTCAACGCAAAGCCCTGGTATGCCCAACCGGTGCCGGACCAGCGGGCACGGCCGCCGCCGTCGGCAGGCTCGACGAAGCAACGCCGCCGCCGCCAGTCGATGTAGGTGACCCGCCAGCTGCGGCCGGTCAGCAGCAGCCGACGTTCGCCCCGGACCTCCTCGGTGAGCAGGCTGGGGTCGATCCGCCCCAACTCGGTGCGCCCGAGCAGGACGGTGAACTCCGGCGGCCCGGTGAAGACCGCCGTCATGTCCATGAAGTGCCGCCGGCCGAAGCGCGCCTCGGCGGCCGGGCCGATGAAGAGCATTCCCGCGTCCCGGTCGAGGTAACCGTGCTCGACGAGGTGACGGACGATGGGCCGGGCGGCTTCCCCGAACGGAGACAGCCCGTTCCATGCGTCCACCCACAGCTGGTCACCCACCCGGTGTTCCTGTAGGCACAGGGCGAGCAGTTGCTGGGCGACGATGTGCCGGGGCTCCGGCGGGGCGACGACCGGCTCGACCCAGCCGCGTGACCAGAGCAGCAGCAGCGCGGCCGCCTCGGTCAGTGCCGCACCGTCGAGGGTCAGGAACAGGCAGTTGCGACTGCTGCCGGCCCGGCGACCCGTGCGGCCGAGCCGCTGGAGGAACGACGCGACGGTGGCTGGCGCGTCGATCTGGATCACCCGGTCCAGGTCACCGACGTCGATGCCGAGTTCCAGCGTGCTGGTGGAGACGATGACGCAGTCCCGCGCCTCGCTGAACGCCTGCTCGGCGCGACGCCGCTCGTCGACGGAGAGCGAGGCATGCGACAGGAACGTGGTCACCCCCTTCGCCCGCAGCAGTTGGCCGAGTTCCTCGACGGCCTGCCGGGATTCGCAGAAGACCAGCCGCTTCTCCCCCCGGTGCAGGCCGGCGATCACCGTCGCGGCGTTGACCAGCGAGCCGACATGGTCCAGCTCGATGTCGCCGGGTGGCGGGCGGTCGAGCACTGTGGCCAGCTCCGGAGCGACGACCTCCGCCGGCCGGTCGCCCGCTCCCGCGCCCTGGAGCCAGGTGAGCAACTGGCCCGGATTGCCCACGGTGGCGGAGAGCCCGACCCGTTGCAGGGGGCGCCCGGCCACCCGGGTCAGCCGTTCCAGCACGGCCAGCAGATGCCAGCCGCGGTCGTCCCCGGCGAAGGCGTGCACCTCGTCCACCACCACGGCGCGCAGTCCGGCGAAGAAGGTCCCGTGGTCGACCTTCGTGCCGACCAGCATGGATTCCAGCGATTCGGGCGTGGTGAGCAGGATGTCGGGTCGTTCGTGAAGCACCGCCCGGCGTCGGGACGCAGTGACGTCGCCGTGCCAGACGGCGGCCCGCCGTCCGAGCCATCCGGCGTACTGCTCGACGCGGGGTTGCAGGTTGTTGAGCAGCGCCTTGAGTGGTGCCAGGTAGAGCACCGAGGTGCCGGCCCACCGCTGCTCCGCCATCCGGGTCAGCAGCGGAAACAGCACGGCCTCCGTCTTTCCGCCCGCGGTGGGCGCCAGCAGCAGCACGTCCGCGCCGCCGCGCACCGGCCCGATCGCGGCGCGCTGCATCGGCCGCAGGTCCCGCCAGCCGAGGGTGTTGACCAGGTGGTGCACCACGACCGGATCGAGGTCGAGCGGCATCTCAGATCGGCAGTTCGAGGTCGTCGGCGGACGCGGCGGCGTTACGTTCCACGTCGGTCAGTTCGTCGACCCGCAGGGTCAGCTGGTAGTGCCGGCGCGGATTCCAGTCGGCGAACTGGTCGACCCGGTCGAAGACGTCCGCGACCAGTTTCTTCAGGTAGATCCGGGGTGCCACGCCGACCTGGCCACCCAGCGCACCGGTGACGGCCACCGCCAGCAGAGCCAGGTATTCGTCGTCGACCCGGGAATCGACCTCCGGGCTGGCGTAGATCGCGCGTACCCGTTGGCCCAGGTCGACGAGCGCGTCGGTGGTGAAGCCCGGCAGTCGCAGCTGGGTGGCGCGCGGGTTGTCCCAGCGCGGCTCCGGGCCGAAGTCGGTGGCGAGTCGCTGGGCGAGCGGCGCGAGCCGCTGCACTCCCTGCGGGCCGTCATAGAACGCGGGCGTGCCGGTGATCAGCACGAGCAGGCCCGGAAAGCGGTCGGCGTGGACCTCGTCGATGAGTTGACGCAGTGAGTTGAGGGCCTTGTCGCGGGCATCGGAGCGTACCCGTTGCAGGGTCTCGACCTCGTCGAGCACCAGCAGCAGCCCCGGGTGCCCGCTGTCTCGCAGCACGGTCAGCAACCCGCGCAGGAAGCTCAACGCGCCGTAGTGGTCGAGGTCGCCCTTGACGCCGGCCGCCCGACGCGCCGCCGCGGCGACGTGTGGCTGGCCGCCCAGCCAGGCCGCGAGGCCGTCCGCGGTGGCGTGGTCGGCACCCGCGCCGGCGGCCCGGTAGCCGCGCAGCGCAGCCGCGAAACCGGGGGTGTTCCGGGAGATGTCCCCCAACCGGCGCTCCAACAGGTCGTTCACCGCCCGGTCGAGGGCGTCCGCGTCGTCCTCGGCGACAGCGCCGCCGGCCAGCACGTCCTCCTCCAGGGCGAAGATCCAACCGTCGAGGACGGGGCGGAAGGCGCTGGGCGCGAACTGCTCGGTGCTGAGGTGCTCGACCAGGCGGCGGTAGACCGTCTCCATCCGGTGCAGCGGGGTTTCCAGCTCCGAGATCTGCACCTCGGCGGCGGCGAAGCCGCGTCGCTTGGCTCGCTCGGCCAGCCAGCGGGTGAAGAAGGTCTTGCCGGCGCCGTACTCGCCACGTACCGCCTTGAAGACGCTGCCACCGCCGGCGACCCGGTCGAGGTCGTCGTCGAGTGCGGCGGCGAACCGGTCCAACCCGACGGCGAGCGCGTCCAGACCGCTGCTCGGCACCACGCCACGGCGCAGGGCGTCGATGATGTCCCGACGGCGGCGGGCGGAGATCTCCGCGGTCACTGCGGCCCCAGCTCGAACTGCTCGATCAACAAGGTGCGGTTGAGGTGCACCGTCCGCCCGTCCGGATCGACGTTGAGCACGGGATAGCCCTCGACCTGGAGCAGTCGGCGCAGCGCCGTGAGCGTGCCGGTGATGCGGTGCGCGGGGATCCGGGCCCGCGCGGCGAGGGTGTCGAGGGTCGCCCGGTCACCGTTGGCGAGCAGGGTACGCAGCAGCGCGGCGACCCGTTCGTCGGCGAGCGGCAGCCGGGGGTCACGCCGTTGGGCGTACCGGTCGCTGGCCAACAGCGCGGTCACCAGGTCGGCCGCCGGACCGGGCACCGGGGCGGCGGCAGGCGGGGCGGCGGCCATCAGATCGAAAAGCCCTTCGGGCTGGTGCTCGACCGGGCGGCGGAGACGGCGGCGGGCTGGCGGGGCCGGCTCGGCCGGTGGATCGGACGTCTCGGGCAGCGGCTCGCGCCACCAGTCCGGGCTGGCCACCGGAGCACCGCCCCAACCTGGCACGGTGAGATCGTCACCGGGGGCCAGCACGAGCAGCGGGATCACCGCCTCGGCCGCGGCGGCACCGCCGTGGTAGCCGGCCTTGCGCGGCCCGTACCGCACCTCCTCACGCCAGGGCACGACGATCTCGCCACCTGCGAGCGCCACCCGGCTGCCGGCCAGCCTGACCTCGCCGTCTCCGGCTGGCACGGTGGCCGGCCGCCACCGGTTCTCGCTGCTGGGGCTGGGCAGGACGACCGCCTCCGGCCCGCGGTCGACGACATGGCCGTGATCGGAGACCACCACCACCACCACCCGGTCGGTCACCGACGCCAGCAGGTCGTCGACGGCGGTGAGGGTGTCCGTCCCCCAGACGGTGGTGCCCGGATCGCTGCGATCGAGCGCGTCGTCGATGGTGTTGACCACGGCGGCCACCACCGGGACCGAGGGGTCGTCGACGGCCGCCCGCACCTCCACGTCGAGCGCCATCCCGGCACCGGCACGCAGTGACGCCTTGTGCAGCAGCAGCCCGGTGGGGAACCGCTGCCGGAATGCCGTCCGCTCCGCCTGCTGACCGCCGGTGGTGATCCGTCCGCTCAGCAGGCTGCACCGGCTGACCTCGGTCACGGTGGGCAGTGCCGCCAGGATGCCCGTGCGGTTTCCACCGCCGGGGGTGAGTTCCACCCACGCACCTCGACGGGTGACCGACTCGGCCACCTCGGTCGCCGCCGCGACACCCATCCCGTCGAGCACCAGCAGCAGCACCCGCCGCCGCTGGTCGAGGATCGGCTGGACCACCCGGTCGAGGACGTCCTCCACGCGCAGCAGGGCACCGGGTTCGCTCTCCGCACCGGTGGTGGCGGCGAGCAGGTCGGCAAACTGCTGGTCGTGCCGGGATCGGCGGCCGTCCACCGCCTGGTGCAGCAGCCGGTACGCCGCACCGACCTGCGGGTCGGGGTCGCCGGCGAAGATGTCGAGCCGGGCGCGGTCGACCCACCCGTCCTGCCGGACCTGCCGGTGCAGCGCGTCGAGCAGGGTGGCCGGTGCGCCGGTCTCGGGGATGCTGAGCCAGCGCAGCAGGCGCAGTGCCATCCTGGCCGCTTCTTGCCGGCGCGGCTCATGTGCCCGGTGTGCTTCCACGGTCGCGAGCGCCGCCTGCGCCCGGTTCACAGCGGCCGGCAGCGCGGGGCCGCCGGCCGGCAGGGCGAGGCGCACGGCGTCGGCGAAGGCCCGCAGCCGCTGGACGAAACCGCTGGGCAGGACGGTCGACGCGCCGAGCAGCTCGGTGATGCCGATCTCCGCGGCGATCGCCTCGGCTCGGCGCAGCATCCGCATCGCCTCGGCGCGACCGTCGACGCCGGTGTCAACCGTCCGGTAGACCCATGCCTCTGCGGCCTGGTGCAACGCCTCGGCCTGGTCAGCGGTCAACGACAGCCCGCCGAACTTCGGCTCCAGCCGGGTCCGGCCGACCGCCGCGGCGACCTCGCTGCTACCCGTACCGGACCAGAGCAGCCCGACCAGCAGTCCCACCGGGATGACGTCGACCCCGTGCCCGGCCCGCACCGCGGCCATGATGCCGGCGGCGGCCCGGCCGGCGATGCCGGTCAGGTACGCGGTGATGCCCTCCGCCACGGCTTCCGACGCGCCGATGAACCGCTGTTGCCTGTCGGCCACGGTGGTCCACTGCACCAGGCCACTGTCGTCCAGTTCACCGGCCGGCAGGCCGAGTAGTTCGGCGGTGAGGCTGCGCAGCGCGTGGTCGCGGGTGAGGATCGTGCCGGATGGCGCCGGCCACCCCCCGGGCGGGGCGTGGTCGCTGAGCGCGTCCGCGACCCACCGTCCGGTCCGGACCAGGGTCGGGTCCAGGCCGGCCACCCCGCGGAACAACTGCCGGACCAGCTCCCAGCGGTCGATCTTGCGGATGGTCTGCTTGCTGAGGTGGGCGAGCAGTCCGTCGCCCAGGTCGCTCTCGCCCAACTCGGTGAGCAGGACCAGCCGTTCACCGGCGACCCGGTCGTGCAGGGCGGCGCGGGCGGCCAGGGGTGTCGGGCAGGGCACCACCCGGATCCGGGCTTCGCCCACGCTGAGCACCGGATCGGCGGGCCACTCCGGGCGGGCGGCCAGCGCGATGGCGTACGCCGGGTCGTTCTCGCCCAGCCACGCCTCGACCTTGCGCCGGACCGCATCGGGCGTCGCGGCGCTCACCGGGTGTCTCATCACGGCACCACACCCACCGCGACCGCCCCAGCCGCTGCGCGCGGACTCGCCGTCACCGGGTCTCCCAGCTGATGGTGACCCGCCGGCCGGCGGCGACCGCCGCCTCGATCTCGGCGGCGACCTCCTTCCAGGTGGCCACGTCCGTGACCTCGTGCCGCCGCCCGACGCCGACTCCGGTGCCGGTGCCGACTCCGGTGCCGGTGCCGCCGGCCCGGGGGTCCGGCACCCTCCGGCGACATCGCGGTTCCAGCCGCCTCGACGAGGCTGCCGCCCTCGACCGGACGGTCCTCACCGGGCCGCCGGTGACCGGGCAGCGCGATGCCGCTGCCCGCCACCGCGGCACTGCCGCCGGCCACGACCTCGCCGCCCGTCGCCGGCCCGCCGTCGTTCGGCCGTTGCCGCGGCGAATCCGTGCCGGCCACGCCGGGCTGGGCCGGGGCAGTGCCGACCACGCCGGGCTGGGCCGGGGCAGTGCCGACCACGCCGGGCTGGGCCGGGGCAGTGCCGGCGAGCAGCGCGGTGGACCGGCGGACCGCTGTCCGGATGGCGTCGAGAAGGTCCTGTCCGTGCTGCTCGTGCTGGACGACGCCACGCAGCTCACCGATGATCTGACGCGCCTGCTCGTCGTGGGCGGCGCGGGCCGAGACGGCGCTGAGCAGCGGCCACTGGTTGTCCTGCTGGAGCGCCCGGCTGAGCCCACCGGCCCGGCTGAGCACCTCGCTGACAGCCTCGTCGTCGATGTCGCCGAAGTCGACGGCGGCGACGGATTCGACGAGCACGACGTCGTCCCGCTCACCCGCGATGTCGGCGACGAATCGGGCCGCCCGTCGGGCGGTCGCGAGCCGTCCGACCGGCGCTGCGGCGTCCAGCCCCAGCAGCTCGGCGTGCGCGGTCAGCGCGTCCACCAGGTCGGCGGCGGCCGGATGGCGCTGCGCCGCCGCCTCGCGCAGCGTGCCGGCGAGGGTGCCCAGATTGGCCGGGGTACGCCAGCCGGGCAGCACCCTGCCGAAGAGCCTGGCGCCCCGGTGCACCGCGTCCGACCATGCCTGTTCGTCGGGCATCGGCGGATGCCGTAACTCCAGGTCGTCCCGCACGGCGAGCACGCTGCCCACGTCGATCTTGCCGCTGTGCTGATACCAGGCGAGTTGCTGCTCCAGCCCGAACACGAGGATGATCAGGTTCTGGAGTTCCCGGTCGAAACCGAACGGTGCCGGCACGTCGACGAGCCGGCGCAGCAGGTCCACCGGGAAGTGGTCGGTGTAGCCCTGGTCGGCGGCGGCCTGGAGCAGATGGCGGCTCCACCGGCAGGTGGAGGTGGTGAGCACGTACCGGCCGTCGACCAGCTCGCCGAGGCCGAGGTTGTTGCAGACGCGACGCAGGGTGCGCTGGTCGGCCGGGTTGGCCACGCTGACGCCCCGGGCCGGGTCGGCGGCGGCGCGGGTGGCGTACTCCAGGATCTTGGCCAGCTCTGCACGGCTGACCGGCTTCTCCTCGTCGGGCATGGCCGGGCGGCCCGGGTAGGACCAGCCGAGGAGTTCACCGGTGAGGTGGTGGAACGCCTCCGCGAGGGTGCCGCCGCGCGGGTCGCCGAGGTGCAGGCCCTCGGCGAGGGTGTGGAACACCCCGACGCTGTCGTCCCGCACGTCCGAGCCGCGCGAGGTGGCCGACCCGTACGCCTGCATCAGCGCGCCGAGCAGGGTGCTGCGTAGCTGCGACTGCCGTTGCTGGAGGTAGACGCGGCCCTGCTGCCGGTCGGCGAGGGACCAGTCGGCGGCAAGCGAGTTGAGGCGGTCGCCGGTGCCGTTGCCGAGCAAATAATTGATCTTCGCGAGCTGCCCGACCTTCGCCATCATCTCGTCGGTCAGGAAGAACGGCAGCCAGAAGACCGTTCGGGAACCGCGTTCCAGGCTCTCGATCCGGGCCCGGTCGGCGGTGCGCTCGTAGCCCTGGAGGTCGAACGGATAGTCGACGACCACCCGCCAGGCTTCCCCGGTGGCGAGCAGCGCCGAGACCGGCATGGTGTCGGGGTCGCGTACGTTGCCGAACTTGACCTGGACGGTGTGCCGCCGGCCGCGCCAGTCACGCGGGTGCAGCAGCTCACCGAGCTGGCCGTCGGCGCCGGTGATGCCCATCTCGGCGGTGACCATCTCGCGGATGAGCTGCTGCCGTACCCCGGTGGTGGTGGTTTCCTCGTCGGGCACCAGGTCGAGCAACCTGTCGTAGTCGACGGCGTGCAGCTTGAGCGAGACGACCGGGTCGGGCGCCTTGGTGAGGTGCAGTTCCCCGGCGCTGTCGGCCACCCGGTTGAGCCGGTTGAGCACGATCTGCCGCTCGTAGCCGGGGATCGGCGAGGTGATCGAGCCGAAGTTGAGCGCGTGCAGCTTGGCGGCGGTGAGGTTGTGCAGGGCCGGCACCTCGGGCACCAGCGCGCCGAGCAGCACCGTCTTGATCAGCTTGTCGTCGAGCTGGAACTGCTGGTGCCCGGCCGCCTGCTCCTCGGTGATGTTGTTGAGGTTGAGCAGGATCGGGCGCAGCTTCTGCGTGTACAGCACCCGGGCGGACTGGAACAGCTGCTTGAGCTTGAGCCGGTCGGGCAACTCGCCGTGCAGCACCAGCGGGTCGAAGAGGGCGGCCACGCCGATCAGGTCGTTGACCTTCAGGGTGTCCCGGCGGGCCACCAGCAGCTCGGTCATCACCTTGAGCGCGGTCCGCTCCCGCTGCAACGCCTGTGACAGCGCCACCAGCGTGGCGACCAGGGCCGGCGAGAACGGGTACAGCTTGCGGAAGGCGGCGGCGTCGGAGCCGATGCCGGCGTCGCCGTACTGTGCGCCGAGCAGCAGGGTGTCCCACACCTCCCGGTTGCCCCTGACCGCGGCGAAGGCGTTGTCGAGCACCGCCCTCCCCTCGTCGGTGAGCGGCTTGAGCAGCCGCTTCTCGGTGATCTCGGGCAGGTTGGTGTCGGCGAGGGCGATCTCGCCGAAGCGGCCCTGCACGCTGCGCATGACGTGGGCGAGGGCCTCCCGCTCGGTGCCGCCGACCTGCGGGCCGAGGAAGTCCTCCAGGTTGCGCTGCCGGGCGACGAGGGAGATCAGCGGCAGCGGCCGGGTGGCGTCGGCGGACTCCACGAGCTTGTTGAGCTTGGCGCCCTCGGTGTTGACGAAGACGTGGTCGCTGAGCTTGGTGGAGAGCCAGAGGATCAGCTCGTCGAGAAAGAGCACCAGGGCGTCATAGCCGAGGGCCTTGGCATGCCGGGTGATCACCGCGAGGCCGGTGTCCAGGTCGAGGTATTCCCCGCTGCGTACCGCCCCGGTGAAGAACGTGCTGGTCAGGGCGCTGACCAGCAGGTCCCGCTGCTCGGTGCCGGGGGCTTCGGCGGCAGCGGCGGCGTAACGCTCCGCCGTCCAGCCGGCCGCCCTGGTGACGTGTGCGGCCAGCCCGGCGCCGCTGGCCACCGGCGCGCTGCCGCCGTCGTGCAGCGCGGCGAAGAACGCCTCGTCGCCCATCCGCCCGCGCAGCCGGGCCGCGTCGTCCAGCAGCGCGTCCGACCGGTGTACGGCGGGCACCGGCGCCTCGGGATGCAGGGCGGTGATCTGGTTGAGGTAACCCTCCAGGACGGCCTGCTCGACGGAGCGCGCGTCGAGCATGTGGAAGGTGAGGGTGAGCAGCTTGCGGTCGCGTAGCCACGGGTCGGCGGCGAGCACCGGCTCGGCCAGCCCCCGGATCTGCCGCGCGTCCGGGTTGTGCTGGAGGATCTCCCGCAGCACCGCCATGAAGTGCGACTTGCCGGAGCCGAACGAGCCGTGCAGGAACATCGCCTGGGAACGCCCGGTGGTGACGGCGTGCCCGATCCGCCGCAGCGCCTCGGCGAAGTTCTCCCGCAGTTGCTCGGTGACCACGTACCGCCGCAGGTCGGCACCCTCCGCCGCCCGGACGACAAAATCGCCGTCCCCAACCGAGGTCGGAATCTCGATCACGTCCCGCAGCAGACCCATCACCCCTCCTCACCCTCCTCACCCCGCCGCCCCCACCACCCCGCCGATCCTAGGCCGTCCCCCACCCCCTGCCGTCGATCATGGAGTTGTGGCGCTTGACAAAAGGCGTGTAGCCGACAAACTGGGCGCCATAACTCCATGATCAACGCCGCTCGGGGCGGCGGGAGGAGAGGGCTTGGCGGGTTTGGTCGACCACGTACCGGGGGCGGTGGTATAGGTCGCGGGCGGTGAAGTGGCGCATGGTCCAGCCTTGGGCGGAGAGCCAGTTCATCCTTGCTCGGTCCGTGCGGAGGCGCTCCCTGGTCAGGTGGGACCTGCCGTCGTACTCGATGCCGACCTTGCTCTCCTGGTAGCCCAGGTCGAGCCGGACGACCGCATTTCCCCACTCGTCGTGAACCCAGATCTGTGGCTCGGGCGGGGGCAGACCACCGTCGACGAGGACCAGACGCAGTTGGCTTTCCTGGCGGCACTCCGACCGGGCATCCGCCAGTCGCACCAACTGGCGGGCCTGGCACACCCCACGTAGCCCGGCGTGTCGCGCCGTCTCGCGGCGCAGGTCGGCCGGCTGACACGCACCGCATCGCAGGGCCAGGTCGAGCAGCGGAAGGGCATCCATCCGGGGCAGGGTGCGGGCCAGGTCGACGGCGCACCGCGCGGCCGAGGCAACCGGCACATCGGCGAGCAGCACCTGGTCGCGCACCGGCAGCACCGACTCATGGGCGATCAAGCCACTGATCTTCGGTACGACCGAGCTGGCCGGAACGATGACGTGCAGCGAAGCCTGCGGCACGTCACCGAACCCGTGCAGCCGGGCTCCGGTGTGAAACCCGAACACCGCCTCGGGCGGCAGCCGCAGGAGCGTCGCCCGCAGATCCTCGCCGAAATCAGGCGCCGCGGCTGCATAGATCCCACGGCCCACCCGCCGGAGCCGACCGACCTCGACCGCATGACGAACGGCACCGCGCGAACTGCCGGCACGCAGAAGTTCGGGGTAGCGAAACAGTTTTTCGGCCACGCTCCCCGATGCTGCCGCCCTCCACCCCCACCCCCACCCGCAAGCCCTCCCCTGTGGACAACCAATCCCCCTGTGCAAAACCCCCGATCAAGCTCCTACCTGCTACCCACCCCCACCCCACCCCACCCCCACCCCACCCCGGCCGATCATGGAGCCGTGGCCGTTCACGAAAGCCGCACAAGCGACTTATCCCATGCCACAACTCCATGATCGACGCCGCTCGGCGGGCGCGCGGCGGCCGGGTTACAGGCGCAGGGCGGACACGGCGTCGTCGAGGGTGGCGGCCCGGGCGAGCGGCTGGACGAGGCTGCCCTCGGCCAGCCAGAGCCCGCAGCCCGTCCGGTCGAACGAGGCCACCACCGGCTGGCCGGCGTAGTGCCGACCGACGCGGCGCAGCAGGACGGTCGGGTCCACCATCGGCGGCGACGGTGCCGCCTGCGGTGCGGGTATCGGCCGCTCCGGGTCGCGGGGCACGGCGGCGAGCAGGTGACTGTCGAGGTACTCGACGCAACGGGCCACGGCCAGCTCGACGCTGGCGCAGAAGGGGAACTCCACCGCCACCTCGGCGTCGGGCGCCAGCAGCCGCAGGTCCCACCGCTCACCCTGGATCTTCGTCGGGTCGCCCGCGTCGAGCCGGTGGTCGCAGTAGGTCAGCACGGCGGTCAGGTCGAGCGCGTGGGCGAGCCGCAGCAGGTCGGTCAGCGGCGGCGCGTCCGGCGCGGCGGCCAGCACGAACAGCCGCGCCCCGGGCAGCCCGCCGCCGATCCGCTCGACGTGCCGGCGGGCCGGCTCGACGGCGGGGTCGAAGACGGTCACCGTGCCGTCGAGCAGGTCCTGGTCGACCGGCCGCTCCTCGTCGAGAAGGGTCAGGTCGGCCGGGCGTACCCCGAAGGAGCTGGCCCGCCGGGCCAGCCGCCAGTGCACGCCCAACTGGTGCACCGGCGTGCCGTTGGGCTGGTGCCCGACGACCGGCGCGGGCTCCCCGCGACGGGCCGCCAGGTTTCGTGGCTCACCTGGCGCAGGTCGGTCACCGTCACCGCGAGCGCCGCCGGAAGCCGGTGGCTGCCCTTGCAGGTCGCGCACCGCATGGCCGACGGGGCGAAGCCGGCACCGGAGCAGTCCGGGCAGTGCGGGTCGGCCTCCCGAGCGCCGCGCCGACAGTCACAGCGGCACAGCCGGGTGCCGGGCCGGCAGTCCGGGCAGGGCCGGTGCCCGATCGGCTCGCCCCACCACGCCGGGTCGGGTGGTTCGGTAACGCGACGCACCGTCTCCCGCACGTACCGGGCGATCTGGCCGGTGTCCCGCTCGTGCAGCTCCTCGACGCGGCCGGCCGGGCAGAGCGGGGTGTGCCACCAGCGGCCGTCACGCCAGATCGCCTGCGCCCCGGGCGCGTCCCCGGCCAGGTCCGCGAGAACCTTCCGGGAGAGCCGGTCAAGGTCCACCGCCGGGGGTACGCCGGCAGCCGGCACCGCCCGCACCGTGTACGCGGGTGCGTGCCGCCCCCGCTCGTCGAGCAGCAGCATGGCGCTGGCCACCGTGGTGCCGGCGACCGCCGTCATCAGGTCGGCGGAGCCGCCCACCCGCTCGTCGCCCGGCACCGCCGAGCCGGGCAGCTCGTAGCGGATCTGCCAGCCGCGCAGGCGGCGGACCTCCACCACCAGATCGAGGTGCAGCAGGTCGGCCAGCCCACAGAACCGGGCCAGCTCGCGCCCCGGTTCGGGCGGTGGCGGCAGCTCGGTGCCACGTCCCACGTAGACCCGCCACGGGTCGAAGTCCTGCCTGACCAGGGCCGCCGCCTCCATCGCCCACCGCTGCCGCTCCGGCAGGTCGGGCCGCCACGACTTCGGAAACCAGCCCAGCGTGTCGTCCGGATCCCGCCGGCCCCACCGTGTGCGCAGTCCCCGCACCCCCACCGCCTCACTCAGCTCGGCGAGCACGGGCTGCGCCCGCCACACCCGTTCCGCGTCGACCGGCGGCACCACCCCGCCGGGCACCACCCGCCGCGACGCCGCCGCCCCGGTGTCCAGGTTGACCACGGTCACCACGAGCTGTGCCCGCCGCCGCCCACCTCGCCCGCACCGGTGACAGCCGTCGACCACGCTGCCGTCCCCACCACAGAGCCGGCACCCGGCGTACGCCTCGTCGCGGTACTCGCCTCCCTCCACCACGAGCCGGTCACCGCCGTCCGTGCAGGAGCACCGCCGCGCCACGAAGCCCAGCCCCGAGCACTCGGCACAGTCGACCACGCTCATCGGCGACCACCACCCAGCCGGCGGGCGCACGCGCCGTCGTG
Source organism: Micromonospora tarapacensis (assembly GCF_019697375.1). Taxonomy (NCBI): domain Bacteria; kingdom Bacillati; phylum Actinomycetota; class Actinomycetes; order Micromonosporales; family Micromonosporaceae; genus Micromonospora; species Micromonospora tarapacensis. The sequence goes on along the minus strand of NZ_JAHCDI010000004.1, from coordinate 258,646 downwards.
ATCGGCCCGCAGCAGGCACCGCCCGCCGGTCGACAGCCGCAGGTCACAGAAAACCCGATGGCGTACGCCCTGCTGGTCCTCGGCCGACACGGTGGTGTCCCCCGGGTCGGCCTGCGGCAGCACCGACGCCCACCGGGCCACCACCCGCGCCAGCCGCTGCGCCCCAAGCAGGTCCGACGCGGCCCCCGGCAGATGCACGACCCACCGCCCGCTCACCGCTGCCGCCCCTGCCCCACCGGCCCCCGGCCCACTACGCGTCGATCATGGACTTGTGGCACCTCACAAAGTCGAGCATTTACTGACTTTTCTGGCACCACAACACCATGATCGGCAAGAGGTTGGGCCTGCCAGCGGCGCAGCGCGTTTCGGACCCGAGCCGCCTCTTGGTGGGACTCGGCCAGCTGTCGGTACGCGGCCTCCAGGTCGCCGGCCACCCGGTCGAGGAACTCGGCGACCTCAGCCGGGTGGTAGCCGCGCCGGCCCAGCCGGAACCGCCGCTCGCGCACCTGCCACGGCCGCAACGGGCGATAGCTGGTCGAGCGACAGCAGGTGCCGGTGGGGTGCCGCTCGTCACGCTGGTTGCCGTGCCGGCCGGCGCGCCGCCGGAATGGGATGCGCATGCAGGCCTCGCTCTCGTTCGCTTTGGCGATGTGGACGGCGGGTCCGTCGGCCCGCCGCGCACCGACGGACCCGCCCGGCACCTGCCACCGCAGCCCTCATCGGCAGTACGGCAACAGGGCAGACATGGCCGCTGAGCAGCGGTTCCACAGTGGCCGTGGAGAGAGTGAAGCACCGGCTCGATAGAAATGCAACGTCTAACAAACGACGACTGATCAGCTATGACTTTCCCCGGACACGCGCAGTGAAATGTCTATTGTTTTTGATACATCGTGGCTGTTTAATCACACAGAGGCACGTCGACAATGGCCACGACAGCGGAGGTGCGAGTGTCACAGGCGGTAACCGGAACGACGATGCTGCGACGCCAGATCGGCCGGAAGCTCGAAGCCCTCCGCAGAGCGGCCGGCCTCACCATGGAACAGGCCGCCGAGGATCTGGATCGAGCGCGAGCGACCCTGCACCGGATCGAAAGCGGCGCGGAGAACGTCCGCTTCCGGGCCGCCGACGTCAAGGAGATGCTGAACCTCTACGGCGCGTCCGCTGAGGATGCCGAGTTGCTGCTGGCGATGACCGCCGCGACCCGCGAGAACAAGAACTGGTGGCACGACTACATCGGCTCCGGCCTACCCCGCTGGTTCCAGCTCTACATCGGACTCGAAGCCGCGGCCACAAAGGTCCGCAAGTACCAACCCGAGTTGGTCCCAGGCTTGCTCCAGACACGCGCCTACGCCACGCAGGTCTTTCAGGTTCCGGGCGGCGCCATCGACGTCGAGGACAGCGAGGAGCAAGAGCAGGCCATCCAACTCCGGATCGAGCGACAAGCCCTGCTGACCCGATTCGCCGCGCCGCAACTGAGCGTGATCCTCAACGAAGCAGTGTTGCGCCGCCCAGTCGGCAACGCCACGATCATGCGTGAACAGCTGGACCAGATTTTGAAGGCCGCAGAACTACCGAACGTGACGGTGCAGGTGCTAGCTTTTTCGGCCGGCTTACACGCAGGGGCGATGTCCGGAGCCTTCTCCATCCTGGAGTTTCCTGAAGACAGCAGCGGCAAGGAGGTAGAGCCACCCGTGGCGTACCTGGAGTCAGCGACCGGCGCGATTTATCTCGACAAGCCCCACGAAACGGCCGCCTACAACACCACATGGGCCGACATGTCGAGCCGCGCTCTGAACGAGCCCGAATCCAAGAGCCTGATCCAGCAAGTCGCAGAGGAGTACTCCAGTGTCTGACCTGACCGGCGCTACCTGGCGTAAGTCCACCCGGAGCAACAACGGCGGCGATTGCGTGGAGGTCGCCGACGGCCTGATCGGCGTTGTCGGGCTACGAGACAGCAAGGATCCGAGCGGTCCGGTCCTCGCGTTCCACCCGGCGGCGTGGGCCGCCTTCGTCTCCGGTGTGAAGCAGGAGATGCCCGGCAGCCGACCTGGCCAGTAGCCGGCGCACGGCACGTGACCCTGGGGCGACCCATGGTCACCGGAGCTTGATTTCACACAGAAATATTTACGTCTGTGTGAAATCAAGCTCGGACAGGCACACGCCCCTGCGGCGCTCAGCGCGGCGATCTACACGGAGGCGACAGGCCCGCCCTCCTGCGAGGGCGAGCCTGTCGCGGCGCGTTCGGTCAGACCGCCGATGGCACGTGTGTGAAGACCACCGGACGCGTCCACTCATTGGGGATGTATTCGGCGCAGCGCCGGCCCGACGAGTAGAGCATGCCGATGCTGGTGCCAGGGCTGATCACGATCCCGCCTGGTGCCTTCGTGCGACTGCGGTGCCAGAGGCGGCTGCGCCGCGTGGCCGCGTGCGTAACCTCCAGGAACATCAGACCAAAGCCGAACGGCTCGCCACTGTGCGGGATGGCGATCAAGCAGGGCGAAGGCGTGTCGTTGTTGATGATCCTTGCAACGACGGCCGACACAGGCTCGTCGTCACCGGCAACGACGACGTGATGCTCCGAGGTCCAGCCGATGCGATGCAGATACTCCCGGAACCTTGGGTCACGCTGGCGACGCGCGAAGTCGAAGCCACTGGCCAGCGTCACGGGCTTTACCTCACTCCCTGTCACCACGCCACCTCCGTAGGTTGTCTTCCCATTCATTCTGCATGATCAACTCGACCTGCGTACACCACGAGTCGAGAACCTCGCTTGCGCCACCGGCTACCGGTATTACGTCAAGGACCACCACATGGTTGTCCCCCTGGCGGGTGAAGTCATGCCGGTGGATCGTCCCGTGGTGGCAGTCCACGCGCGCCACGTTCTCCCACTTGCCGTCAACCTTGATCGCCTGCCAGATGGCGAAGTAGACCATCCGGCTGGTACCACGCAGGTACGTCGTGCGCACCCCCATGCGAACGTTCGGCGCAAGGTCGATGACCGTCGGAAATTCTTCGCAGTCCTCGTCCGGCGGCGGCTCGTAACAGTCATCGCCGGCCGGACGGATCGTCATGTCGGCGAGCCGCCCCTTCTGCGGGCGTCCCTTACTCTTCGCCATCGATGGGGTTCCGATCATGCGTCAGCGGATGCGACCGGACGACTGGGATCGCAACAGACTTCCGAGTGCTTGCAACTCGTGACACCCCGACATATCTGATCGTTTCAATGCCCATCGAAGTGGCGCTGGCGCTGTAGCCACAGCTTGCCGCCAGCCGAGACTCGTCCTTGACAGATGAGTGACCGAGGGCTGACGCACAGCACATGATCCGGTACGGTCGCTACGATCACGCTCGATGTTTACGGGGGAGGAGTCGTCGCGGTGGCGTCGATTGAGGAGATCAAGGCCGGCATCAACCGGTTCGGGCAGCAAACGCAGCAGAGTGTTACCCAGCTCCGCGCGGTGCACGACTCGCTGGAGCAGAGCCTCGCGCTGCTACAGGCCGTCACCGCCGGCACAAGTCACCCTGCGGTCGGCCAGGCGATCAGCCAGATCGAGCAGGTCAAGGCCAAGCTCAACGAGGCTTCACAGCTCGCGATGGGCGCGGTCGACACGACCAAGCGATACGCCGCCGGCTTCTGACACCCAAGAGGTCCACATGCCACGCGTCATCGTCCCCGTTGGCCTGTCCATGGGCCCCCGCTACCGCTATGTCCGCCCGCCGGACCCGATCCCCGAGTGCTACGAGATTCACCTCGGCGACGACCTGATCGAGCTGACCGAGACCGAGGCGGCAGTCTGGGCAGCAGCCTTCATGGATGCCGAAAGACACGCCAAGCTCGAAGTCAACCGGGAGTCACTGATCCGGCTGTTGGAGACCGCTCCGAACCCGGAGCCCCAGGCCACCCGCCTGGTCGACAGCCTGATCGCCCGTGGCCTACTCGTGGAGTTCGACACCGACGGCGACCTCGAACCAGTCTTCCGCCGCCACAAACTCCTCCCCCTCGGAGAAGGGCTCGGCTCCACTCCCGAGGAGCCCCACCTCCACCGCATCGGCCACGCTGCCCAAACCAAGGTCGCCGTGCCGGTGGACGTCTACGGGCTCTGGTCGTTCTCATGGCGCGATCCCGATCTATGGCAGGCGTGCGTCCTTTACGCGGACGACTCCGAGAACGTTGCGGAGGGTGACGAGCCGTCAGGCACGGCGCCGGCCGAGGTCGCCCACGACATCGCCGCTCATCTGCCGCTGCTCATCGCCGTAAGCTGCGGTTACCTGGATCCAACCTCAGCCTGATGAGCTGGCGTAAGGACAATCGCCGTAGAAAGCAAGTCGAGCGGCCGTTCGCGCGGCGGTTGAAGTACGAAAGCGCCAAGGAGGCCCTCGGCAGGCTGGTCGAGTGGGGCGGGGCCGGCGTCGGGATGCTGGCCGGTCTCGCGGGCGCCAAGTACGGGATGCCGGTGTCCCCCGCCGTCGCCTCGACCGGCGGAGCGATCATCGGCGGCATGGTCGGCTCGCAGGGCAAGGCGATCGTGGTGGCTGGCATCGACCACCTTCGTGAGCGGCGCGACCAGAGGAGGGCTGCCACGGCAGCGGCTGCATCTCATCGAGAATGGCTCCGAAGAAGCGGCAGCAATGGCGTAGCCGGAAGCCTTTCCACGCCACGGCCGCGAGGAGGCTCGGCCAGCATCGCAGGGCAGGTGATCGGCGGCCTCGACAACGTGGTAGGGCAGCTCGACCGAGCCTCGCGGCAGCTCGCCGAGATTCACCGGACCATGTGGGCCAGCCAGAACGCCCTCAACGCGGTTCTGGCCGGCGGACGACCAGAGGTGGTTCGGGCCGTGGACGCCACGCTGTCCGAGGCCCGCGGCCTCGTGCACGACTCGTCCGGGATGCTCACCGGCTCCGCCAACATCGTCGGCGGCTATCGCGCCAGCATTTGACGCGCCACGGTCGGAGCGTGACTCATTGCACTTCGGCGTTCGTCACGAAGTGGCGGTCCGACTCGTCATGCAGGTGTGAGCATCAAGAGTAAACGTGCGATCGTCGGGCTTCTCGCTGTGACGGCTGCGGTCGTCGGCGTCTGGGCCGCTGCCTATCCTCAGTCGTTCTACACCGATTTTCCCTGGCCGGGGCGCAACTGGGTCTCCGCGCTCGGGCCGTACAACGAGCATTTGACCCACGACGTCGGTGCCCTCTACCTGGCGTTGCTCGTGCTCAGCGTGATGGCCTGGCGGCGACCGACGCCGTCCGCGCTGCGGATGGCCGGCGGCGCTTGGCTGATCTTCACCGCGGTGCACTTCCTCTGGCACTCACTGCACTTGCGGGTCTATCCACCAGCAGACCAGGTCGGCAACGTGATCGCGCTGGGTGGCAACCTGGCGCTGGCCATCCTGCTGGTGCTACCGGACCGCCCGGTCGTGGCACAACAGCGTGCCGCCGACTCGCCGGACCAGCCGTCCTGACGCCCAGCGTGGCGGCGTTGACGGTGGGGCGGGGCGACAGCAGGATGGCGCGGGTGGAATCGAAGGAGTTGAAGGAGCGGGCGCAGGCGCTGCGGGCCGCCGGTAAGACGCCCAAGCAGATCGCCCGCGACCTCGGGGTCACCCGTGCCGTGGTCACCCGGCTGGTGCGGGGCGTCGATGTCGTACGTCCGGGGCGGGTGCACCCGGCGGAGCTGCCGCTGCTGGGCTGCTGGATCAGCCGGCAGTGGAGCAACGGCCTGAGCGTGGCCGACCGACCGGCGGACTGGGTTGACGACGCCGAGTTGCCGCCGATGGCGATGGGCGCCGGCCTGGTCAGCGTCGCGGTCGCCCGTGCGGACGGCGATGCGGCGAGCACCTGCGGCTTCCTGGTCGACACCTATTGTCTCGGCGTCAAGAATGCGCTGCCACCGACCACCTCCGATCCCGACGAGGTGCCGCATTTTGTGGCCGAGTTCTTCGCCGCCTACGACACACCGCCGGTCGAGGCTCCCATCGACCTCGCCCGGCACCTGGTCTTCGGTGCTGTCGACTACGCACGCGGCCTCGGCTTCGACCCGCATCGTGACTTCTACAGCGCCGCACCGCTCCTCGGCACCTGGGAGCCGCCGAGCCGGATCACCTTCGGCCTGAACGGCACGCCCTACTTCCAGCAGGGTCCACACGACAACCCCGATCGGATCATGCGTACCCTCGACCGGACGGTCGGCCGTGACAACTACCACTTCACTGTCGTCCCAACTCTGTTCTGACGACAACTGGGGAGGAACGCTCGTGGCCGGGCAGGTGGCAGGGCTCGTACGCCGGACCGAGCGGTACGCGGCCGACGACGTGCACGCCGTGCTGCGGTTGTGTGATTCCGGGCGGCTGCGGTGCAGCGAGAAGACGCGGCGGCCAGCGGCGGCCACCGTGGTCGAGGTGGCGAAGACCTTGTCCTCGGGTGACTTCTATCCGGACGAGCCGATCGCCGCGTTCGCCTGGCCGCTGCTGGTGCAGGCGGGCGGCCTCGCCGAGATCACCGGCGGGAAGCTGCAACTGACCGCGAAGGGCCGGGCCGCCCTCGGCAAGCCGGCCGCTGGAGTCGTGCAGACGCTGTGGCGGTCGTGGCTGACCAAGGGTCTGATCGACGAGTTCAGTCGGGTCGAGAACATCAAGGGGCAGCGCGCCGCCAATGTGCTGACCGCGCCGAAGGCACGGCGACAGAAGGTGTCCGAGGCACTCGCCGCCCAGCCTCTCGGCGAGTGGGTCGGCGTGGACGATCTCTTCGCGCAGATGAAGCAGACCGCCTGGTCGCCGCGGGTCGCGCGCAGCGAGCGGGCACTGTGGAAGCTGTACCTGGAGGATCCGCAGTACGGCAGCCTCGGCTATGCCGGATTCGGCGAATGGGAACTGCTGGAGGGCCGGTACACCCTGGCGGTGCTCTTCGAGTACGCCGCGACGCTGGGCCTGATCGACGTCGCCTACGACGAGCCGGGCGGCGCCCGCGACGACTACCACGAAAACTGGGGTGCCGACTCCTTCGACGCACTCAGCCGGTACGACGGGCTGCGGGCGATCCGCCTCAACGACCTCGGCGCCTACGTGCTCGGCGTACGCAAGTCGTACACTCCGCCTGAGCCAGAGGCGCCGGTGCGTACCGTGAAGGTTCTGCCCAACCTTGATGTCGTGGCCGTCGGCCGCCTTTCCCCGGCCGAGTCGCTCGTGCTGGAGAGCTACGCCCGTCGTACCGGTGACCACGTCTGGACCGTCAGCCGGGAGAGTCTGCTCGGCGCCGTCGATGCCGGGCGGCAGCCGGCCGACCTCGCCGGGTTTCTGCGGGCCCGGGCCGCGCAGCCTGACCTGCCCGGTTCGCTGCTGACGTTGTTGGATGAGATCACCGAGCGGGCCGGGCGGCTCACCGACCTGGGGCCGGTGCGCCTCATCACCTGTGCGGATCCGGCGCTGGCCATGCTGATCAGCCACGACCGGAAGCTACGGTCGCTGTGCCGGCTGATCGGTGACCAGCACCTGGCCGTACTCCTCGACCGGGAGCAGGATTTCCGGCGGGCGCTGACCAGCCTCGGCTATGCCCTGCCGGCGAACGTGTCCCGTCGGCCTGGGTAGCTCTCCGCAGTCAGGCTCACGGCAACTCGGGCACACCCCGCAGCAGGGTCAGGGCCGAGCGGTCGGAGCTGAGGGCGGCCAACTCGGCGTTGATGAAGTCGGTGAAGAACTCGGCGGGTGACCCGGGGAAGCCGGGTTGCTCGCCGGAGTGCCACTGGTGCAGCCACGGCTCGGTCTCGGCCAGCCCGGCGAGCAGCGGCAACAGCCGGTGCGCCGGCCACGCCTCCTGGGTCTTGCGGTCCAGATAGACGGTGGCCAGCGCCTGGGCCTGCGCCAGGTGGTCCCACCCGGCCCAGCCGAGCAGCTCACTGCCGTCGCTGTCCCGGCCCGCTCCCGGGTACGAGATGAAGCGTTCCTTCGGCACGTCCAGCTTGCCGCGCGCCCGCCAGTACGACGGCCGGACGAAGTCCGCCGAGCTGTACTTCGGCGGCACCTCGATGGTGACCTGCTCCCCCGCGTCCTCCCGGCGCTGCAACGCCCACGTCCGCTCCCACTGCGCCCGCTTGCGCAGCCCGGCCGGCTTGTAACGCTGCGCGGGGAGGTACGGCACATGCTCGTCCGCGACCAACTCGCCGAGCGCCCGCGTCAGCTCGTAGTTGTCGTGCCCGACCCACAGCTCCAGCACCGCCCGGAAATCCTGGTCACCACCGACCCGGTCGGCGAGCTGCGCCACCGACAGCGGCCCCGGCTGACCACCCCACAACTCCGGAGCCTCCAACCGATCCAGCAGCCAGTCCCGCAGCGCGACCGACTGCATCTTCTCCCATCCGTCGGTCGACCAACGCCGCTTGCACTCCGGCCGCTCGATCAACCCGATGTGCCGGTTGGACCCGATCACCGCGATCCGCCGCTCCACCAGCGACCGGTACTCCGCCGGCCAGTCGGCCTTCGGCCGGTCGATCGGCTTGGACCCGTGCCGGTTGAACCACTCGGTCTGCGCCCCGCTGGTGTGCAACACGATCTCGAAGGCCCGCTCCCCCAGCTTCAACTCCGGCGGGTCGGCGCAGGTCAGATCCTCGTCGATCAGCCCGTAGAGCCGGTAGACCTCCCAGTCCAACTCCTCCTGCACCGCGATCATCCGCGCCCGCACCGAGTGGTACTCCGCCTCAGCCTCCGCAAGCCGCTGCCGACTCGGCACCCCCGACGCGGCCACCGCCGCCGGAGTCAAGCTACCGAGCCGCTGCGCCAGCCCATCCAACTCCCGCGCCCGCCCAAGCGGGTACGCCGAAGGCAACGGAAACTCTTCAAGCTTGGTACCGGTGAACTCCCACCGATCCATCCAAGCCTCAGGCTGGATGCCCCGACCGATCCCGCTACCTGCCTTGCTCTGGCTGACCTGCTTGAGCCAGAAGCAGGCGGTCGAGCTGTTCAGCACCCCGAGCAGCCGCAGGTGATCGTCCTCCGACGCCCCCTCCGGCAACTTGATCACCGGTGCCGACTGCTTGAAGACCTTCCCACCCCGATCCAACACAAAATGGTTATGCGTAGCCACAAACGCAAACGCAATCGACAGCGGCGTCTGCAACTTCTCCCGGTAAAGCTCACCGAACTCATACCATCGCAGAGAAGGAATGTCTTCGATTAGCACACCAAACCGCTTGCGGCGTTGAAGAACCCGCCGGTTTGGCCACAGCACCTTCATGATCTGCGGAAGTTTGGCTGGCACAGCCACGTCGAGATCGCCCTCGTAGGGGAAAATCGCGGCAATATCGGCGGCAATTCTAAAGTCGCGGACGACGTCGCCGGTAACCATTGGCCTGGTGGTCTCAACACCCAGGCGTCGAGTTGCTGATTTAGTCAAGAAAAATGCATCATCCTCTGCGGTGATGGCGACGAACCCCATCATGGATGCTTGGTCACGGATTCTGGCTTCGACTTGTCCCTGAATCGCATCCATTAATCCGGGCGCGCCGCCACCACTGAGGCTCCATGGGTGAGAGGCAAGTTGAACGCGAGCGAAGTCGGCAACACTAACCCATCCGGATTCAGAATCCGGTGCATCTACCTGCGCCTTGATCGCGAGCCAGACCTTGCCTTCTGAGGGGTCGTCAGGGGTGGATGGTTCTCCGCGGACACCAAGCACGGTCCGAATCGTGCCGCTATAGCGCGAACTCACGAAACGGTTACGGCCGATCAAGAGCACGGTCGGAGTGCCGTGGCCAGGGATATAAGCACCGGAGGTGTCGATCACCTCGGCCAACTCCACGCTGTTCGCAAAGTATTCGTTGATCAGTTTCTTGCCGAACTCGCGCTTCATGAAGGCGTTGCCGGTGATCTGACCGACGTGGCCGGCACCATCTCCGTCGTGGTCGCCACGCTTGGCCAGCGCGAAGAAGCGTTCCGCGAAGGGCACGGTGAGGGCGTACTTGCCGGAGCAGGTTTCGTAGAGCCCTCGGTAGAGCTTGTTGCGGGCGCTGTCGGAGACCGTGATGTAGGGCGGGTTGCCGACCACCACTGAATACTGGTTCTCGGCCAGGTAGTCCTTGAGCAGGTCGGCGTCTTCGCTCTCGTACGCGAAGATTTCCTTGCCTTCCAGCTCGGCGAGCAGGTCGCCCTGGGCGCGGGAGCTGAATGCGCCCCAGGGGAGCAGGGAGTCGCCGGTGGCTACCCGGACGGGGAAGGCGGGGGTGCGTTCCAGGGTGGTCAGTTGGCAGGCTTTCATGGCGGCGATGAGCAGCCGGAAGCGGGCGATGGCCACCGCGAAGGGGTTGATGTCGACGCCGGTGACCTGGCCGAGTGCCCGCTCCGCCAACACCCGGGGGTCGGTGGCCGGCTCGCGGTCGCGCCACTTGTCGAACAGCCGGTGGAAGGCGCCGAGCAGGAAGTGGCCGGAGCCGCAGGTCGGGTCGATGACGCTGGTGGCGGGCAGGCCGAATTCCTTGACTGCCGGCTCGAAGGTGCGGTCGAGGATGAATTCCTCGACGAACTCGGGGGTCTGCAACAGGGCGTACGTCTTCTTGGCGTGGGCGGAGAGGTCCTGGTAGAGGTCGCCAAGGAAGCGGGTGTTCAGGTCGTCGCGGCGCAGCGTCGCGGCGGCGGCGCCGCGGCGGAAGAAGTCGCTGAGATCCTCGGCGGCGGGGCCGGAGATGGCGAAGCGCCAGACCGGGTTGTGCCGGTCGAAGATCTTGCCGGTGGCGCGCAGCTCGGCCAGGTAGCCGAAGGCTTCGCGCAGCCAGTGCCGGTCGTTGTGGCGGGGGTTGGCGATCAGGTACGCCTGCCGGCGCTGCACCGCCTGCTCGGCCGGCGCGGCCGGGTCGGCGCCGCCGATCCACAGCCCGTCGACGAGCTGGTTGTCCTCGCAGAAGCGGACGAAGACGCAGCCGAGCACCCAAGCCACCGCCGCCTGGTCGAGGATGTCCTCCAGCCAGGTCTCGAAGCTGGCACCGACCCGCTCGGCGGCCTGCGCCGCAGCCCACTCCTGGCGCAGCTCGGCGCGCAGGCCCGGCGTCTGCGCGACCTGCCCGCGCAGATCCTCCACCAGGGTCTTGACCTGCGCCTGCAACGCCTTCAGCTCGATCACCGCTAGATCCTAAGGTCTGCCGCTCATCAGGCCACTACTCCCAGTCGTCGTCGGCCATGCTCCCGGCGAGCGGCACGTCGAGGCGGCCGGAGATCGGCACGTCGAGATGGTCGGCGAAGGCCCGGATCCGTTCCGCCAGGAAGTCGGTCCGGTCGTCGACGAAGATCTGGTTGCCGTTGCCGCCCTCGCAGAGCCGCCGCCACGCCTTGATCGGGATGCCGTGGCTGTCCAGGATCTGCTCGGTGACCGAGCGGCCCACCAGGCCACTCAGCTCCGGGTTGCCGTCGAACAGGCCCGGACCTCGGGGCGGGCTGAGCCCCTTGAGCGCGGCCAGCACGCCCGTGTTCGGCGTGGTGGGGAAGATCAGCCGGTTGGCGGGGCGACTGTCCTTCGGCACGACGTGCCGGAAGATCTGGCTGTCCGCGGCCTCCAGCACCTTCACCACGTCGAACGGCTGGCCCAGCATGTCGAGCCGGCGGGGAAACTCCAGCGTCTCCCAGGCCACGTACGCCTTGGTGCGGGCGCTGTTGAGGTTGAACGACTCGGGCATCGGCCGGACGTCGCCGACGTCCGGGTCGAGGTCACCCGCGCCGCTGGCGAAGGTGCGCATCTCCGCCAGCGCCTTGCGTAGCACGGTGGAGGTCGCTCCGGCGAACGCGCTCGACCAGGAGGTCACCCAGAACCAGCGGCGCAGCCGGTCGTACTGCCGGCCGCTCGGCTCCGGGCAGACGTGGAAGAACATCGCCAGCAGCACGAGCTGGTGTGAGTACGGAAGGAACTTCGCCTGCGGCAGGTTCACGCCGGTGCGCAGGAACTGGGCGGCGAGGCGTACCGCGCGGTCGGTCTGCGGCAGGGCGTCGTGCAGGCGGTTCTGCACGTAGTCGGCGACCAGGCTCCAGCGGGGCGACATGATGTCGGTCTCCCCGGCGATGGCCAGCAACGAGCGGAACACCGCCAGCCGGGGCAGCTCACCGAAGCCGGTGTCGGCGATGGCGGTCACGATGTCGTCGATCCGGCTCGCCAGGGACGGCTGCTCCTTGCGGTAGGTCAGCGCGGAGACCATCTGGTCCGGGTCCATCCGGGTGCCGGTGCGGTTGAGCCGGGCGTACACGTTGACCGCCTGGTCGATGCTGGCCCCCTGGAGCCTGACCATGGTCAGCTTGTAGCCCTTGATCCGCTGCGCGACCGCCTCGGCCTCCCGGATCAGCGCATCCGCCTGGGCGGGATCCTTGACCGTCAGCTCCACCCGGTGGAAGTGCCGGAGGAAGTCCCGGGTGCGCATCACCGCGGCCAGTGGCAGCAGGTGCGGGGAGAACCTGCCGGAACGGTGGTGCCGGTAGCGGTCCGAGCCGAGCGGGTCGGGGCGCAGGTCGCGGTAGATCTGCCAGATCCAGTCTCCCTCGCCCTCGGCCGGGCCGTCGCGCAGCGGCCGGTTCAGCACCCCGAACAGTGTGGACACCCGCTGGTGCCCGTCGAGCAGATAGGAGACCTGGCGGCCGTCCGGTGGCGGCGGCACCGCCAGGCCGCCGATCTCGTCCAGCGAGGGCACCCGCTCGTCGGTCTGCCAGAGCAGCAGGCTGCCGATCGGGTAGCCGCGCTCGATGCTGTCGAACAGCTCCAGCATCTGGTGGGGTCGCCAGACGAAGGGCCGCTGGAACGCCGGCACCCGGATCTCACCCCGACCGATGCCGCCCAGCAGATCATCGACGAGCGCGATGGTCGGGTCGGGCCGGATCTCGGCCTGGTCGGTGCGCATGGCCCCAGTCTCCTACAGGATCCGGTGGATCATCGCGAGCAACCTGCGCAGCTCCGCCACGACCTCCGGCCCCAACTCGGCGAAGTCCTCCTCCGTCAGGCAGGTGTGCTCGGCGATCAGCGGCCGAGGCATGGCGCCGAAGTGCTCCTTGACGTCGAGATAGCGCCGCTCCTCGGCGCTTTTGCCGCGCAGGGCGTCCACCTTGGGCATCCGCGTCGGCAGGCTCTCCTCCCACGCCCGGCAGGGTATGTAGTTCTCCATCTCCCGGCAGCCCCACAGGTGCAGCTCGACACCATCGATGGCCCGGATCTTCGCGGCGTAGGTGTCGTTACGAGTCCGGTGCCCGGCATATTTGCGGTCGCTGTCCATCAGCGCCGCCAGCCGTACCAGGATGGCGAACTGCCGACGGCGACGCTCGACGAACAGTGGCATCCGGTCCTTGCCGCCCGCGTGCCCGACGGTCAGCCAATCCGCACGGATGGCCTGCACGATGCGCTTCTCGTTGAACGCCTCGGCGAGCGCGAGCAGGAAACACTCCTCGGAGATCTCGTCCTCGACCACCAGCACCGCCGGCCGGCTCAGATCCGCCACCAGATCCTTCAGCTCGGCGGCGGTGATCGGTGCCCGCCGCCCCTGTGGAGCGGACACCGTGCTCGTGGCTCTGATGAAGGCTTCCTCGACGAACACCTTGACCCCGTCGAACGGCAGGGTGTCGGCGAAGCGGGCGGCACTGTCGGCGGTGGTCTTGTCCGGTCGCCACTCGTGCCGCTCGTGCATGAGCAGTTCGAGTAGCTTGACCACGGCAATCTTGTCGCCCTGGATGAACACCTCGGGCTTGATATCAAGATCCATAGCCGCTCCGGCTCATCTGCGCGGTCGCCAACGCCCGTGCCTCCTCGTAGTCCTGGGAGAAGTACCCGTCCGGCCAGCCGACACCGAGATTGCCCAGCTCGTCGATTGACACCCGCTGCACGGTCGACACACCGTCCTTCTGCTCCACCACGTAGACCGCCACGGTGTCGGGCTGACATGCGCCTTCCGCGATGCGGCGTCGCAGCCGCAACAACAAGGTTTCGCTGTGGGTTTCGATCAGAAATCGGGTGCCGGTCTCGCGTGCGGTGTCGAGATAGAGATCCGCCAGCGCGGCATGGGCTCCGGGATGCAGGTGCATCTCCGGTTCCTCGACGATCTGCAACGGCTTGACGGTGCCGCCACGCAGTTCGTCGAGAGCGCACTGCACCAGGATCGGCAGCACCTGCGCCAGGCCAGTGCCGGCGTCGGCGAGATTCACCCGCACCTGGCTGCCCCGACGGGTGAGCACCGTCGACCACAGTGGGCCGGCCGGGATCTCCTCGATCCGCCAGTCGGGCACGATGTGGGCGAGCAGCACGTTGACCCGCTCGATCAGCTCTCCGCTGCGCCGGGCCCGGTCGTCGGCGAGGATGCCGTACACCCCCTGGCCCTGCTCCCCCACCTCGCGTGCCGTCCCGAACGGCAGCCGGTGCTGTCGCTCCGGACGGTCGCGGTAGGCACTGAGGAAACGGATCGGCCCCAGGGACGGCAGCCATGGGCGCTTTCCCGGCCAGTAGCGCTGAAACTCGAAATAGTGTGGCAGCAGTCCCGCGAAGGTGACCGGCTTGGTGGTCGAGTCCTGGCCACGCTGGATGTCGTAGATCAGTCCCTTGGCGGTCACCTCGATGGTCGGCTGCAACCGGTACTCGACGGACTCACCCTCGGCCGTGACGCGAAGACCGGAGACGTACGCCGAGCGGTCCTCGTCGACGTAGCGGATGCTCGCCTCCATCGCGAAGGCACCCCGACCCTCGACCTCCACGCCCAGCGTGAAGCGGCCGTGGGTGCTCTGCTCGAAGATCAGGTCGGGGAAACCGTCCACCGGCAACGGATGCAGCCGGTCCAGGTCGAGCGGTGCGGTGCTGGTGGTGTCGAAGCCGGTGGCGATGACCAGTGGGGCGCGGGTCAGCACGCTCTTGCCGGAGTTGTTCTTGCCGAGCACCACGGTCACCGGGGCCAGCTCGATCTCCTGCCGGTCCCGGAAGCAGCGGTAATTCTCCAACACGATCCTGCGCAGCGGCATTCCTAGATTCCTACCACAATCCGTGACGGCTCCGGTGCCCTGCGGTTGGCCACGCCGGACGGACCGATCGTCGCCGGCCACTCCTTGCTGGAGCGGAGTCTGCGCCTACTCCAGCAGGCTCCGGATGTCGCCGGCGGTGAGCTGGGCGGAGGCGAACTCGCCGCCGTCGAGGACGCTGTCGAACAGCTCCGCCTTGCGCGCCTTGAGGGCCATCACCTTCTCCTCGATGGTGTCCTTGGCAACCAGCCGGTACACCATGACGTTGCGGGTCTGGCCGATGCGGTGCACCCGGTCGACGGCCTGGTTCTCGGCGGCCGGGTTCCACCACGGGTCGAGCAGCAGGCAGTAGTCGGCCTCGGTGAGGTTGAGGCCGAACCCGCCGGCCTTGAGGCTGATCAGGAAGACCGGGTTGGTGCCACGCTTGAACTCGTCGATCACGGCGGCCCGGTCGCGGGTGGTGCCGTCCAGATAGCTGCATCCGATGCCGGCCGCGGTCAGGCGTTGCCGGGCCTGGCCCAGGAACCGGGTGAACTGGCTGAACACCAGGCTGCGGTGGCCCTCGGCGACCAGGTCGGCGACCCGCTCGGTGAGCACGTCCAGCTTGGTCGACGGCACGGCGTGCTGCGCCGAATCGACCAGCGTGACGTCGAGGCTCGCCTGCCGCAGCAGGGTCAGCGACCGGAAGATCTCGAACCGGTTCTTCTCCAGGTCACCGAGCAGGCCGAGCACCTTCTGCCGCTCCCGTTGCAGGTATGCCTGGTAGACCCGCCGATGCTTGCGGTCCAACTCGATCTCAAGGATCTGCTCCTGCTTGGGTGGCAGGTCGGCGGCCACGTCCGCCTTGCGGCGGCGCAGCATCAGCGGCCGGATCCGGCGGCGCAGCTGCGCGAGCCGTTCCGTGTCGCGGTCCTTCTCGATCGGCTTGCGGTAGTACTCGGTGAACCGGTCGGCACGCGGCAGCAGCCCGGGTGCCGTGATCGAGCACAGCGCCCACAGTTCGCCGAGGTTGTTCTCCATCGGGGTGCCGGTGATCGCCAGCTTGAACGGCGCCGGCAGCAGCTTCGCGCACCGGTGTGCCTGGGACTGGGAGTTCTTGACGAACTGCGCCTCGTCCAGGATCAGGCCGGCCCAGTCGTGCGCGCGGTAGTCGTCGTACTCCAGCCGGAACAGGGTGTACGAGGTGACGACGACCTCGGCCCCGCCCACCGCATCGGCCAGCCCGGCACCGCGCCGCGCCGCCGTCTGGGTGATGGTCCGGACATCCAGTTCGGGGGTGAAGCGGGCGGCCTCCCGCGCCCAGTTGTCCACGACGCTGGCCGGGCACACCACCAGGAACGGTCGGTCGGCGCGGGCGTGGCAGATCAACGCCAACGTCTGCAACGTCTTGCCGAGCCCCATGTCGTCGGCGAGGACGCCGCCGAGGCCGTGGCCGTGCAGGGTCGCGAGCCACCGGAAGCCATCCTGCTGGTACGGGCGCAGCTGCGCCCGTACCTCCGGTGGGACCGGCTGGTCGGCGGCCGGGTCCGCCTCGCTGAGCGCGCGCACCGACCGTTGCCAGCCGGCGGCCTGGCCGGTGATCTCACCCAGGTCTGCCAGCTCGTCCCAGAGCCCGGCCTGGAACCGGCCGACCCGCAGCGTCCCGGGCGGGGCGTCGGCGAGCGCCCGTGACTCGGCGATCAGCTCCCGGAGCTGGCCGAACTCGGGGCGGTCCAGGGCGAAGTAGCTGCCGCTGGGCAGGATGAGGTACTGCTGGTCCTGCGCGAGCGCGGCGAACAGCTCGGCGAAGCCGACCGCCTCGCCGCCGACGCTGACCTGCACCGACAGGTCGAACCAGTCGTGCTCACCGGCATCGCCGCCCGCGAACGTGATCGTCGGCGCCTCGTACGTCTCCTGGTAGTCGGGCAGCTCCCCGCCCGACGGGGTGACCACCTCGACGTCATCCATCTCGGCGAGCCGCGGCACCACGTCGCCGAGCAGGCGGACCAGGGCGTCACCGCCGACGGTGGCCGACTCGGCCAGCGAAGGCCCGACCGGTGACGGCTCCAGCAGCTCCGGTACGGGTTTGGCGACCAGTTCGACGACCCGGCGGAGCACCTCCGCCCGCCGGTCGTCGACCCCGTTGGGCAGCGCTCGCAGCGGTTCGGGGTGGCGCCGGCCACCAACGGGGCGATGCCACTCCCAGCGCAGCGCGAGGCGCTGACCGGGCTCGGGCGTCATCGTCACCACCAACGTGACCGGGCCGACCGCCGGCAGGCGGACCGCCGGATCGGCCGCGTGCACCTGCACCTGCCGCAGCAGCTCCGGATAGAACTGGTCGAAGAAGCGCTCCTCGTCCGCTGCCGGGATCCGGATCGCCGGGCCGGACAACGCCCGCAGGATCGGCGGCGACATCGTCCCGGCCAGCGGCGCCAGCCACAGTGCCGGCTTGGCCGGCCGGGCCTCGCCCGCGGCTGGATCCCGCAACCAGGCGATGCCGTGCGCCGGGTCGCCGATCAGGGCCAGCTGCGCCGCCCGGATCAGGGTGCCGTCGGCCGCCAGTGCGGGCTCCAGCAGCAACTCCCCGTCGGCCCGGTCGACCCGGACCGACAGCCGGGCCGGGTTGCGGCCGACCACGACCGGAGCCACGTGCTTGCCGGTCTGCACGAACGGCAGACCGGCCTCGTCGGCCTCGGCCAGCAGGTCCCAGATCCGGCGGGTCTCGAACTCGTCCAGGAAGACGTTCTGCCGCTGGCCGCCGTAGTAGTAGCCGTACGGGTCGTGGCCCGCGGTGGCCAACCGCACGATCTCGCCGAGCAGCCGGCGCTGCCGCTCGATCTGCTTGGACCTGCCGACGTTGGCGTAGCTCAAGCTGGACCAGCTGATCCCGGTCCGGACCCAACCGGTGCGGCCCGGCACCACCGGGCGCAGGGCGACGCGGAAACCGTCGGTGCCCGGTGTGGCCGGCACGACGTCGAACTGCAACCCGAGACCCGCCTGCTCGGGCGCGGCGGCCGGCCGTGGCACGGTGACGTCGCGGACCAGCTTGCTGAGGGCCTTCTCCCAGCCCATCGTGCGGGGTGCCGGGCGCGGCGCGGGTGCCGCGGTCGTCGGCAGCGTCGCCAGGACCAGTGCCGTCGGGTGGGCGCAGCCGGCCTGCCCGCAGCTGCACGAGCCGTCCGCCGTCGCGATGGCTCCGTCGACGGTCGTCGTCGCGGCGACCACCAGGCCCGGATCGCTGCCGGCGAGCCGGGCACGCCCACGGCCGGCCGTCGCGTCCCACTGCACGTCGACCAGTTCCCCGTCGTCGAGGTGCCGGCGGGCTCGCAGGAAAACCCGGGGACCGACGAGGTCGTAGAGTGCCGCCTCGGCCGGCGTCAGCGCGAGCTTCGCCACGTCCGTTCCTCCCGCCGACTCGACGTCCGGTCCGCGGGACACAGTAGCCGCTCACGATCCGCTCGCGCCGCACCGGCTGTCCCACCGGCACCACACGTGCCGGAACGCCCATTGATCAACCGACCCGCGGGCGGGCGTCGTCGGCCGCGGCGATCCAGTCCTGCGCCAGGTAGAGCGTCTGGCTGGTCGGGGAGGTCAGCGGGAGTTGCACGCCGTCGAGCGTCGCCGACTCGGCGCGCCGGGTCGGCAGCAGCAGCAGCCGGGCCGCCGGTCGGGGCCGGGTCGGATCGGCCAGCTCCTGGAACAGCCCGAGCTGCCCGTACCGGGCCAGCGGCGCTGCCTCGGTGATCAGCACCGGACCGTCTGCGGCGGTGATCGCGGCGCGTAGTGCCGGCATCACCTGGTGCCGGACCAGATCGACCAGGCTGCGGAAGTCCGCGTCCTGCGGTGAACCGTTGTCGGCCGCCACGATCGCCTCCCACGGAAAGCCCAACGACCGCAGCCGTTCCAGCAGGATCGCCGTGACGTCCACCTCGACCAACGACAGCCTGGTCAGCAGGGCCTGCCGGGCGGGGCCGAGCCGGCGCCAGGGTGCCAGCACCGCCAGGAAGGCGTGCCGTTTCATCGCCGCGGCGAGCCGGTCGCCCACCTCGTCGACAGCGGTGAGCGTGAGCAACGGGGCATGGCCGGTCACGGTACGGGTGCCGGTGACCGATGTCGGCACACTCACCGGACCGTAGACCCGATCCTGTGCATGCCAGGTCAGCGGCACCTCCGCCGCGGCCAGCAGGTTGGTGAGCGTCGGGCG
The DNA here is from genome assembly GCF_019697375.1 of Micromonospora tarapacensis. Lineage (NCBI taxonomy): Bacteria > Bacillati > Actinomycetota > Actinomycetes > Micromonosporales > Micromonosporaceae > Micromonospora > Micromonospora tarapacensis. Next base: position 239,515 of record NZ_JAHCDI010000004.1, on the reverse strand, counting down.
GCCAGGGAGCTGCTCGGCACGCGGGAAGCGGCTCTGCACCCGGTCACGGAGCTGCCGATCGCTGAGCCGCTGGCCGACGAGGGTGCCCGTGGACAGCCGTAGCGCCGCCTCCGCCGGCATGCCGACCGGGTAGAGCTGCCCCTGCGCGTTGACGTCCACCCGGTCGTTGCTGCCGATCGCCGCCAGTTGCAGCAACCGCGGGTCGGTCGCCGACGGCATGCCCGCCGGTACGGGCAGCCGGCGCAGTTCCTCGACGGCCCGTTGCCGGGTCGGCAGCGGTTCGCCGGCCCGGTGGCGCCGGTCAGGCGGCTCGTCAGCGCCGGTCAGCTCAGCCGCCCGGTTGCCCAGTGTCACCACGTACTCAAGAAAGTCGGCGGCGGTGACGTCGGACGCCGGATCGTCGGGCTCCCGGCCGACCAGGACGAGCCCGGTCGCCCGCAGGCGCGCAATCGCCACCCGGGCGTCACCGCCCATGCTCAGCTCGGCCTCGACGGCCGCGCGGACCAGGCCGATCGCCTGCGGAAACCGCTTCGGGCCGGCGGTGTAGGAGCCGCGCGCGGCCATCAACGCCTGGGCCAGTTCCTCGGCGGACATCACCCCGCCACGGAGGTCGAGCAACGCGACCAGCTCGTTGCGGACCGCCGTCAGCGCCGGCTCTGCCAGCCACACCTTCGCCTGTGCGGCCAGCATCCTGGAGATCTGCGGCTGGCCGCGCCCGATGGTCCGGGCCACCTCGGTCTGTGCCGGCCAGGGCAGGAACGTCCCCTCGTCGGTCGGTGCCTGTCCCAGCAGCACGGCCAGCGAACGATGGTTGCGCGACGTGGGTCCGGGCAGCAGGGTGGCGCAGAGCGCCTCCACCCCCTGCGCCAGCGGCCGGTCCTCGGTGGTGGCGGGCTCGGTGCCGGCCGGCACCACCGGGCGCAGTGCTCGCGCCTTGGCGAGGATTTCCTTGCGGGTGGCGTCGGGCACCCCCCTGGCCCGGGTCAGCACCGACGGTTCCGCGTCCAGCAGATCCCCGACGGTGACCAGGCCGAGCCGCTCCAGCGCCGACCGGGCACGGTCGGTCAGCTCCGCGGCGGCCAGCGGTGACTCCGGGGCAGCCCCGGCGCGGCCGGGCCGCCCGGTGCCGCCTTCGGGATCTGTTTGAAGATGGCCCGCCAGGCGTCGGTCATCTCGTCGACGGTGTCGAAGCGAGCCGCGGCGTCGCGGGCCAGCGCCCGACGGAAGAACTCCACCAGCCGGTCCGCCGCGGCGGCGTCGAACGCCGCGGCTTCCAGGGCCACCTCGTCGCGGATCGTGACCGGGTTGGCGTTGTCGCCCCACCGGGGCAGCGTGCCCGTCGCCATCTCGTAGAGCACCACGGCTGCGGCGAAGCGTTCCGCCGCCGCGTCGTAGCGCAGCCGCCGCGGCGGGCCCAGGAACGGATCCAGGTAGCCGACCGTACCCGCGTTGATCCGATCGGCGGGCGTGGCGGCCAGCGAGAAGTCGAAGACGCACAGGTGCGGCTGCTTGTCCTTCGGCCGGGGTCGGGCGGCCAGGTTCGCCGGTTTCAGGTCACGGTGCCAGACACCCTGGCCGTCGAGGTAGTTGACGATGTCGAGCAGGTCCCGTCCGTACCGCTCCAGCAGGTCCAGCGCGAGCCGGCCGCCACGCAGCTCCTCGGCGAGGGTCTGCCGCCCGGCGCTCTCCAGCAGCAGGGCGGTCCGGCCACCGACCCGCACCGGGCCGTCGACCAACGCGGCCACCTGGGGGTGTTTCAAACCCGCGAGGGTACCCGCCTCCGCGGTCAGCCGTTCCTCGTGCTGCTCGTCGCGGGCGACCTTCAGCACCAGGTCGTCGGAGTCCTCCGGGCGACGCACCAGCAGGGCCACGGCGGTGGCGCCGGCGCCGAGCCGGTCCTTGACCTCCAGGCCACCGTCCAGGATGTCGCCCCGATGCGCCGAGAGCGGATCGGTCACCGGCTCGGGCTCCGGGGCGGTCAGCTCCTCCCACACCTTCTCCAGGCCGTCGCGGATCGCCGCGACGCTGCGCAGCCGCTGCGCCGGGTCGCCGCGGGTCGCGTCGTAGACCAGCGTCACCAGCGAGTGCGGCATTCCGTCGACGACGGCGTCCAGATGCAGGCCGCTGTCCCGGACCGCGCCGACCAGTTCCTCCGGGCTCGCCGCCGGTGCCGTGCCGGCGAGGATCCGGTACGCCGTCGCACCGACCGAGAACACGTCCAGCTGGTGCCCGGGCAGCCTGGCGGCATTCTCCGCCTCCGGTGCCTGGTAGCAGCGGACCTCGTCGTCGAAGAACATCTCCAGGCTGGCCGGGTCGCTCGACGGCCCGAGCCGGGTCAATTCGGTCGTGCCCTTCAACCGGCCACCGGTCTGCCAGTCGGTCACCACCAACGTGGGGCGTGGACCATCCGCGCCGCCGACGTAGATCGCCCGGGGTGAGAGAGCCCGGTGGGCCAGCCGGCGGGAGTGCGCGTAGTCGATGATCTCGGCCAGGTCCTGCACCAGTTGCAGCCGCTGGGCGAGCGTCAAGGAGTTCCCGCGTTGCAGCAGCCACTGGTCGAAGCGCACCCAGTCCTGCTGGTGTTCGAAGACGACCGCCGGCCCCCAGGCATGCTCGACCAGGTCATGGGCCCGCGCCACCCCGGGGTGGTGGATGCCCTGGAGCAGGCGGAACTCCCGCTCGGCCGCCTTACGGATCGCCGGCACCTCGTGCTCGGCGGCCCGGCTGGTCAGGTAGAAGCGGACCCGCCGCACCAGCGAGGTGTTCATGACGTGCCCGCCGAGGAAGTCCTGCCAGCCGAGCCCCTCGGCGAACGGCTTCGGATGCAGCAGCAGCTGACCGACCTTTCGGTCCGCCACCGACGGCCGGATCTTGGCGCCCCGGACCAGCTCGACGATCTGCCGGCCACGGAGCCCGTCGACCCGGTGCGCCGGGTTGCGCGGCGGCGCAAGCAGGAGCTGCTTGAGCCCGGGCACCCCGCGGTCGTGCCCTTCGAGTCCGTAGACGTGCTGCCTGCCGATGGCGTCCAGACCTCGGGCGCTCATGTTCGGTGCGTGCAGGAACACGGCCGCGCCGATGTAGGGCGCCTGGGACTCGCGGCCCTGTTGCCGAGCGTAGTAGCGGATCAGGCTGGCCAGCCGCTTGGCCTTGCGGTTCGCCAGGATGTACGGGTTGTCCTCCGGGGTGAGCCGGTGGTTGCCGACCCGCCGCACCCACTGCGTACCGTCACCGCGGATGTCACCCTGCCAGTGCTTGAGTTCCAGCACGCAGAGGCCGCTGGGGGTGAGCACCAGGGCGTCGACCTCGTTGATCGAGCCGTCGGTACCCACGAACTCGACGTTCGCCCAGACGTGGTACGGATCGGCATCCGGCAGGTAGCTGGCCAGCTCGCGCAGCCCGTCCTGCTCGTGGACGTGGGAACTGGCGTTGATCTGCTCCCAGCGCGGCGAATCCTCACGCATGCGCCGACTCCTCCACCCTGGCCGGCAACGGCCCGGCTCAGCCTCCGCACCTTACCCGTCCGCGGCGAGAGCGGCGGGGAGCCGGACCGGACGGAGGGCCTGTTTCGGCCGGGACGACGAAAACGGTCAGGCGGGCCGATCAGGTGACCTTCGCCTCTGGCATGGGATCACGCTGCGGGGGTATGACCGGAACATGAGGGCGAGTTTCCGGCTCGGCCGGATCGTGGGCGTACCTGTCGGTGTCAACTGGAGTGTCCTGGTCATCTTCGCGCTGATCTGGTGGGGGCTGTCGGCCAACCTGTTTCCCCAGTCGTACCCGGATCGGCCGGTGGTCGCGTACCTGCTGGCGGGTCTGGCGGCGGCGGTGGTCTTCTTCCTGGGCCTGCTCGCCCACGAGGTGTCCCACGCGGTGGTGGCGCGACGCAACGGGCTGGGCGTCGAGGGAATCACGCTGTGGCTCTTCGGCGGGGTCGCCGAGCTGCGCGGTGAGGCCCGCAGCCCGGGTGCGGAGCTGCGCATCGCCGGGGTCGGGCCGCTGGTCAGCCTGATCATCGGTGCCTTCTTCGGGGCGATCGCGACGGTGCTCGCCCTCGCCGGGGTGCAGGGGCTGCTGCTCGGCGTGTTGGCCTGGTTGGGCGGCATCAACCTGCTGCTGGCGCTGTTCAACATCCTGCCGGCGGCACCGCTGGACGGCGGGCGGCTGCTGCGCGCGGCGGTGTGGAAGGCCACCGGGGACCGCACCCGCGCCTCGGTGGTGGCGGCCCGCGCCGGCTGGATCCTCGGCGTGGTGCTGATCGGGTTCGGGCTGTGGCGGTTCCTCACCGGTGCCGGCGTCGGCGGGCTGTGGCTGGCGTTGATCGGCTGGTTCCTGATCGGCGCGGCCAGCATGGAGGAGCGCCAGGCCAGGATGGGCAGTGCGCTGCGCGGAATCCGGGTCGCCGACGTGATGACCCCACAGCCGCAGACCGCCTCGGGCGAGATGACGGTGGCCGACTTCGTGGACAACTACCTCTTCGCCTACCGGCACACGGCGCTGCCGCTGACCGAGGACGGCCGGCCCGTGGGCCTGGTCACCCTCGACCGGGTACGCGGCGTGCCGTCCGACGCACGGGGCAGCACCACCCTGGAGGCGGTGGCCTGCCGGGCCGACGACCTGGTGCTCGCCTCCCCCGACGAGCCGCTCACCGACCTGCTGCCCCGGCTCAGCGACTGCGCCGACGGCCGGGCGCTGGTGGTCGCCGACGGTCGCCTGGTCGGCATCGTCTCGCCCAGCGACATCAGCCGCGCCGTCCAACGCGGCAGCATGCGCGACCAGCTCACCGCCGGCCGCTGACCGGGGTCGAGGCCGAGGGCGGGTCAGCGGGGGAAGAGACGGTCCAGTTCTCCGGTGTGGAACTTCCCGGCCGGGTCCAGGCGGGCCACCAGGGCGGCGAAGTCGGGCCAGCGGGGGTAGGTGGGGGCGATCTCGGCCCGGGTGAGGGTGAAGACCTTGCCCCAGTGCGGGCGGGGGGCGAACGGAGCCAGTGCCCGCTCGACCTCGGCGACCACCGGCAGCACCGCCGCCACGTCGGCGATCCAGGTGAAGTGCACCGCGAGGCTGTCCCGGCCGTGCTGCGGGCTGAGCCAGAGGTCGTCGGCGGCGATCGTGCGCAGCTCGCTGGTCTGCGCGACCGGCGCCATCAGATGTGCCACCCGGTCCAGCGCGGCCAGCGCGTCGGCGGCCACCGCCCGGGGCAGGTGGTATTCGGACTGCAACTCGTCGCCGTTGCTGGGGGTGAAGCCGAGCCGGAAGTGCGGCAGCCGCTCGTGCCAGGGGCCGGCCACGCCGAGTTGCTCGGTGCAGTTGACCACCGGCATGCCGGGCACCGGATGCCAGGGCCGGTCGGCCGCCGTGGTGCCGAGCCAGTCCGCCGGCGGCGGGGGCTGGTCCGCGAGCTGCTTGCGCCAGACCTGGGTGCCGCGGGTGGAGCGCCAGTCGGTGAAGACGCTGACGCTGTACGCCGAGGAGAACGCCTCGCCCAGGGCCTCGCGGGGCAGGTCCAGTCGGACGTACTGGCGGACGTCGAAGGTGGGCACCACGTCCAGGGTCAGGCGGGTGACGATGCCCAGCGCGCCGAGGGAGACCACCATCCCGGGGAAGTCGGGGTCGCCGCGTGCCACGGTGAGCAGCTCGCCGTCGGCGGTGACCAGTTCCAGCCGGGCGACCGCGGTGGCCAGGTTGCCGACGGTCTCGCCGGAGCCGTGGGTGCCGGTGGCGACCGCGCCGGCCACCGAGATGTGCGGCAGCGAGGCGAGGTTGCCCAGCGCGTACCCGCGCTGGTGCAGCCAGGTCGCCAGGTCCCCGTAGCGCAGCGCGGCCGGCACGTCGACCGTCCGGCGCCGCTCGTCGAGGCGCACGGCGGCCGGCAGCCCGGCCAGGGTCACCAGGTCGCCGGTCGTGTCGCCGAGCCGGTTGAAGGAGTGCCCGCTGCCCACCGCACGGATCCGGTCGCTGCCGGCGACCAGCCCGCGCAGCTCGTCCACGGACGACGGCCGGTGGTACGCCCGGGCGGCGTACTCGACGTTGCCGGCCCAGTTACGGTGCGTCGGCACTGCGCCCCCCTTTTCCGTGTCGGCGGTTACCGCCGGTCCCGTCGGGGAACCCTACGCCGATGAGCAGCTACCGTGATCCCGCCCCTCGCGGCGACGTGTACCCCTCCGAGGAGGAGATCGACCCGGCCGGCAGCGGCGTGACACAGGCCGCCGGCCCGGCCGGCGCCGTCGCCGACTCGGCCGCCGCCACCGCGGCCTCGGCGTACGGCGGGCCGGTGACGAGCCAGCCCGGCCCGCAACCGGCGCCCGCACCCGGTCCGGCCCCGTCGCCGCCGCCCACCCCGGCCCGCCGCCGCGGGTCGAGGCCGGCGGCCGGCGGGACACGGTGCTGCGCGACGAGCCGGGCCAGCGGGTCTGATCCCGCTGCCGGTGCCGGCCGCACCTGCCGGAGCGGCACCTCAGAGCTGGCGCATCACCTCGGTGGCGACCAGGTCCAGGTGGTCCAGGTCGGCCAGGTCGAGCACCTGGAGGTAGAGCCGCTGGCTGCCGACCGCCGCGTACCGGCCGATCCGGTCGACCAGCTCGGCGGGCGTGCCGGCGAGCCCGTTGGCGCGCAGCTCGTCCGGTTCGCGGCCGATCACGGCGGCCCGCCGGGCCACCTCGGCGTCGTCCCGCCCGCAGCACAGCACCAGCGCGTTGGACCAGGTCAGCTCCGCCGGATCCCGGCCGATCGCCGTGCAGGCGGCCCGGACGCGCTCGAACTGGGCGACCGTGTCGTCCAGCGAGACGAACGGCAGGTTGAACTCGTCGGCATAGCGGGCGGCCAGCTGCGGCGTACGCCTCGCGCCCATCCCACCGATCAGGATCGGTGGGTGGGGGTGCTGCACCGGCTTGGGCAGCGCGGGTGAGTCGCTGATCTGGTAGTGGTGGCCGGTGAAGTCGAACGTCCCGCCCGACGGGGTGTGCCACAGCCCGGTGATCACCGCCAGCTGCTCGTCCAGCCGGTCGAACCGCTCCCCCAGCCCCGGGAACGGGATCCCGTACGCGCGGTGTTCGGCGTCGTACCAGCCGGTGCCGATGCCCAGCTCGACCCGGCCGCCGCTCATCTGGTCGACCTGGGCGACCGTGATCGCCAGCGGGCCGGGCAGTCGGAACGTCGCGGCGCTCATCAGCGTGCCGAGCCGGATGGAGCGGGTGTCGCGGGCCAGCCCGGCCAGGGTCGTCCACGCGTCGGTGGGGCCGGGTTCGCCGCTGCCCGACCCCATCTTCAGATAGTGGTCCGAGCGAAAGAAGGCGCCAAAGCCGGTCTCCTCGGCGCGGCGGGCCACGCCGAGCAGGTCGTCGTAGCTGGCACCCTGCTGGGGTTCGGTGAAGATCCGCAATTCCATGGGTCGAGCATAGGCAGGCCGCCGGGCGGGACTCCGGGCCGATCGGCTGGTCGGCGGCCCCCGCGGCCCTCCCGACACCCGGTCGGGAGGGGCCGCCCCGTCAGGGCGTCGCGCGCCGGATGGCGAGGTAGCTGAGCCCGGCGAGCGGCAGGGTGAGCAGCGCCGGCCAGCCCACCAGCAGGGCCGCCCCGGATTGGTCGGCGAACCAGCCGCCGATCGCCGGCCACCAGCCCCGCCAGGTGGCGAGCACGACCAGCCCGCCGATCCCGACCAGCGCGGCGGTGCTCACGGTGAGCAGGCCGTTGACGCCCCAGCGCTTGAAGACCAGGGCGATCGCAAAGCCGAGGAAGCCGAGCAGCAGGAACGGGATCGCGAAACCGAGGAACCGCAGCACCGGGTTCTCCACCCAGAGGAACGGCAGGCCGAAGAAGCGCAGGTCGATGCCCCAACCGTCGGTGGTCTCCTCGACCAGCGCCAGCAGGTAGAGCACCGCCGCGTAACTGATCGCCTGGCCGACGTACTGGAGCACGTTGCCGAGGTAGAAGCTCCGGCGGGAGATGCCCAGCCCGATCGCGAACGGGAACTCCTGGGTGATCGCGCTGATGCTGGCGATGAACATCACCACGTAGATGCTCATCAGGCCGCCGGTGGTGGGCTCGAAGTCGTCACTCTCGTTCATGGCGGTGAAGAGCCCGAAGTTCACGAAGAAGCTGAGCGCCAGGATTCCCCACGGCCAGCCGACCACACTGCGCCAGGCCACGAACTGTAGCCGGGCGACCATCAGGGCACGGTTCATCGGACAGCCTCCTTGCTGGTCGCGCCGTCGCTCGCCGGGTGCCCGGTGTGCGACGTGGTCAGGCGGACGACGATGTCCTGGAGTGAGGAGGCCTCGAGGCCGAGGCCCAGGGATCGGGCGCGGTCGTGCGCGGCCGGGCCGAAGTCGCCGCGTACGGTGGCCCGGGCCGTGCCGGCGAGCAGCACCCGGTGCAGTTCGGCACCGGTGCCGGCGAACTCGTCCACCGCCGCGACGGGGCCGGAGACGGTGACCACCTGGCCGCGCAGGACCTCCGCCTCGACGTCGAGCAGCAACCGACCCCGGTCGATCAGCAGGACATGCTCGATCAGGTCGCTCACCTCGTCGATGAGGTGGGTGGACAGCACGATCGTGCGGGGGTGTGCGGTGTAGTCGGCCAGCAGGTGGTCGTAGAAGAGTTGCCGGGCGACGGCGTCCAGGCCGAGGTAGGGCTCGTCGAAGAAGGTCAGCGGGGCCCGCGAGGCGAGCCCGACGACGATGCCGAGCGCGGAGAGCATGCCCCGGGAGAGCTTGCGGACGTTGCGCTGCCGCGGCAGTTGGAACACGTCGACCAGCCGCTGGGCGAACTCCTCGTCCCAGCCCGGGTAGGCCAGGCCGGCCGCCCGCAGGACGTGCGCCACCCGCAGGTGCGATGGATAGGTCTGGCTCTCCTTGATGAAGGAGGTCCGGGCGAGGACCGACTCGTTCTCGTACGGGTGCTGGCCGAAGACGGCGACCTGCCCGCTGGTGGCGAAGTTCTGTGCGGTGAGGATCTGCATCAGGGTGGTCTTGCCGGCGCCGTTGCGCCCGAGCAGGCCGTAGATCCGGTTCCCGGTGAGCGAGAAGCTGACCCGGTCCAGCGCGGTGACGCCCCGATAACGCTTCGTCAGGTCGGTGACGGTGACGACCGGGCTCATCGGTCTCCCTCCCAGTGGTCGATCATGTTCTTGAGTTCGGCCGGGTCGATGCCGAGCTTGCGGGCCTCGGCCAGCAGCGGCCGGACGTACTGGCGGGCGAACTCGTCGCGGCGCCGGCCGCGCAGCTTCACGCGGGCGCCGGGAGAGACGAACATGCCGATTCCTCGTTTCTTGTAGAGGGTTCCGTCGTCGACCAGCTTGCTGACCCCCTTGGCGGCGGTCGCCGGGTTGATCCGGTGGAAGGCCGCCAACTCGTTGGTCGAGGGCACCTGGCTCTCCTCGGGCAGCGTGCCGTCCAGGATCGAGTTCTCCAGCAGCTCGGCGACCTGGAGGAAGATCGGCCGACCGTCCTCCATCACGTCGACCACCCCGACTCGCCGCCCTGGTTGGCCGGTTCACTACTCATGTAACTAACCATGCAACCAGAGTGGCCCCGCTGTCAAGGCGCGTACGGCGGTCGGGCGTACGCGGCCCGCAACGCGGCCAGACCGGTCGCCTTCGGGCTGAGGGTGCCCCAGCCGGAGTTGAAGTAGTTCGTCCGGACGATGAACGGCCCCCGCTCGGTGTTGAGCCGGACGATCGCCGGGGGCACGGTGGCGATCCAACCCGCCTGGTCGGGTATCTCGGCGACCCGTACGCCCCATTCGGCGACGAGCACCGGACGGGACAGGGCGACCGGCCCGAGATCGGCCACCGCCCAGTCCTTGGTTCGCCGGAACCGCTCCAGCGCGGTGTGGGTGGGGCTGGTCGCGTAGACGTTCCACTGGAGGTGGTCCAGCCGCGTCATCAGCGCCTCCGGGTGGGTGCGCTGGAAGCAGGCGCGGTCGAAGCCGCCGACGCCGACCGAGAAGGTGGTGCCCTGGGGCAGTTCCTTGGCCCGGAACCAGTTGACGATGTACGTCACCGCCTGCACGGCCCGCACGTCCGACTCGGCCCAGGCGTACGCCTTGCCGGACTCGGTGGTGCCGAACTCGTGGTCGGTGTCCAACTCGGAGGCGAGCTGGATGTTCACCCCGAAACCCATCGTCCGGTACTGCGACAGCGCCCGGGCGAACAACCCGTCGCACTGCCCGGCGAGGACCTGGCCGTAGCCGTACGCCTTCGGCCAGATCGTGCCCGGGCGCTGCTGGATGGTCATCGCCGGCGCCGGCACGGTGTACGTCACGCCATCCACCGTGAAGGTCTGCGGCCCGGTGCCGGATGCGCCGTAGTGCTTCAACTCCAGCACCATGTTGAGCCGCACACCGGACCGGCCGAGGGTGACCAGCCAGGGCCGGTGGTAGCCGGGGAAGACATAGCCGTCGGCGAAGCTGCGGTACTGGGTCAGCGATTGGAAGTTGCCGCCGGCCATGTCGGCCGTCGGGTCCGCGCCGCCGGAGAGGTAGTAGCCGCCCAGCACCCGCGGCGTGATCGTGTAGTTGGCCGCGGCGGTGGCGGTCCGCCCGGCGGAGTCCCGCACCGTGACGGTCACCCGGGCCATCACGCCACCGCCCGGTACACGGCCACCGAACCGTTGTCCGACACCCGGGTCCAGGTGCGGCCCGAGTCGTCGGTGACGGCGACGGTGAGGGGATCGATGACGGGACTGACCTTGACCGGCGCGCTGCTGTTGCCCTGGGCATCGGTGACCACGATGCTGACGGTGAGGGTCTTGTTGTCCGGGTCGCCGTAGGTGACGGTGAGCAACATCTGGGCGCCCGGGACGTAGCTGGTCGCGTTGAGTGAGGCGGAAGCGGTGGGAGCGGCCATGGCAGCTCCTTCCTGGCTCGGTCGCCGCGACCAGCGGGTCTACTCCCCGTGGTGCGGCGGGTATGCGACGGCGGGTCCGGAGCCGGGTGGCGCTGCGGCGCGCCCCGGGTAGGTCCGGTGCGGTGCGGCGACGTCGCTGTCGGGCGCGGTGACACCCGTCCCGAGGCCGGGCTCCGGGCTGGCGGCCCGGCGGGGACGCTGCCGCCCCGGCCCGGCCGGAGGGTCGGATGTGGCCCGCCATCCGCAGCCTCTGTACCTGCTACAACAGTGCGTCGGGGCAGGGCTCGGCGTCTTGTCCGTTTACAGACACATTGACCCTGATGGAGGCGACACGTGAAGTATCTGATGTTGATCTATGGAAACGACGAGATCTGGGGCGGCCTTCCGGACACCGAGCTGGCCACGCTGATCGGCGAGGTCGACGCCTTCAACGAGGCGCTGCGCGCCACCGGCGAGCTGGTGGACGTGCAGGGGCTGGTGTCCCGACCCCGGGCGGTGCGGATCACGGACGACGTCCCGGTCGTGACGGACGGGCCGTACCTGGAGGCCAAGGAGTACGTCGGCTCGTACTTCGTGGTCGACGTCGCCGGCGAACAGCGCGCGCTGGAGATCGCCCGCAGCTATCCGGGCCTGCGGTTCGGCGCCTCCTCCGGCGGCATCGAGATCTGGCCGCTGATGGCCTCGGCCGGGGACGACCGCTGAACCTCGACGAGGCCACCGTCGAGTTGCTCCGCCGGCTCACGCCGCAGCTGGTGGCCACGCTGGTACGCCGCTACGGCGACTTCGCCCGCGCCGAGGACGCGGCGCAGGAGGCGCTGGTCGCCGCCGTCGAGACGTGGCCGCGCGGCGGCGTTCCGGAGCATCCGGCGGGCTGGCTGCACACCGTGGCCGCCCGTCGCTACGTCGACCAGGTGCGCGGCGAGGTCGCCCGGGCCCGCCGGGAGCGGGTGGTGCTCGACACCACACCGCGCGACGCACTCGTCGCCCCACCGTCCGACGCCGAGCCGCCCCGCGACGACCTGCTGGAGCTGTTCCTGCTCTGCTGCCATCCGGCGCTGCCGGCGCCCGCGCAGCTGGCGCTCACCCTGCGCGCGGTGGGCGGGCTGACCACCGCGGAGGTCGCGGCGGCCTTCCTGCTGCCGGAGAAGACCACCCGGCAACGGATCTCGCGGGCCAAGCAGCGGCTGCGGGAGGCGGGCGCCCGGTTCGCGCTGCCGACGGCGGCCGAGCAGCGACCACGCCTGGCCGTCGTCCGCCAGGTGCTGTACCTGATGTTCAACGAGGGCTACAGCGCCAGCAGTGGCCCCGACCTGCGCCGCGCCGAGTTGACCCGGCAGGCGCTGCGGCTGACCCGGCGGTTGCACGACCGGCTGCCCGGCGACGCGGAGACGGCGGGACTGCTGGCGCTGATGCTGCTCACCGAGGCGCGGGCCGCGGCCCGGGTCGGGCCGGACGGCGAGCTGGTGCCGCTGGCGGAACAGGATCGTGCCCGGTGGGACCGGGCGGCGATCGACGAGGGGCGCCGGCTGGTCGAGTGGAGCCTGGCCGTCGCGCCACCGGGCCCGTACCGGATCCAGGCCGCCATCGCCGCGGTGCATACCGAGGCGCCGAGCGCGGCGGACACCGACTGGCCGCAGGTGCTGGCCCTCTACGAGCTGCTGGACCGCCTCGCGCCCAACCCGGTGGCGACGCTCAACCGGGCGGTCGCGGTGGGCATGGTGCACGGGCCGGCCGCCGGGCTGGCCCTGCTGTCCGAGGTGGAGTCGGGGCTGCTCGCCGGGCACCACCGGCTGCACGCCGTCCGCGCCCACCTGCTGGAGCTGGCCGGCGACCGGGCCACCGCAGCGCTGGCCTGGCGGACGGCGGCGGACCACGCCGGCAGCGAGCCCGAACGGCGGCACCTGCTGCGCCGATCGGCCACAACAGGTGACCCGGATCACAGTCAGCGCAGGTAGCGGCGGCCGGGCCGGCTCCGATCCCCAACCGAGCGGGCACCCGGGGTGGGTGCCGCCGGATCCGGGAGGAACGGACATGACCAAGGTGACCGCGCAGCTGTCGGTGTCGCTGGACGGCTGCTACGCCGGCCCACGGCACGACGGAGACGGCGACTGGATGCGCTCGGCGGAGAGCCACGGCTTCTTCCGGGTCACCCGGTGGGCCACCGACGCGATGGCCTGGCGCGAGCGGCAGGGCTTCAGCGGCGGCAACCAGGACGTCGACTCGGAGATCATCGCCGAGTCGTTCGGCAGTGCCGGCGCGTACGTGATGGGTCGCCGGATGGCCGACGGCGGTGAGGTGCCGTGGGGCGACGAACCACCCTTCCGCGCCCCCGTCTTCGTGGTGACCCACCGGCCCCGTCCGAAGCTGTTGCGCCGGGGCGGCACCAGCTTCACCTACGTCACCGACGGGGTGGCCAGCGCCGTCGCGCAGGCCCGGGCCGCGGCGGGCGGGAAGAACGTGGCGGTGGCCGGCGGTGGCAGCCTGGTCCGGCAGGTGCTGCGGGCCGGTCTGCTCGACGAACTGGAACTGCACGTCGTGCCGGTCGTGCTCGGCAGCGGGCTGCGCCTGCTCGACGGGGACCTGGGCCTCGACGACTTCGAGGCGATCGAGTTGACCCCGACCCGCGTGGTCCCGACCCCACACGTCACCCACCTCCGGTACGCCGTGCACGGCCGCGCCCCGCTGGTCCTGGACGACCGCGGCAGCGGCGCCGGCACGCCCACCGACTGAGGGACAACGCGAACGGGCGGTCGGCCCTAGAGTGGCGGCAACTTGTCGATCTAGGAGGGCGCGGTGTCCGAGCCGCCACCCGTCGAGGGCCTCCCGGGCACCGGGGAACCCGACGAGGTCACCGTCGCATCCGGCGCCGCCCCGGCCGAGCCGGACGCGACCGTCAGCACACCGGACAACGCCCCGGCCGCGACCGTCAGCACACCGAAGGACGCGGCGACGGCCGTCACGGCACCGGGCGGCGTTCCGGCAGGGACCGCGACCACGCCGGCCGGCGCGGGTGGCCCGGCTCGGCCCGCCGCCGGCACCTCCGTCGTACCGTCGCCGGCACCCGCCGGCCCGGCTGGCTACCCACGGCCCGGTCCGGCGTACGCCTTCCGGCCGCCACCGCCGCAACCGTCGTTCCTCGACCGGGCCTGGCCCGGCCCGGCTCGACCCGGGACCGGGTCACCCCGCTGGCCGTCCTGGCCGGGGCGCTGGGCGTGGCCGCCTTCGTGCCGTTGGGCCGCACCGGCATCGGCTGGTTCCTCGGCTGGCTGGTCCTCACCGCCGGCGTCGTCGTCGCGGTGCGGCGTCACGCCGCCGAGCTGCCCCGCCCGCAGCGCTGGGTCCGGGCGGGCTGGGCCGCTGCCGCCCTGGCCCTGCTCGCCGTGCTCGCCGTGCTCGGCTTCCGCAACGCCTGGTGGTTGGTGACATTCTGTGTGCTGGGAGCGCTGGGCTGCGCGGCACTGGCGATCGTCGGCGGACGGGGGGTCCGCTCGATCCTGTTCAGCCTGGTGGCCGCCCCGATCGCGGCGGTACGCGGGCTGCCCTGGGTGCGTGGCCACATCCGGGCACCCGGCGAGGCCGGTGACGCGCGCCGGGTCGTCGGCTCGGTCACCGCCACGGTGGTGGTCCTGGTGGTCTTCGGAGCGCTGCTCTCCTCGGCCGACGCCGCCTTCTCCCAGGTGTTGGGCGCACTCATCCCGGAGATCAGCGTGGGCGGGGTGTTCCGGTGGCTGTTCCTGGCCGCCGTGGGCGCGCTGATCGCGGTGGCCGCGGTCTACACGATCGCCGCCCCGCCGGACCTGACGTCGGTGGACCGGCCGACCGCGCGCAGTGTCGGCCTGGTCGAGTGGGCGCCGCCGATCGCCACCCTGACCGCCCTGTTCGGCGGCTTCGTCGCCGTGCAGTTCACCGTGCTCTTCGGCGCCGCCCTGTCCAGGCTGCCGGATCCGGTACGCCGCTGCACGCTCAGCTGGATCGTCGACGACCTGGCCGAGCCGGACCCGTGGTACGCCTGGAACCTGGGCCGGCAGCGGGCCCGGGCGGTGCTCGACCGGCTGGGGCCGGACGCGATCGGCAACCAGCGTGACTGTCGTCGCGCAGACCAGTTCGACCTGCCGAAGAACCCCCGAGCGACGCGTTGACCGGGCCGGGCTGCTGCCGAGGGGCCACAGCGGCACGGCGGACCTGACCGCGACGGGACGCACCGGCCGGGCGGTGCTCAGACCGCGGCGAGGAAGGCGCGGACCTGCGACCACCCGTCCTGCCGGGCGGCGGCGTCGCCCGCGCGGGTGCCGCCGTGCGTCTGCACACCGGTCCGCCCCTGGTGCACCGTCTTCGACGGCAGGTACGGGACGGTGCCGACGCCGTGACCCGCGTCGGGATAGAACAGCGCGCGGTGGGGCGGGCCGCCGAGGGCCAGCATCAGCTCGGCGCTGTGGGTGGCCGCGTCCCAGAGTTGGTCGTCCGCTCCGGCGATCGCCAGCACCGGAGCGTCGATCCGGTCGACCGGTATCGGGCCGGTCGGGAAGGGCCGGCCGGCCATGGTCCAGGCGGCGGCACCGGTGTACGGGTATCCCGAATGGACCACGTTGCTCGGCGCGTAGACGACGACGGCGCGCACCAGTTCGGGACGCAACTGCGCCAGCAGCAACGCGGCCTCGGTGCCGCGCGAGTAGCCCACTACCGCCACCTCGTCACCGGCGTGCCGGGCGAGCAGGCCGGCGGCGGTGGCGAAGTACTCCAGCGGGATGTCGTGCAGGCTGTCCGGCAGGCCCGCAACGCCGAAATAGCCCAGGCACAACACCGGATGCCCGCGGGAGGCGAGCAGCGGTGCGTCGTACAGCCCATCGACGCCACCCTCGGAGCCGCCGAACCGCAGCACGCCGGCCCGTCGCGGCACCCCCGGCGGGGGCAGCACGAGCATCCCCCGCACCCCGTCGGTCTTCGTCGTCAGCTCGGTGAAGGACACCGCGCCGGCCGTCCAGTCCCGGCGTACGGTGGCGGTGGCCGGCTCGCGCTCGCCACCGGTGGCCGACAGCCGCACCGTGAACTCACCTCGCACGTGCGGCCAGACCGGCTGGAAGTAGGACGCGTCACCGTCGAGCGGGTCCATCGACCAGAACAGGCCCATCGGGTCGACGCCGGAGTACGAGCCCTCGACGGGGGCGTCCCGGGACACGTCCACGGTGCCGTTCGCGTCGGCCACGAAGATCGCCTCCGAGCGCCACGACCGCCCCGAGTACTCCTCGGCCTCGGCGGAGACGACGACCCGCTCCCCCGCGGCCAGGCCGCCGACGCGGACCCGCACCGGCTCGTCCGCGAGTGCGGCGGCCGGCGTCACCGCCAGGCTCAGCCGAGGGCGCCACCGATCCCCCGGTCGCCGCCGAGCGCGGTCGCCACCAGCAGCCCGGCCACGACGGCGGGCAGTATCCGGGACGTCCGCATCCACTCGGGTCGCATCGATGAGAAACCGTACCGCCGGCTGTCCACCCGCTCCGCGCCGTCACCGCGTGCCGTCGTCGGCGAGGATCGCCTCAAGGCGGCTTCGACACTCGGCGACGAAGGCCGGAAAGGTGTGCCAGTAGTACGAGATGCCGGTGGCGCCGACGGCGATCGCCCAGGCGCGGGCACGCCGCCAGGTCGCGTCGTCGACGCCGGCGGCATCGCGGTAGGCCCGGCGCGCCTCGGGCGGTAGGTCCCACACGGTGGCGTGCTCGGCGTCGGGCAGGCCGATCGACAGGCCGCCGAAGTCGATGACCGCGTGCAGCCTGCCGTGTCGTACCAGCAGATTGGTGGGCTTGAGATCGCCGTGCAGCCACACGTGTGGTCCGGCGGGTTCGGGCAGGGCGAGCGCCGCACGCCACCACCGTTCCAGCGTCTCGACGTCGATCTCGCCACCGACGACGGCCCGGCAGTCCCCGAGAGCCCTGCCGACCCACCCGTCGCAGGCCCGCAGGTCTCCCCCGCGGTACCAGCTCAGGTCACCGGTGCGGGCCGCTCCCATCAGGTCCAGGCCGTGCAGATCCCGCACGAAGGCCGCCAGATCGGTGCCGAACGCCGCCCAGTCCGTTACGGTGTCCGGCCGGGTCTCGTCGCCGTCGATCCACCGGTACACCGCCCAGGGCAGCGGGAACGCGCCGGTGGGAACGCCGGCATGCAGCGGCTCCGGGATCCGGCACGCGAGCAGGGGCGCCAGCCGCGGAAGCCATTGCAGTTCCTTACGCAGCGACCGTGCCTTGTCGGCGGTGCGCGGTAGCCGCACGAGCAGGTCGTCGCCCAACCGGTACATGGTGTTGTCGGTCCCGGCACCCGCCGGCGACAGCGACCGGCGCGCCCACCGGGGGCACTGCTCCGTCACCAACGACCTGACGATCCGGTCGTCGACCGGGACCTCACCCTGGTGCAGTGTCACGCCGGTATCCTTCCGCACGCCCCGGTCACACCGGCCCCAACGCCCTGAGGCCGGCGGCGAGCAGCGCCGGGACAGCCTGTTCGGCAACCGCCGAGGTCGGGTCGGCCGCGGCGCCCTGCCGCGCGCGATAGCTGATCCCCTGCGCGATGACGGCGAGTTTGAAGTTGGCCAGCCCCAGGTAGAAGGGCCAGTGCGCGAGGTCGACACCGCGCCGGCGGGCGTACGCCTCGGCGATCGCGTCGCCGTCCGGCAGCCGATCGCTCGCCCAGGCCGCGTCGAGGCCGAGGATCGGGTCGAGCTGCGGTTGGCGGTAGACGCACATGAGCGCGATGTCGGTGAGTACGTCGCCGACGGTTGCCAGCTCCCAGTCGACCACGGCGAGCACCTTGCCGATGTCGGCACGGTCGAGCAACGTGTTGTCGATCCGGTAGTCCCCGTGGACCACACCGATCTGCGCCGAACTGGGCGGCAGGGCGGTGACCAGGCGTGAGTGCAGGTTCGTCGCATCGGCGAGGTCCCGGCTCCTGACCTCGTGCCACTGCCGCCACCACAGGCGGACCTGGCGCTCCAGGAAGCCGACCGGCCGACCCATGCCGTGCAGGCCGACCTCGTCGACGTCGACGGTGTGCAGATCAGCCAGGATCCGGACCAGTTCGGTGACGCAGGACATGAGTTCGGGTGTGGTGTAGCCGTCGAGTTGCGCGCGGGTGCGCACCACCTGACCGGCGATGAAGGCGGTCACCGCGAACGGCGCGCCGATGACGGCCGGGTCCTCGCAGAGGGCGACCGCGGGAGGCACGGGTACGGCGCTGTACTGGAGCGCCTGCGTGACCCGCCACTCCCGCACCACGTCGTGCGCCGACGGGGTGAGGCCGGACAGTGGTGGGCGCCGGAGGACCCAGCGGTGGGTGCCGTCGGTGACGACGTAGGTGAGGTTGGACCTTCCGCCGCTGACCAGCTCGCTGGTCAGCGGCCCGGTCACCGGGACGCGCCGGCTTTCGAGGAACGCTCGCACGCCCCGCACGTCGAGGATCGGTGGGTCGGTGTTCATGCCTGGTATCCCCCGGTCCCGGCGCGGCTGATCACGATCTCGTTGATCACACTGCGGGGTGACAGGTCGAGCAGTGCGGTCACCGCCGTGACGACGTCGTCGACCGGGATCATCGTCTCGGGCGGCACCGTGTCGTGGACCCACGCGCTCATGTCGGTGTCGACATAGCCGGGAGCGATCGCCGTCGCGGTGACGCCGCCGGCCGACTCCTCGGCGTTGAGCCCGCGGCACAGGGCCAGCAGCGCGGCCTTGGTGGCCCCGTAGACGGTGAGAGACGGCTCGGCGTAGACCCCGCCGATCGACGCCAGGGCGACGATCCGCGCCCCGGAGGACGGGCGCCGCCGCGCCGCCGCCCGAAGGAGCGGCAGTGCCTGGCTGACCAGGACGAACGGTGCCCGGGTGTTCAGCGCGAACTGCTTGTCGTACCGCGCGATCGGATATCCGTCGAGCGGCCCGGCCGAGCCCACGCCGGCCGCGAGGACGAGAGCGTCCAGGCCGTCGTGCCGTGCCGCGTGCGCGGCGACGAGCGCCGCCGGCGCGTCAGGTGCGGCGAGGTCGACCTCGACGCAGTCCACCCGCGCCGCACCGGCCGCCGTCGCCTCGGCCGCCGCGGCGGCCAGCCGGGCCGGGTCGCGGGCGGCCAGGGTCAGGCACCAGCCCCGCTCGGCGAGCGCGAGCGCGATGCCCCGCCCGATGCCGCGGGATGCGCCGGTGACCAGCGCGGACCGGACCGGCTCGGGGCCGGTCGCCCCGACGGCCCGGGCGGGACTGCGGGCATCGTGGTCATCGCGGCCGTCCCGGGACCGTCGCTTCGCCGATGCCGACGATCGAACGCGCGATCAGGAGGTAGCGGTCGAGCAGCGCGTCGACCGGGAGTGTTCCGTCCGGCCGGTACCAGGACGCGACGCCCACGCAGAGCGAGGCGATGGCCCGGCTCGCGTCCTTCGGATAGGGCGTCGTGCAGACGCCGTCCCGCACGCCGTCGAGGATCACCCCGTCGAGCATGCGTTGCTGCTCGTCGCGTTTGGCGACGTAGCGCGCCCGGTTGTCCGGCTCCAGGCTGCGCAGTTCCGCCGTGGACACCATGGCGCCGGTGCGACGGTACATGTGGAACCGCAGCAGCGACTCGACCAGCGCGTCGAACTGCGAGCGGGGATCGGCGGGCGCGGTCGCCAGCGCCTGCCGGCTGTGGATCAGCAACTCGTCGATGATCACCGTCATCAGGTCGAAGAGGATGTCCTGCTTGGACGGGTAGTAGTGATAGACGCCCGGCACGGAGAGGCCGGCCCGGCGCGCCAGGTCGCGGGTGGTCGTGCCGTGATAGCCGTGCTCGTAGAAGGCCTGGAGGGCGGCGTCGAGAATGCGGGACAACTCGAGCGGCCGGTACTCCCGCCAGTCGAACTGGGCAGACATCGGCTCGGTCGTCGCCTCTCTCGTCGTGGACCCGGGGGCCTCGTTCGCGGTGGGCCGGCTCACGGCGCACGCCTCGCGCGTGCCGCGGTGATCAGCGTGTCGAGAGCCGCCGGGTCGTCGACGGCTCCGCGGTCGAGCACGCGCTCGGGGTCGGCGCCCTGAAGGATGCGTTTGACCGGAACCTCCAGGCGCTTGCCGGTCTTCGTGTGCGGCAGCCGCGGCACGACGATCACCTCGTCGGGTACGTGTCTGGGCGAGGCCCGCTCGGCGATGCGCCGCCGGATCCGGTCGGCGAGGTCGGCCGGCTCCTCGTCACCGTTCGCGACGACGAACAGCGGCATCCAGTACCCGCCGTCCGGCTCCTCGACACCCACGACGAGGGCGTCCGCCACCTGCGGCAGCCCGCTGATAGCCGCGTAGATCTCCGCGGAGCCCAGCCGGACCCCGTGCCGGTTGATGGTCGCGTCCGAGCGCCCGAGGATGACGACGGTGCCACGCTCCGTCATCACGGCCAGATCCCCGTGTCGCCACACACCAGGAAACATATCGAAGTAGGTGTCTCGCAGCTTCCGGTCGTCGGGGTCGTCCCAGAAACGCAGGGGCATCGACGGCATCGGCTCGGTGACCACCATCTCGCCCGGCACGCCGGCCCGGGCCCGCCCGCCTTCGGCGTCCCACACCTGGACCGCCGCGCCCAGCGCGGGGGCACTGATCTCACCGTCGTACACCGGGGTGGTCGGAGCGCTGGCAACGAAGATTCCCACGATGTCCGTCCCGCCACTCATCGATCCGAGTTGGATCTGTGCGCTGACGTGCTCCCGGAACCACTCGTTGGCGGCCGGCGGCAGCACCGAACCGGTCACTCCGACCAGCCGTAGCGCCGAGAGGTCCAGCTCCTTGCCCGGCGCCAGACCCGCCCGCTGCGAGGCTTCGAGATACCCCGGGCTCGTGCCGAACACGGACACGCCGAGGTCGGCGACCAGCCGCCACAGCGCATCCGGGCCCGGCGATGTCGGCCGGCCGTCGTAGAGGACGATGGTCGCGCCGTGCAGCAGCCCGCAGACCTGGGCGTTCCACATCATCCAGTTCGGCGTGGTGAACCAGAAGAAGACGTCACCGGCGCGCAGGTCCATGTGCAGGCCCGGTGACACCAGTTGCTCCAGCAACGCGCCCCCGTGCCCGTGGACGACTCCCTTGGGCCGGCCGGTCGTACCGGAGGTGAACAGGACCCAGAGCGGGTGGTCGAACCCCACGGCGACGCCGTTCGCGGGTGCGGCGGCGAGCGCCTCCGCCCAGGCGCTGGCGTCCGCGCCGACCACGGGGTTGGCCAGCCCCGCGGTCTCGACGGTGATGGTGTGCCGCAGTTCCGGAAGCAACTCCCGCAGCCGCCGCGCGTCGTCGCGCCGGTCGTGCACCTTACCGCCGAAGCGGTAGCCCGAGCCGACGATCAGGACCCGGGGCGACAGCTGCGCCATCCGCTCCGCGGCCGAGGGCGCCGCGTAGTCGAGGCTGGTCTGCGCCCACACCGCGCCGACCATGGCGCTCGCCACGAACGCGACCACCCCTTCGACGCAGTTC
Source organism: Micromonospora tarapacensis (assembly GCF_019697375.1). Lineage (NCBI taxonomy): Bacteria > Bacillati > Actinomycetota > Actinomycetes > Micromonosporales > Micromonosporaceae > Micromonospora > Micromonospora tarapacensis. Next base: position 218,224 of record NZ_JAHCDI010000004.1, on the reverse strand, counting down.
GGCAGGTAGGCCGCGACCCGGTGCCCGGGCCGGACACCGAGGTCGCGCAGTCGCCCGGCAACGGCGGCGGCCTGGGCCCGCAGCTCAGCGAACGTGATCGACGACCGCTCACCGGTCTCCGTGACCAGGATCACCGCGTCCTGATCGTCGTCGCCGGCACGCAGCAGATGCCCGCCGAAGTTGAGGGTGCCGCCCGGGAACCACACCGCGCCGGGCATCCGGCGGTCGGCGAGCGCACCGCGTGGCCGGGTTTCCCAGTCCACGTCGAAGAAGTCGGCGACCGCGGCCCAGAAGTCCCCGGGCGACGACACGGACCACGCGTGGAGCTCGCGGTAGTCGGTCACGTCGTCGAGCGTCGCGCGGCCCTGCGCGGCGAGCCACGTCGCGAAACGCACGATCCGGGTATCCCGGACCCGCGCGGGGTCCGGAAGCCAGCTCGGTTCGATGACAGTCATCGTCGACCTTTCTTCGCGATCAGTGCGTCTCGGCGGGTACGGGCTCGGTCAGCGCCGCCCCGGCAGGAGCGATCCGCGGGTGAGGACCACGTCGACGGCCACGGCAATGACGAGTACGGACCCGGTCGCGAAATACTGCACCTCCGTCGAGAGGCCCAGCAGTTGGACGCCATTGCTGATCGAGCCGATGACCAGAGCGCCCAGAAACGCCGACCAGATCGATCCGCGTCCGCCGAAGAGGCTGGTGCCGCCCACCACCGCCGCCGCGATCGCGTTCAGCATCAGCGGGCCCGAACCGGAGGTGACCGAGACGCCGAGCTGGCGGGACGCGTCGACCATGCCCGCGACGGCGGCGCACACCCCCAGGACGAGGAAGGAGTAGAGCACCATCCGCCGGACCGGGATCCCGGCCCGCTGGGCCGCCTCGCGGTCGCCGCCCACCGCGTACAGGTGGATGCCGTAGCGGGTCTGGGTGGTGACGTACCAGGCGATCAGCAGCATGACCGCGACGATCAGCACGGGCATCGGCAGGCCGCGTTGCCGGGTCAGCGTGAAGACTCCGCCGAAGAGCACCGCGGCGGCGACCGCGGCGGGCACGAAGACCGTTGCCAGCGAGGTGAGCGAGCCCGTGGACAACCGCTCCCGGTGCTGGAACAGGCGGTACGCCGCGAACGCCAGGGTCGCCACCGCGGCCAGCGCGTAACTCGTGCCGGCCGGGATCGCCGTGCTCGCGATCGTGGCGAACGGTGTGCCGGCCACACTGATGGTGAACTCGGGCGGAAGCACGACGAGGATCAGGCCCTGGAGGATCACCATGCCGCCCAGCGTCACGATCAGCGACGGTACGCCGAACATGACCGCCTGGGCCTGGACGAACATGACGGCCATCCCCGCGACGACCGCCGCCGCGACGCCGACGGGCAACGGCAGGCCGCTGTTGACGGTCAGCCCCGCGGCCACCGCCGCGCACACCCCGGACAGCACGGCCGAGGACAGGTCGATCTCGCCGACGAGCAGGACGAAGACCACGCCCAGGGCGAGGATCGCGGTCGTCACGATCTGCAACGTGAGGTTGGTGATGTTCTGGAAGCTGAGGTACGCCGAACTCCGGCTGTAGAAGACAGCCCAGATGATCGCCAGCACGACCAGCACCGGGATGCTCCGGTGCCCGCCCGCGGCCGTCTCGATCGCCCGGCTGACCCGGGTGCGGCGGGCCGCCGACACGCCGGCCGCGGGTGACGTGGAAATGCTCACAGGAATCCCGCCCTCAATCGTCGCTTGACTCGTGCGCACCGGTCATCGCGCCGACCAGCTCCGATGCCGTGTAACCGCCGCGGCGGAACTCGGCGACCTTCGAGCCGAGCCGCAGGACCACGACCCGGTCGGCGACCTGCCGGACGTCCCTCATGTCGTGCGAGACCACGACCACGCCCCGACCCTGATCGCGTAGGCGGTGGATCAGATCCAGCACCTCCGCGCGTTGCGACACGCCGAGCGCCGCGGTCGGCTCGTCGAGGATCACCACCGCCGGGTCGCTGATCAGCGCGCGGCAGATCGCGATGCCCTGACGCTGGCCGCCCGAGAGCGCGAGGACCGGGGTGTTGAGCGAGCGGAGCTTGACCGACAGCGACTCCAGAACCCGCCGAGCCTGCTCCTCCATGACGTGGCGCCGGATCCGCCGACCGGACCAGACCGGGCCGTGGCACTCCTGCCCCAGGAAGAGGTTCTGGACCGCGTCGAGGTTGTCGCACAACGAGAGGTCCTGGAAGACGGTGCGGATACCCGCCTCGGCCGCGGCCCGCGGCGACTCCAGGCGGGCGCTCTCGCCACGCACCCTGATCTCCCCCGTGTCCGGCGACGCCACCCCCGACACGATCTTGACCAGGGTTGACTTGCCGGCGCCGTTGTCGCCGACGAGCGCGACCACCTCACCCTGGTGCACGGACATGTCGACCTCGTGCAGTGCCCGCACCCCACCGAAGTGCTTCGAGACCTTCGTGAGCTGGAGCAAGGGAGTCGGGAGTGGCCCACCGTCGGGTGGATCGGAAAGCTGCGGTTCGCTGTCCACGGTCATGGTGTCCTCCACGCGGGCGGCCGGCGGCTGCCGACCGCCCGCTGCCGATCGGTTGGGCTAGTTGTTCCTGGTCTTGCAGGTCTCGGTCTGCTCGGCGGGGCCCGTGCAGATCTGCGCCCAGGTGAACATGCCGAGGTCGACGGCCTGCTGTACCGCGTCGCCGGGATCCTTGCCCTCTTCGAGGTGGATGAGCGTCGCGTCGAGCTTGGCCGTGGGCACCTGCATCGCCCCGTTGTCGATGGTGTCCTTGACGAGGTCGGCCGGGGGCTGCTGGCCGGCGATCGCGGCGATCGCGATCTTCGCCGCCGCCTCCGCCTCGACCGAGAACGCCTTGAGCACGTTGTCCTGCTGGTCGCCGGTGAGCATGTATTGCAGGCCGGTCAGCTCGGGATTCTGGCCGCCGTACACGGGGATGTCGAGGTTCTTGCCCTTGAGCGCCGCGATGATGCCCGCCGTGATGCCGTCGTAGAACCCGAGGAACGCGGCGACGCCGTTCTGCGTCCTGGTCAGGCACTGCTCGGCGGCCTTGGTGGCGTTGTCCGGCGCCCAGTCCTTGATGTAGTCCTCGCAGACCACCTCGATGTCACCGCTGGAGATGAGCGGATCGAGGATCCTGTTCTGCCCGGCGAGCATCTGGGTGGTGTAGACGTCGCCCTTGTTGCCGTACTGGCGGGCGATCTTGACCGGCGTGGCGCCGAGCGCTCCACCGGTCACCTGCGCGGCGAAGTAGGTCGCCTGCTGGGCGCCGACCTTCTCCGGATCGAAGACCACCTGGGCGTACATGGTGCCGTTGACCGGCGGGTTCTCGTACCCGATGACCGGCACCTTGGCCTGTTCGGCGGCCTGTAGCAGACCGGCGCTGGTGTTCGGGTCGGCGGCGACCACGACCAGTGCCTTGGCGCCGGCGGCGATCGCGGCGTTGGCCTGGGCGAGTTGCTGGTTGGAGTCACCGCCGGCGTTGACGAACTTGACCTCGACGCCGGGGTCCAACGCCTTGATCGCCTTCTCGAACGCCGGGCCGTCCTGCTGGATGTAGCGGGTGGGTGTGGTGTTGGGCGCCATGAAGTAGACGAGCTTCGAGTCGGCGCCGCCGTCGCCGGTGCCGGAGTCGGCACCGCCGCAGGCCGCGACGAGAAGGAGGCTGGCGCACGCGCCTGCGGCGACGACCGCCCGGAGGGTGGGACCATAGGACTGACGTTTCACTGGGCAACTCCTCTGCTGAACTTTCACGCCGGATGGCGGCAAGAACGCTTGCGGGTGTGCATCAGGGCCCACGGCTGGTGGGCGGGGGCGGAGTGCTCCGGAACGGGTCCCGCTACTGCGCCGCCGCGTCCGGTCGGGGCAGCTGGATGCCCGCGTGCTTCGCGGTGAGCTGTAGCGCCAGGTGCTTGGCGTAGATGCGGACCCAGGCGAGTGGGCCGCCCATGTACCAGAACCCCGGGTGTCCGGTACGCCGGTAGAGCCCGCCGATCTCGCCGTCCTCGCCGATGCCGAGGACCAGCGGCAGCCGGTCGGCGACCTCGTCGCCGAAGAGCCGGCGAGCCGTCTCGCGCATGTTCCGGTACCCGGTCGCCAGCACCACCACGTCGGCCTGGAGGGTCCGGCCGTCCGCCAGGCGGATGCCCTCGGGGGTGAACTCCGCGAGCCCGGATCCCTGCGCGAGTTTGATCTTCCCGTCGGCGATCAGCCGCGAGGCGCCCACGTCGATGTAGTAGCCGCCGCCGTACGCCAGCGCGTAGCCCATCAGCCCGGTGCCGTCGGGCCCGTCGTTGCGCTTGAAGCCGACCGCGTCGAGCGCCGCGAGCAGTTCGGCGTCCTTCCTGGCCGTCTCCTGCACCCCCTCCTTGGCCAGTTCGAGCACGAGGGGCCACGGGGTGCCGCTGGCCAGCAGGTCGGCGTACGCGGTCGGTGGGCCGCCCTCGACGAAGTTGCTGCCGAAGATCGCCGGGATGCCGTGCTCCTGGCTGATGATGTGGGTCGACGAGCGCTGGACGAGCGTGACGTCCGCCCCTGCCTCGTGGAGGTCCTGCGCGATGTCGTGGCCGCTGTTGCAGGCGCCGACCACGACCGCCTTCTTCCCGGCCCAGTCGGTGGCGGAGGCGTGCTGGCTGGAGTGGTAGCTGGTGCCCGCGAACAGCTCGCGCCCCGGCACGTCGGGTACGTTCGGTTCGCCCGCGGCGCCGGTGGCGAGGATGACGTCGCGCGGGTGCAACTCCCGCTCACCGTCGGGCGTACGGACCCGCAGCGTCCACCGCCCGCGCGCCTCGTCGTAGCTGGAGGAGGTCATCTCGGCCGACGTCCAGACGTTGAGCTCCATCGCCGAGGCGTACGACTCGAACCAGTCGGCGATCTTGTCCTTGGGGCAGTAGACCGGCCACGACTCGGGATAGGGCAGGTAGGGAAGGTGGTCGGCCCACACCGGGTCGTGCAGGACCAGCGAGTGGTAGCGCTTGCGCCACCCGTCGCCGATCCGCTCGCTCCGCTCCAGGATCAACGTGTCGACACCCATCAGCCCGAGGTTCGCGGCGACCGACAGACCGCCCTGCCCGGCACCGACGACGACCACGTCCGGGTCCCGGTCGACGTAGCGCGCCTTCTCCTGCCGTTCGTCACGCCAGTTGCGGCCACGTACGGCCGGGGTGTGCCGGGGCCCCTTGGAGCGATGGTGGCCGATCGCCCGCTCGTGGCCGCGCAGGTCGTCCAGCTCGGTCAGCACGGTCCAGGCGACCCAGTCGCCGTCCTGGTGGCGCAGCCGGACGGCGCCCCGCCCGAACCCGAGTGGGGTCTCGAAGGTGATGAACCCCTCGATCAGCTCGTCGTCGGCACCCTGGTAGCGCGGCCCGAACTCGGTGGTCATCCGGATGTTGGCGAGGGAGCCGGGCCGGAGGTGCTCGCCCAGCATCGCCGCGACCCGGTCCCGGCCGTGGTAGGTGCCGAGGGCTCCGGTGAGCGCGAGCAGGTCGCGCCACCAGCAGTCGGCGGCCAGCAGCATCGTGGTTGTCGGCACGTCGGCGGCCTGGAGTGCCGGCGTGAGTCGGTCCAGCCAGGCGGCGAAGGTGGTCTCCGCCGTGACCTCGGCCGCGGTGGCCTGGGTTGTCTCCGTCGCCATTGACGCGCCCTTCCGTCCGTATCACCCTGGTACAGTCCGAGCGCTCGCTCGGTAGCCAAGAGTCTGGACCTCGAACACGTGACGAGCAACACTCTCGCGAAACTTTCTCGCAACAAGATTGTCACGGGACCAGCCACCGTCCTCCGTCAGCGAGGTGCCTCATGACCAGCCAAATCGATGATCTCGTCGCCCGTACGCGGGCCTTCATCGATACACACGTGATCCCCGTCGAGGACGAGTTCGACGGGGACGTCGCCGCCGCCGGCGGTGCCAAGCTGCGCGCCGGACTGCAACAGCAGGCGCGTACGGCGGGCGTCTTCGCCCCGCACGCGCCCCGGGAGTACGGCGGTCTCGGCCTCGGGATGGAGGAACGCGCCCCGGTCTTCGAGGCCGCCGGACGCTCCCTCTTCGGCCCGCTGGCGCTCAACATCAACGCGCCCGACGAAGGCAACCTCCACCTGCTCGAACGGGTCGCGACCGGCGCACAGCGGGAGCGCTACCTCGCGCCGCTGGCCCGGGGCGAACAGCGGTCGGCCTTCGCGATGACCGAGCCGCCGCCCGGTGCCGGGTCGGACCCGGGCGCACTGCGGACGCTCGCCCGCCCCGACGGCGACGGATGGCTGATCAACGGCCGGAAGAAGTTCATCACCGGTGCCGACGGTGCCGGCTTCTTCATCGTGATGGCCCGCACCAGCGGGGAGCCGGACTCCACCGGCGGCGCGACGATGTTCCTCGTGCCCGCCGACCGCACCGGGATCCGGGTGATCCGGCATGTGAACACGATGGACAGGTCGATGCTCGGCGGCCACTGTGAACTCGACCTGACCGACGTCCGGGTCGGCCCGGAGGACGTGCTCGGCGCGGTCGACCAGGGGTTCGACCACGCGCAGGTCCGGCTCGGCCCGGCGCGCCTGACCCACGTGATGCGCTGGCTCGGCGCGGCCCAGCGGGCCCACGAGACGGCGGTCGCCTACGTCAGTGAGCGCTCCGCCTTCGGTCGCCCGCTGGCCCGGCACGGAATGGTCGAACTCATGATCGCCGACAACGAGATCGACCTTGCCGCGACCCGCTCCCTGCTGCTCACCGCGTGCCGGGTCCTCGACGCCGGCCACGCCGGCCGCGAGGAGACCTCGCTGGCCAAGGTCTTCGGAGCCGAGGCCGCGCATCGCGTCGCCGACCGCGCGGTCCAGATGTGCGGCGGTGCCGGCGTCTCCGCCGACCTGCCGACCGCCCGGATCGCCCGGGAGATCAGGCCCTTCCGGATCTACGACGGCCCCTCGGAGGTCCACCGCATGTCACTGGCCCGACGCGCCGTGCGCAGGTACGGCCCGCCGGAGTAACGTCCCTCGACTGCTCGCACAGGATGCGGCGAGCGTCGAGCGTCGGCGGCGTCGGCGGCTCGGGCAGTGCCGGGTGCTACTCGACCGGTTCGTCGGGCGTGTTCGCGGCGGCGGCCCGCAGTGCCGCGACGCATTGCGGTCACCGCCGGATGGTCCGGCTCTCCGGCCGGCGCGGTCAGGTGGCGGGAGGGACGGCCAGCATGGCCAGTGGCACGTGGTGTTGGCCGGCGTGGATGTCGCGGTCGTGCAGGCTGCCCTGCACGACCGGCCGCGGGAACGAGATCTTCACGACGTTCAGCGCGGGGATCCGGAAGAACTGGACGCCCTCCGCGGCGACGCCGTAGAGGCGGGCGATCACCGAGGCGTCCAGGAACGACGGATCGGCGAGGAGCGCGTAGGCGGCGGCGTCCCGCGCGAACACCTCCATCGTCACCCAGAACGGCCCGGCGTTCTTCGACCGGACCTCCAGTGCGAGATCAGCGACCACGGTCATCGGTTGTCCTCCAGGTAGACGCGGAACAGGCTGGTCGGCGACGGCACCTCGACGACGTGGTTGAGCACGAACTCGTAGACCGCGCCCCGCTCGGTCTCGTACCCGGTGATCCGGGCGCCCTCCAGCTTGATGGTGTGCTGCGCGGCGGGCTCGAACCGGGAGCCCTCCACGCGGACGCGCCGCTCGTCCAGCGCCCGGTAGACCGCGTCGCCGACCTCGATGGTGCCGGCCGGCTCGCGCATCGTGAACGGGTCGACCGTCTCGTAGAGCATGTGCGCCGCGACCGAGGTGGGCGTGCACGCATTGGCCGGATCGAGCGGCTCGATGGTGAACCCGGTGGCGTCGACGGTGGCCAGCACCCCGCCGGCACGCGGGTTCGTGGTGCACTGCCCGCCACACTCGACGATCTTCGCGGCGTGCCACACAGGCCCGGCCGGCATGCCCCTGAGCAGCGGATAGGCGGCGGCCACGGCAGTGTCGGTGGCCCGCCCGGCGAGGACCACGTCGGCGCCGTCGGTCAGGGCCGCGGCGATCGGTTCGTGGCCCATCATCCCGACGATGTTGGCGCAGCTCTCCAGGGTCGCCCGGTCGAGGTCGCCGGCCGGCGGGAGCGGCCGGATCCGGTCCAGATCGAGGTCGGCGGCCCGCTGCGAGCTGTAGATCGTGGCCAGCCGCAGGTCCAGGCCCTCCCCGGCCAGGATCTCCCGGGTGATGCCGGCGACCCAGTCGACACCGGCGTCGGTGCCGCTGGTGCCGCACGAACCGTTCGGCGCGGTCGGCTGGCCCGCCGTGGTGCCCGACCACATCTCGCTCTGGGGCAGCCTGCTCCAGTTCCGGCGCACCTTCGACCAGTTCGTGAACCTACGCCCGTGCCGGCTCATGCCCGGCGTCCGCAGCCCACTCGCCGACCGCGAGCCCGGCGACATCGACTTCCTGGCGGTCCGCGAGGGCCGCGCGATCGCCGAGCGCGTCCGGGAACGCTGAGCTCGCCGGTGGCGGCGGTGCTGCTGGGCGAGGTAATTCGGGGGGCGGCGCGAACCGCTCGGCGAGCATGCCGCGCGGGCGGCACAGTACGTCACGGACCCAGTGAATCTGTTCTCGATCCACCAGTGGGTCCTGACGTGGGTGAGTAGGGCGGCGGCGTTGCCGGTAGGCACCTTCGTCGTCTGCTCACGGCTCTGCAACCCCAAGCCTGGTCGCAATCCTGCAAAACATCTCAATCCGATCGCCGCCATCGCAGCATGGGCGCAAAACGACATCGGGCTGGGACGATGTGGATCGCGTGCACGGACACACCGGGATGAGGATCGTAGCAGCACCGACACAATGATCAGAAGTCCAATTCTGGCACTACGGTAGACATTGGCCGCTACGACTTTCCGTGTAGCTACGCATAACCCCCATCGGCAACCACTGGGAAGAGCCTTTACTTTCTGTTGCGCTCGCCGCATTATGCTTTTGGGGCGAGGCTCCGATTGTCCACGCCTGCGGGCTGCACCCCCCGCCTGCCCTTCTGGAGATCGCGTGGCGGATTCGAGACAGGATTGGTCGTGAACACTGTTGACGGTCGGCACCGGCGCACCCAGTCAGCTCCTCCGCTTCTCAGATAGACCGGACCAGCTTACCGCTGCCCGGTATGCGTGACTCATCCCGCACCTGCGCAGCCAGAAGGGAGCGGAAAGCCGCTCCGCATGTTGATCTAGACGGGGACGGAGAACCTGTGATCCAGAAAGGCACAAAGACGATCCCGCTCGGCCGTGAGATGGCCATCGAGCCGGACCTGACCGAGGGAGTTTCAAGCGCAGGTGCACCGATAGGCGTCGTGATCGTGGATGAGCAAGGGCTGTTCCGGGAAGGACTGGCGAACCTGCTCGAGGCAGAGCCCGACATACGAGTGCTCGCCAAGGCATCTGTGGGAAATGAAGCCGTGGGAATAGTGCGGCACTACAGACCCGACGTGCTCCTCGTGGGCACCGACGCGGCCAGCCCGACCGCTGTCGAGGATCTCCGCGCCCTCCTGAGCGCCGCACCGTTGTCGAAAATAATCATACTTGCCACCCGCGACGATCCTCGCAGAGTCAAGCATCTACTATCCTCGGGTGCGGATGCCTACATACTCAAAAGCACCACCCTTGAAGAACTGGTGACCACCATAAGAGTGATCGACCGAAATCGCGACCGAATTGTCCTATCAGTTTCGCGGCAAACCATGAACCGCTTGAGGGCAGGAAGTGATCCCATGCTCTCCGACCGCGAGATCGAGGTCCTGACCCTCGTCTCCGACGGATTGCGTAACTCGGAGATTGCCAGCAAGCTGTTCATCGCCGAGGGCACCGTCAAGCGCCACCTGACCAACATATACGCCAAGTTGGGTGCCACGTCGCGCACGGACGCGGTTCGTCGCGCCTCCAAGGCCGGCCTCGCCTGACATCCAGGCCACCCCGAGGTCCTCGATCTGAAATGACAAAACGAGGTGCGAGGTACACATGACAGATCTGCTGATATCACGGATGTTCCATCAGATCGACCGAGCCGACTGGGCGGAACTGGCCACGTGTTTCCATCCGGAGGTGGTCTACGAGCGGCCAGGTTATGAGCCACTGGTCGGCCTGGACCGGCTCATGCGGTTCTACCGGGACGAACGCGCCATCGTTGAATCCCACCACACGCTCGACGAGGTCCTGCGGCAAGCGGAAAGCGGTGCGGCGTGGGGTCAGGTGGTCGGTAGGCTCGTCACCGGTGTCGCCTTCGATCTCCAGTTCGCCGAGGTCTACCGCTTCACCGACGGGCTTGTCGCGGGTCGCCGCTCATATTTCTTCACGCCCGCCGTCTGAGCCTCGATCCACCGATAAAGGATGGATCGATGGGACCCCGGAGATAGAGAGTGCCCTCTGAACCGGAAGGATAGGAGTTCTTCAGGCTTTTATTCCGCCGTTCGAGAGGGGCACCTCGCAGGTGAGATCACGCCATGACGCGCCGGTAGCGTTGCCACGATCGTGGCCGGTGTCGGCGTACGGGTTCCGGTGCAGAGTCGGGTACGCCAGTGGCTCTGTCGCTGATCTTGTGACGGGCGACCATGCTGGATGAGATGAACTCCGCGGAGGACGGCCGTGACCGGCACCGCCACGAGCCGCTAGCTTCCGGATCTGTCGAATTGAGTGCGTTCGGTCCCCGCTCAGCCGCTGACGCCACTCACCTGAACGCTATCTATGGACGTTATCTAGGGCGAGCCGGCGCAGATGGCTGCCGCACTCTGGTCGGGGCCGCGCGGTCCGATGTCGCAGCTGCCTACGTAAGCCACTGTTAGGGCTGATGGCGCAGTACGCAGTAGGCCAGGCCGTTCATACTCCGGCTCGGAGGGCAGCGGCGGCCAGGGCCGTTGCGGCGGTGAGGGGCTGTACGGCGGTCATCAGCGCCGCGACGAGGATCCGATGGTGGCGCCACCATGCGGATTTCCCTATGGGCGCGGCGAGCGCGGTCGCGACGGCGGTGACCAGGATGCAGGCGAGAAGGGCGGACAGCGGCCCGGCCATGTTTTTCCACGTTGGCTCCCGAACGGTGACGGTGCGGTCGGCGACCTCCGTCCGGCAGGTTAGGCCCGGAGGGAACCACGTCCAGGATTGGTCGAACCGCCGGGACTCGATGCCGTCGAGCGGAACCTGGTCGGGCATGTCAACGTAGTGGCAGCTCAGGCCCTGGCCGTGGTTGAGCTCCACCTCCGTACTGGCCGCCGCCGTGAGAAGCGCGGCCATGCCAGCGAGCTGGGCCAGCACGATCAGGCACACCGCGAACGCGCCGGGGAGCATCCGTCGGGTTCTCATGATGTTGCTCCTCCCTCGTGCTGTTGAATGGTCTCGCGGTCGTCCTCGCGGCGCTGTCCCGTCCCGAAATTATTCATCCCGCTGTGAGCGGGCGATGTCGTGCGTCCGCCGTGACTGCAGCTTCCGCTACCCCTGTAGGGAACTCCTATAGCGGCCTCCGGCCCGTCGATCCGTCGGCTTGTGGGCCTTTGTAGGTCTCACCGGACCCGTCACTGATCTTGTCGCGGTGTGGGGTTAGTCCTTGTCGCCTCTGGCGAGGCCCGTTCCGGGCTGAAAATCGGTCTGAACTTGTCTGGGTTGATGTCGACCGGAGGTGTCGGATTCGGGCAGGGTCGTTCGTAGTCAGGGTAAGGGACAGCCCATGAGGGTGCTGTAGCAGTCACAGGAGATGATGGCCGATGCACCCTCCGGGTTGGGTGGCCGACCTTGCCACCCGGGCCTCGGTCAGCACGCCGAGGGGGGCCGGGCGCTGTATGCCGGGCTCCGGGCGCTCGATGTGCCGGTGGCTCGGCTGGTTGCCAATGGACGACGAGGTATTCGCGCTCTACACCGATCTCCTGCGGTCCGTGGGCACGTTCCTGTACGGGCGGCGACGGTACGAGGCGATGGCCGTCTGGGAGACCGACGCCGCTCTGGCCGCGCAGTCCGACCTCACGGCCGATGAGCGCCGATTCCGAAACGGCGTCGTACACCTCCGCTACCGCCCTCTCGGGCGGTGAACGCGGATGAGGTCGCCCATCACAAACTCGGGTTGCGTCAATTCGCAGTGTGCGCAGGCGTCAACCACTCGCATCCTTGCAGCTCGGGCGCATCCCTCGCTAATCACCCTCGATACATCAATTCCGATCTGAACCGGCGAGGCCGGCTCACCCGTCATTCATTTCGGCCCGGATCAGCGTTCGCGGGCCGACAGTTCGCAGATCAAGCCGGCGACCAGAGAAAGGTTGGGGGGCGCAAGGATGCTGTAGTGGCCGCCGGGAATCGCCACCACGGTCGGATCCACGTCCAACAACCTGCGCCAGCCGAGGACCACATCTTCGCCCAGGGCACCACGGATGATGAGACTGGGCGTGGCGATCGGCTTAGCCGGAGCATAGCTGACCAAGGCTCGTCGGTGACGCCGGAAAATGTTGAGCCGGGTCAGCAGAAACTCCAGCTCCAACGACTCGCCGACGCTTTGCAACGCCTCCGCCAACACCCGCATCGCCGGCTCGTCATCGCCGTCGAGCCGCTGCGGAGCGCGATCGACCGGCAGCCCGAGCGAGGACCACAACATCCCGACGAACTCGAGATTCATGCGCGGCCGGTCGGGCATCGCACCACTGGTGCCTGGAGGTGGAGTGTCCAACAGCACCAGCGGTGGCGGTGGACGGCGGGCGGCGACCAGGAGTCGTGCTACCTGGAACGCGACCAGGCCGCCCAGTGACCATCCCCCCAGCAGGTCAGGCAGGTACGAACGGCCGAGTAGCTCGCGGAGGTAGGTACCGGCCAACAATTCCACCGAATCGCCCTGGCCCATGTCATCGGATGCAGTGACGGTCCACCCCTGTGGTAATGCGGCGGCCAGGCCCTGATAAGCGGTGATGCCACCGCCACCCGGATGCACCAGGTGTAGATGGGGTGAGCCGCCGGATCGCAGGACGTGCAGGCCGCCGACCCCGTTCAACGAGTATCCGTACATGACTCCCGCTCTCGCCACGACTAGACGCGCAGGCTCTTCGGGCGGAGATCCGTCCAGATCCGTTTGATCTCAGCCAAGCATTCGCTACGGCTGCCGGACGTTCCGACGTCCCGCCAGCCGACTGCTGGTTCCTTGTGGAGTGGCCAGAGCGAGTACTGCTCTTCGTCATTGACCACGACCCGGTAGTACGGCTCGTCGATGCTCACCGGTCCTCGCGCCTTTCATTTACTGTGGAAGCGGTTGACGGCACGTCAGTCAAGCTCGCCGGCTCGTGCTCGGCACCCGCCAGGGACGCCCCCACGATCGGGCTGACCTTCTCCTGGGTGCCGGGGTCCGAGGCGGCGTCCCCTTCGGGGGAGCTGGGATCGGCAGCGCCGTGGTCGGGCACGAGAATCTCCAGGTCGCGAACGCTCCGGGCGAAGATGCCGTAGAGAGCTGCGGCGATGCCGATCAGGCCGGACAGCAGGAACACCAGCTTCATCCCCGCCCCGGGGCCCGTGCCCACCACCGGCTCGAACAGCGCGACGAGGCCGTACCCCTCCCGAGCCTGCGGTTCGAAAACGCGGTCGATCAACGCGCCGGTCACCGAGAAGCCGATGAGTAGCGCGAGTTGACTGATGAACTGCATGGCGGCGAAGACCCGACCCTGCACCGCGGGCGGGATCTTCTGCTGCCAGATCGTCAGTGAGTACGCCTCGACGAACGGCACACTCATCCAGGAGACGAACCAGGCGATCGCCCAGAGGACGAGGCCGTCGCCGAACCCCATGAGGACCCTGCCGAACAGGCTGAAGACGATGCTCGCGCCCAGGATCCACCAGATTTTGCGTGACGGTGGCCTGAGCACGCTGACCAGCAACGCACCCAACGCACCGCCCACCGCGCCGATCGAATTGATGGCACCGAGAAGTGCCTCGTTGTTGTCAGCCTTGATCAGGACCAGAGGTGTCAGCACGATGAAACCCATCGCGGACACCAGGCCCACCACGAACAGGATCGCCTGCATACCGAGAAAGCCAGCGCGGCGGAACAGGTAGCGGAAGCCGAGGATCGAGTCCTTCCAGAACCTGCTCCCGCCCGGATCAGCTTGGATCTCGGGGCGCTTCGGCAGCGCGATCAGCAGGACCGTCACGATCGCGATCCCGAAGGACGCCAGGGCCACCAGCAGCACACTCCAGATGCCGGAGTAGGCGATGAGCAGCCCGGCGATGCCGGGAGCGAAAATCGCGGGAACCGAACGCACCAGCGAGAGCATCCCGTTGGCGCGGGTGTACTGCTCCTTGACCAGCAGCAGCGTGATGAGCTTGGCGTAGGCGGGGTACTGGAATGCCAGGAACGCTCCGCTGATCGTGTTCACCGCGACGAGCGGCCAGAACGAGGCGGCGCCGGTCGCGAACAGGACCAGGGCCGCGACGGTCGTCAGCACCGAGCCCACGTCGCTCACGATGATTGACGTCCGCTGACCGATCCGGTCGACCAGGCTGCCCACCATCGGGCTGACCACCACGGTGGCGGCGAACGCCATGAGTGTGAGCAGGGCGAGATCGGAGGCACGTCCGGTCTGTTGCCAGACCCAGATGGCCAGCGCGAAGTTGATCATTCGTGTGCCGGCGGCCGACAACAGCTGGCCCAGCCAGATGACGACGAAGGCCGCCATTCCCCGTGGACGCTCGATCCTCATCACCGGGGCACCCGGCCGTTCAACGATCCCATCGGTTGATCCGGGTCGGCGAGCGCGGCCTCCAGATGCTCTCGCATCTCGTCGAGTAGTCCACGCACGTACTCCCGGTCGAACACCGACCGGCGGTATTCGATGGAACACTTGAGCCCGTCGGTCAGGAACACCAAACCCACAGCCAGATCGAACTTTGCCGTGCCACTGTGGCCGTGTGCGATCGACACCTCCAGCCCGGGGAGGCGAAGGAGTTCTGTCTCCCGGTCCTGGACGATGAAGGAGACCTCGAACAGGGGATTGCGGCCACTCGTACGGTGCACCCCGAGCGACTCGACGATCGTTCCGAACGGGACGTCCTGGTGCGTCTGCGCACGCAAAGTCACCGAGCGCACCTTCCGCAGCGACTCGCGCAGGCTTTCCTCGCCGGATGGCCGTAGCCGCAGCGGCAGCGTGTTGACGAAGAGGCCGACCAGCCCTTCGACCTCCAGCCTGGTCCGGTTTGCCACCGGTGTCCCTACGATGAAATCGGTGGTCCCGGTCCGTCGACGCAGCAGATCGGCAAAGATGGCCAGCATCGTGATGAACGGCGTCGCTCCTTCAGCTCGGCTGAGGGCTTCCACCGATCTGGCAAGAGACGCGGGCCAGAGCGCCAACTCCAACTCGCCAACGGACAGGCCGGCCGTCGACGGAGGCGGTCGGTCCGGAAACGTCAGCGCCGCCGGCGGATCGGCCAACTCGTCCTGCCAGTACCGCAACTGTCTCTGGCATCTCTCGCCATTGACATCGGTGGCCTGCCAACGGGCGAAGTCAACGTAACGGACGGACAGCGGCTCGAAATTCGGCTCTCTCCCTTCGATCACGGCGGTGTAACCCTCCTCGATCTCACGGAAGATGATGCCCATGCTCCAGCCGTCGCAGATGATGTGATGCATGGTCAGCAGCAACAGGTGTCGGTCGTCCTGATCTCCGCTGGTCAGTACCGTGCCGGAGACCAACGAGCCGCGGGTGAGGTCGAATGTGCGCCTTGCCTCGGCGTCGAGGAGGCGGTCCACCAGGTCGCGCCGGGCCGCGTCCTGCGGCCGCCAGTGCCGCACCGCCAGGCGGAAGTCGCTGTCCGGAAGCACCGTCTGGTACGGCACTCCGTCGACGTCGAAGAACGCCGTGCGTAGCGCGTCGTGCCGGCGAGCCAGCCCGAGCAGCGCCTCGCCGAGGGCACCGGTGTCAAGACGCCCCACGAGCCAGAATGCGTACGGCACGGTGTAGAGCGGCAGATCGCCGTAGATCTGGTTGAGGAACCACATCCGTTGCTGTGCCGGGGAGAGTGGGAAGACATTCAGCTGCTCTCCCCGCGTGTCCAGCGTGGTGCGCAGCGCGCGGCGCTGCTCCGGAGTCATCGCGTCGATCCGCTTGACGAAGTCCAGCATCGGCTGGCCGCTCAGCTTTCGGGATTGAGGAGGCGATCCACGTCGCCCTCAGATAGCCGCTCGATCTCGTCGAGCAGGGAGTCGATGCTGTCCTGCGAACCCGTGGCCATCGGGTTGATCGCCGTTGACACGGGCGACTCGGGCCCTTCGGCCATCACCGCCGCCAAGGCCGCGGCGAAGGTGGCTACGGTCGGATTCTCGAACAGTAGGCTGACCGGCACGTCCCAGCCGAAGACCGTGCGTACCCGGGACACCACCCGGGTGACCTTCAGCGAGTGCCCGCCGTTGTCGAAAAAGTTGTCGTCGGGGCCGAGGGTGGGAACCTCAAGTACCTCGCGCCAGATGTCGAGCAACTGCTGTTGGTCGTTGCCCGTGACCTCGGCCGACGACGGTGCCGATGCGCCGTACGCCGTCTCCGTCGCATGCCCTGCGGGCAGTATCAGATCGATCTCGACGGCCAGGGCAGCCACGGTCCGACAATCGAAGGCGGCCCGGTAGGGCACCTCGATAACGAACTCGGCGCCAACCTGCTCGATGAACCGAACCAGGGACAGCGAGTCGCCCCCCGCCG
This sequence comes from Micromonospora tarapacensis, assembly GCF_019697375.1. Taxonomy (NCBI): domain Bacteria; kingdom Bacillati; phylum Actinomycetota; class Actinomycetes; order Micromonosporales; family Micromonosporaceae; genus Micromonospora; species Micromonospora tarapacensis. Next base: position 201,581 of record NZ_JAHCDI010000004.1, on the reverse strand, counting down.
TGAACATGTCGTCGGAGACCGCGATCCGCTCCCCGAGAACCTGTTGCCACAGCTTCAGCAAGCGGGCTTCGGTGGGCGTCGGCGCCTCGGCCGTTTCACCCGTCGCCTCGCTGGGCTGGACGCGCTTGAGCGCGGGGATGTCCAACTTGCCGTTTGCGTTGAGCGGAAACGCGGAGAGCGTGACGAAAACACCGGGAACCATGTAGATCGGGAGCCGGGCGCGGACCTGTTCCCGCAGTTGCTCGGTGTCGACCTCGGTGCCGATGGGCGTCACGTACCCCACGAGCACCTCGTCGCCACTGCGGTCGACGCCGACCTGGACCGACGCCTCGCGCACCAGGCCGGTGCCGAGCAGACAGTTCTCGATCTCGGCGGGCTCGACCCGGAAACCGCGGATCTTGACTTGGCGGTCCATCCGGCCGAGAAAGTCGATCATCCCCTCCTGGCGGTAGCGTGCCAGGTCACCGGTGCGGTAGAGGCGGGCACCTGGTTGATCGCTGAACGGGTCGGCGATGAACTTGTCCGCGGTGAGATCGCTCTGGCCGATATACCCGCGAGCCACACCGTCACCACCGACGAAAAGTTCTCCCACGACACCGACGGGCACCGGCTGGAGGTACTCGTCGAGCACGTAGCTCGTGGTGTTACCGATCGGGTAACCGATGGGCACGTACGTCTCGGTGTCGGGCATGTCGTTGCACCGGTAGACGATGGCGAAGACGGTGGTCTCGGTTGGCCCGTACGGGTTGATCAGATTTTCTGGCGGGCCGTGCCGCAGCATCCGGCGGATCGTGTGTAGATCCGCCTGCTCTCCACCGGAGAAGAAGTATCGCAGCGAACCGAACGTGTCCGGCTGTTCGCTGACGATGTGCTTCATTAACGCGGCGGGCAGGAAGAAGATCGTGATCTGGTGCGCCAGCAACTGCGCCTTGAGGCGGTGCGGGTCCAGCACGTCCTCCTTGCGCAGGCCGACCAGACGCGCGCCGTTGAGCAGCGCGCCCCACACCTCGAAGGTGGCCGCGTCGAAGGAGATGTTGGATGCCTGCCCCACCGTGTCGGTCGGCCGGAAATCCACGTACGGAGTTTCACACACGGTTCGTACCACGTTGCGGTGGGTGACCCCGATCGCCTTGGCGCGGCCGGTCGACCCTGAGGTGAACATGATGTACGCGAGATTGTCCGGGCCCACCTCCACCTTTGGTGGATGGCTTGACTCGCGTGCTATCACAGCCTCGTCGGTGTCCAGGAAGACCCGCTTCGCCGCCGGGAAGTCCAGCCCGTCCTGCGCGGCGCTGTGCAGCAGAAGCACCTTGACGTCCGCGTCCTCGCACATGGCGGTCAGCCGGTCGCTCGGGTATGCCGGGTCGAGGGGTACGTAGAGGCCGCCGGCCTTCAGTGTGGCCAGCGCGCCGACCACCCAGGACGCGGTGTGCCCGAAGTAGAGGCCCACCCGGGTCTCCACCCCCACCCCCAGGCCGCGAAGGTGGTGCGCGAGTTGGTTTGCGCGGATCTCCAGTTCCGCGTAGGTCAGGTCGACGGTGGGCCAGTGCAGGGCAGGCGCGTCCGGCGTTCGCTCGGCCCACGTGTCGAAGAGTGACTGAATGGTGCTACCGGCAGGAAAGTCGGTCCCGGTCTGGTTCCAGTCCCGGACGATCACCGCTCGTTCCACACCGGTCAGCAGGGACAGGTTCGACAGGTGGGTGTCCGGCTCCTCGATCAACTGCGCCAGCTGCCCGGTGTAGTGGTGCAGGATCTCCTCGGCATGCTCACGGCCGAACAGTTCGCGGGACACCTTGAGCAAACCACCGTCGGTGTCGATACGCAGTTCGACATCGTAGAGTATCTGCTCTCCGTGGCCGGCATCGATGTCGAAGACCACCTCCTCGACGCCATGTCGGCCGGCATCGGGGGCCGGGGCGACCATGACCTGGAACAACGGGTGCAGGTTGAGGTGACGCTCCGGGCGGACCGCCTGCACCAGCTGCTGGAAGGACACGTCCGGGTGCGCCTGCGCCGCCGCCAGTTCGTCGCGGACCAGCCGCACCGCTTCGCGCCAGGTCGGGTCCGGCGGCAGGCCGATCCGCAGAACTGCGAGATCGGCGAACGCACCGATCACTTCCGTCGCACCCGGCGCCGAACGCCCCTCGCGCATCGCGCCCAGGACGATGTCCCGGCTCCGGGTGTACCGGTGCAAGAGCACCACGAACGCGGTCAGCAGGACGGCGTACGGCGTGGTGCCCTCCTGTTCGGCGAGCTGCCGCACGCCGCCCACGACCCGATCGGTCATCCGGAACGGCAGCACCTCGGCATCGAGACAGAGCTCGGTGCCACGGGCCCGGGTGAACGGCAGCTCCAGAGGATCGGGCAGGTCGGCCAGCGCCCGACGCCAGTAATCGAGGTCCGCACCCGGTCCACGCCGGGCAGCCTGGTGGGCGAAGTCGATGAAACGGAACGGTAACGGGGGCAGTTCGGGTCGGCGGCGCTGCGCGAAGCTGCGGTAGCAGTCCAGCAGCTCGCGGGTGAGGATGTCGAGTGACGCCTCGTCCATGACGATCCGGTGCCCGACCAGGAGCAGCTGGTATCTGTCCAAGTCCAAGACGACCAGGACGAATCGAATGAGCGGCCCATCCGCCAGGTCGAATGGTCTGCGCAGGTGATCGGCCCGGACATTCGCCAGCTGCCGATCCCGCTCGCCGGGGCTGACCGACTCCAGGTCACAGATCGTGAAGTGCGGATTGTCAGCCAGAACTTCCTGGATGAGCGTTCCCGCGGACCGTCGAAAAACGGCCCGCAGCGCATCATGCCGCGTGACCACCGCCTGCAAAGCTCTGCGCAGGGCGTCAATCTCCAGTGGACCTTGAATGTCCACCATCAGGGAAAGATGATTCACCGTCGCGTTGGGCTTCAGTTGCTGCAACAGCCAGAGCTGCTCCTGCGCGGACGTGGCAGGCACGGCGTCGTCCGCGGGGTGCGGCGTGATTGGCGGCTGCCGTGTAGACGACACGGAGTTGCTGATCATCAAATCCCCCATGCATGAGGCGAGCGTAGGGCGCCGACGCCAGCTCCCGGAGATCGGCAGCCCTGGGGATGGACACCCACCGGGGACAGAAAGTCCGTTACCAGGATGGCTCGCCCGATGCTAGCCACCTCGCTAGCATTTAGACAAGCTCCACTCACTATAGGTAGCTTTAAGGATCGCTTCATGCTCGACGTACGTCGTTTGAGGATTCTTTGCGAGGTCGCACGCCACGGATCCTTTACCGGCGCCGCACGCGCGCTGGCCTATACCCCCTCGGCGGTCTCCCAACAGGTCGCCATACTCGAACGCGAGGTGAACACGACGCTGGTGGAGCGCGGGGCGCGGGGCGCTACCCTGACCGAGCCGGGGCGCCTGCTGGTACGGGAGTCTGAGGAGATCCTTACCCGGATGGCGATCGCCGAGGCGGCACTGCAATCGCTGGCCGCGATCGACTCCGGCCTGCTGCGGATCGGCTGGTTCGCCACCGCCGGGGCGTATCTCGTACCGCAGGCAATCGCCGAATTCCGGCGACGCCATCCCGGAATTCGGCTTGAACTTTCTCAGGGTGACCCGGACGAGTGCATCCCCAAACTGCTCACCCGGGAGATCGAACTGGCCCTGGTCTACGAGTTCGAGCCGGAGCGGCCCGAGCGCGACGACCTGCACCAGGTCGATCTCATCGACGACCCGCTCCACATCGGTCTGCCGGAGAGTCACCCGCTGGCCAAGCACCCCCGGGTACGCCTGGCCGACCTGGCGGAGGCACGGTGGATCCAGGGCGTGTGGCACGGCGCGACACTGGACGTCCTACCCCGGGCGTGCCGGTTGGCCGGCTTCGAACCCGCCGTCGTGCTGCGCACCGACGACCGGATGACGCTCGAAGGTCTGGTCGCTGCCGGCGTGGGGGTGGCCCTGGTACCACGACTCACGCTACCGGCGGTACGCCGGGGCATCGCCGTACGACCGCTGGATGCCTCCGGGTTGTTCCGTCGGGTACGAGCGGCGATACCGGCGACCGGGTACCGCTCGCCGGCGGCGTTGGCAATGGTCGAGATTCTCCGGCTCGTCTGCGCAGATCTGATCAAGGTTGCCGACCAGAGACTGCGGCACGACCTGCCGCCGGTTAGCTGATTGGCCGATCGTCGGGCCCCGCACCAACTTTCTTGACATTGATCTGGCACCGCCACTATGTTTCTACTGAAACAGTCGTTTCAACGAGATCATCAATCGACCAGACCTCGGCGGTTGCCGCCAACCCGAGGAGCCAGATGTCCGATCTCATGTTCGGCACCTTGGTCACCGGCCTTCCCCTTGTCCCCGCGGTGCTCGGCATTTACCTCGTGTTTCGGCTGCGCGCGGATTTTGATCTGACGATCGACGTGAGTTTCACCATTGGCGCCACCGTGCTGACCGGTCTCGTCCTGCGAGATCTACCGGCTCCGGCGGGTCTGATGGTCGCCACAATGGCTGCAGGCTGTCTCGGCCTGATCACCACCGCGCTGCACCTGGCGCTACGAATACCGGTCATTCTGGCTGGTCTGATCATGTCGATCGGCTTCTACAGCGTGGCTCTGCGCGGCCTAGAACGGCCATCGGTGAGCCTGGTCGGTGCGCCGAACATCCTCGCTGCGTCCGACGTCGCGGATCCGGTAACCAGCGACCTCATCAAGGTGGCCATTTTCGGCAGTGTCGTCCTGTTCGTGCTGGCGGCCGTCGGGCTCCTGCTCCGTACCCGGATCGGGCTCGCACTACGAGCCACCGGAGTCAATGCCCGGATGGCCCGCAGCTGCGGGGTCAACGACCGGGCAATGCTCGCTCTATCATTATTCCTCGCCAATGCGCTGGCCGGGCTCAGCGGTGCCCTGGTAGTGCAAGGCCAGAACTTCGCGGACGTCAACATGGGTGCCGGCACCCTGATCGCGGGGATCGGCGCGGTGCTGCTGGGCGATCTGATCGTGCGACCGGCCGGCTCCAAGGTCCTGCGCGTGGTGATCGCCGTGCTGGTCGGCGCACTGGCCTACCGTTTCATCCTGATCCTGGCGCTCCAACTCGGTGTGCCAGCGACCGATCTGAAGGGCGTCACAGCGATCATCCTGGTAGCCGCGCTCGCAGCCGAGCGTGGCCTGCGCACGGTGCTGCGTAGCCCGGGATCGACGTCGTCCTTCCGCCGTTGGAGCGGATCTACCCGACGCGGCCGGACCAAGGAGACAGCCGGTGCTGGAGCTCATTGACATTTCACTGTCGTACAACCGGGGCACGGCGACCGAGACGATCGCCCTCGACGATCTGTCACTGCGGATGCCAGACGGGCAGTTCATCACCGTGGTCGGCTCGAATGGTGCGGGTAAGAGCTCGCTGGTCGGCGTGGTGTCAGGGGAGATCCGTCCGACCGGAGGGCGCATCCTCACCGATGGTGTGGATATAACCGAGTTGCCGGACTATCGGCGTAGCGGCCGGATAGCACGGGTCTTCGACAACCCGCACGCCGGCACCATGGCAGAACTCAGCATCGAGGACAACATGGCGTTGGCCATGGACCGAGGTCGGCGCCGGAGCCTGCGGTGGGCCGTAACGAACCGGCGTCGGGTCACGATGCGCGATCGGTTGGCACAGGTGCAACTCGGCCTCGAAGACCGGTTGCGTGAGCCGGTGGGGCTGCTCTCGGCCGGCCAGCGACAGAGCCTGACCCTTGTGATGGCCAGCCTCTGTGATCCGCAGATCCTCCTGCTGGACGAGCACCTCTCGGCCCTCGATCCGGTGACCCAGGAGCGAGTGCTCCAACTGACGGTTCAGCTCATCGCGACGATGGGATGCAAATCCATCATGGTGACGCACAACATGGAGCACGCCATCTCCCTCGGTGACCGGCTGATCGTCATGTCGGGCGGGCGCATCGTCTGCGATTACGTGGGCTCCGCCAAGGCCAACCTCAGCGTGCAGTCCCTGATCGCGGATATCGCCGCCAAGGGTGCGGTGCTCTCCGACCGGTCGGCACTCGCCGTTCGGGGGCAGGGCTGAGCCGACAACGACCCGGCCGCCCGGCCGGCCCGCTGCGCCCGCACGACGAGACACGCAGGCAGACCGTCAGCCCGGCCCGACCACCCGAAGCCACTCGACCACGAAGTCGCTGAACCACCGTGTAAAGGAGCCGCGCCATGCACAGACGCCGTAGCCGCCGCTTCCGCATGTCAACTGTCGTTGCCGTCGTCGCACTGCTGATGGTGGCTGGCTGTGCCTCCGACTCCGATTCGAGAGACCGCCAGGGGCAGCCGCCCCTCAAGGTCGGCCTGTTCCAGCTCAGCCAGGCCGAACTTCTCGATGAGATCATTGGCGGGTTCAGGAGCCAGTTGACCGATGAACTCGCCCCACGCGAGATCATTTTTGATCTCAAGAACGCACAGGGCGACCACAGCCTCATCCAGAACATCGCCCAGCAGTTCGCGTCCTCCGACAACGACCTGTTCGCGGTCGCCGGCACCCCGGGCATCATCGCACTGGCCCAGATGGAGACGACAAAGCCGATCATCGGCCTGGCCATGACCGACCCGGTCAAGGCCAAGGTCGCCAAGAGTCTCGATGCCTCGCAGAGCAATGTCACCGGCAGCCTGGGCTTCATCGAGCCACCGGAGATCCTCGCGCAACTGGTGCAGATCACTCCGATGCCACGTCGGATCGGAACAATCTACGATCCCAGCAACGAGGCCTCTCGGATCTGGACGGAGAGCTTCAAGCAAGCGCTGCACAGCGGGCCTGACATCACTCTGGTGGAGGCCACGATCGCCTCATCCGGCGACATCACGGCGGCGGCTCGTTCGTTGGTGGGCCGAAGCGACCTGTGGATCATCCCACCCGACACCACGATGATCGCTGGCATGCCCGCAGTCGGTGGCACAGCGATACAGGCAAAGGTGCCTCTGATCATCACCGCCGGTGACGCGTCCACGGCCGGGGTGCTGGCCTCTGTCGGACCCGACTACGCGCAACTCGGCAGCCTCGCCGCCGGTACCGCGGCCCGCGCCGTACGGGGTGAGGACCCGGCGACGATCCCCTTCATCCGACCCACCGGCGCAACCTGGGAGGTGAACCAGACGACGTTGTCGGCACTTTCCGTCACCCTGCCGTCCGTCGCCTTCGAGGAGCAGAGCGCCACACCCGCCGGATCCGCCGAGCCGGCCCCGACTTCCTCTCGGTAGCCGACTCCCCGGCCGGCCAGGTCGTCGTGGGTGCCACGAGCATTGTGCGGAGGAAGTGATGTCAGGACAGGCCACCCCTGAGGGCGGACCGGTGCCCGACGCGACCGATCTCGACGAGGTAGTCGGAATCTGTCGAGGTCTGCTACGAATGGACACCTCCAATCCGGGCCGGTTGGAACGTCCAGCCGCCGAGTACGTGGCCGACCTGCTGACCGAGGCTGGCTGGCCGGTGACCGTGCTCGCGGCGGAAGAGGGACGCACCAACGTGGTGGTGTGCATCCCGGGTCGGCAGCCCAAGCTCGACCCGCTGCTGGTGCACTGCCACCTCGACGTGGTGCCGGTGGACGAGCGACGGTGGACAGTCGACCCGTTCGGCGGCGAGGAGCGCGACGGCTGCCTGTGGGGCCGCGGTGCTGTAGATATGAAGGACATGGCCGCGATGATGCTGGCCTCCGCCCGGCATTACGGCCGTACCGGGGACTCCCCGGCCCGGGACGTGGTCATGGCGTTCCTGGCCGACGAGGAGATGGGCGGCAATCTCGGCGCCGGCCACCTGGTGCGGTCACACCCGTCGCTCATAGGCGGCTGCACGGTCGCCATCGGTGAGGTGGGCGGCTTCAGCGTCCCGGTCGGTGACGGGCGCCGGATCTACCTGGTGGAGACTGCGGAGAAGGGTGTGGCGTGGATCCGACTGACCGCGGCCGGCGCGGGTGGGCATGCCAGCATGATCCATGGCGACAATCCGATCACGCGGATCGCCCACGCGATCCGCAGGCTGGAGGACGGCGGCCGGTTCCAGCTGACCACCGGCACGGAACGTTTCCTGGACGTGATCGCCGAGGCGCGGGAGACTCCCACCGATGTCCGCGACGCCGAGGCGGTACGCCATCTGCTGGATTCACTCGGGCCGGTGTCGCGCATGCTGCACGCCTCGCTGCGCCACACCTACAACGCCACCATCGTCAACGCCGGATTCAAGGAGAACGTCGTACCCTCCACCGCTGATGCCCTGATAGACGCACGCTTCCTACCGGGATTGGAACAGGACTTCCGCCAGGAGGTGGAACGGCTACTCGACGGCAGCGGCGTCCAGTGGGAATTTGAGCGATGGCTGCCGGCAGTGGCCATGGCGAACACCAGCCGGGCGCTCAAGGATCCGGTGTTCACCGCGATCGAGCGGGCGTTGCGCACCGAGGATCCGACAGCTGTGTCCACGCCGTACACCCTCTCCGCCGGCACCGATGCCAAGTCCTTCGCCAAGCTGGGCATGGCCTGCTATGGCTTCACACCGCTGCGGCTGCCCCCGGACTTCGACTTCAGCGCACAGTTCCACGCCGACGACGAACGGGTGCCGATCGACGCGTTGCGGTTCGGAGCACGTGTGCTGAAAGCCTTTCTCGACGCCTACTGAGCTGCGTCCGGCGAGGTGACTCCTGGACGGGGTGGCAACCCGGCCGACTCCTCCGGTGCGGTCCGGAGGAGTCGGATCAGGTCCGCAAAGGCTCCCTCGATCCGTTCCTGGTCGCGGGTGGCCAGCAGGTCGAGCAGGAGACCCCGGATTGCCGCTAGTACCAGCGTCGGCGCGTAGGGCGTGTTGCCGGCAGCACCGGTGCGAGTCACCACCTGGCGCATCGGCGTCAGCCACTCCTGGACGCTCGCCGCGCCGAAGTCACGCCAGGCTCCGTCCTGGTTGTGCAACGAACGGACACACCCTTCGAAGAACAGCCTCTCGATTTCTGCTTGTCCGGGGTCGGTTAGCCAGCGCCACAGTGTCTCGATGGGATCGCTGCCGGAGTTGGCGGCCTGCTCGACGGCATCGAGCTGCCGGGCACGGGATCGGGCCAAAACCTCACGAATCAGGCCCTCCTTGGATCCGAAATAGTAGAGGAGGACGCGTGGGCTCGAACCCACGGCCGTGGCCAGCGGCCGTAGCGACATGTCGGACAACCCGTGGGTGGCCGAGTATTCCAGGACCCGGGCGATGAGTTCCTCGCGTCGCTCGCTGTCGGTGCCCGATGTCACGCCCCGGTCGCTGTCTTCGGTATCCGACTCCACAATTCCAGTTTGCCACCCACAGCCGCTAATATGATCCGCGGAGCAGTGCGCACGGGTCCGTGGTCGTTCGCAGTGACCCGACCGGCGAGAAAGGAGGGCTCATGCAAACGACACTTCGCCCCGGCCTCGCCGGGGCTGGACGGCTGAAGATCGTCGACGGCCTCACCGTTCCCTCCGTGCACCACGCGCTCAGCGCCTTCGCCGACATGCCCCGGGTGTTCGCGACGGCGTATCTGGTCGCGTTCGTCGAGGCGACCTGCATCGAGGCGATCGCACCTGTCCTTCCGGCTGGCCAGCACAGCGTCGGCACCCATGTCGACCTGAGCCATGTCGCCGCAACGCCGATCGGCATGACCGTCTCGGCCGAGGTCGAGCTCATCGAGGTCGCCGGAAGGCGGCTACGCTTCCGAGTCACCTGCCACGACGACACCGATCTGATTTGCCGCGGCCATCACGAGCGCCACGTCATTGACCTGGCGAAGTTCAACGATCGGGTGATAACGAAGGCAGCGGCGTCGGGCAACGACGAATCAAGCTGACTCTCCGCTCGACAGCGTCCCGGGTCCTCCACGAGCCCGCGTCCGGCGTGCAGGGGGGCGGCTCTGGTACGTGTCGCGGAACCGCGATCGCGTCACCGCCTCGACGCCGGATCGGTTCAACTCGCCGCCGCCGATGTCAGCATTCGACGGAAGGCGGCGGGTGGGTGCCCGCACTCGGCGCGGACGGTCCGGGTCATATGGGCGTGATCAGCGAAGCCTAGCTCGATGGCGATCTTGGCCAGCCCTTGCTCGCCGGCTTCGATCTGCTCAAGCACGCGACACACCCGGATGCGGTTACGGAAACGGGTCAGTGACATGCCCACGTTACGGTGGAACACCCTGCTGAGGTAGGGCGGGGACGAATGCAGCTCACGCGCCAGATCCCGCAGGCTGAGCGAGACCGGGTCATCGGTCAGCAGTTCCCGTGCGCCGTCCACCAGCCGACGGACGGTTATCGTACTCGGCACCGTCGCTGGCGGACTCGGCTGCCGTGACGGGTCCAGCATCGCGTAGAGCAACTGGGACACCCGCTCGTGCAGCTCGAACTCGTCCGTGCCCGCCCGCGCCCGGGAGACCAGCAGTCGGTGAAGCAGATCGATGCGGCCGGTGGTGACCATCGGCCGAGTGGTACCGAGCCCATCCGTGCCAACGACATCGCGGAGCAACGGTGCGGAGAAGGTGATGCTGGTGCACATGTCGGTGACGTCCACCCGGTGCGCTATCTGCTGCTCGTCGCCGGGTCGCGCGATGTAAGCCAGCATGGGATCGGCCACGAGATCCCAGTCACCCACGCGCAGCCGAAACAGACCGCTACGGACGAACACCAACCGGTAATCCGTGTGCACCTCGGGCGGAAACCATGCCCTGCGGTCGGCACGGATCCGCACGTCGTCCACACTAAATTCGCCACAGTCGACCAGACGCATCACAGACCGCATCGGGCCATCCTATCTCTGATCAACACCGGGGAGGTTCGACATCACGCGTCGGCCAACAGTGTTCGAGCCATGACGAGCCGCTGGATCTCATTCGAGCCCTCATATATCTGGGTCACCTTCGCGTCGCGCATCATCCGCTCGACGGGGTGCGTCCGGGTGTAGCCGTTGCCGCCGAGAAGCTGTACGGCGCTGATGGTGACCTCCATCGCGACGTCCGAGGCGAAACACTTCGCTGCCGCCGCGTAGAAGCGCAGGTCCTCGGCGCCCGCCTCACACCTGGCCGCCGCCGCGTAGGTGAGTTCACGGGCCGCAGCCAGCTTCATCGCCATGTTTGCGATCGTGAACTTGACACCCTGGAACTCGGCGATGGCCCGACCGAACTGCCGCCGCCCCTCGATGTACCGGACCGCATAGTCCAGCGCCCCCTGTGCGACACCGACCGCCTGCGCACCGATCGTGATCCGGCTATGGTCCAATGCGGACAGCGCCAGGCGCAGCCCCTCCCCTTCGCGTCCGACCAACCGGTCTGCCGGAATTCGCGTGTCTTCGAAGTACAGCGGGCAGGTCGGTGACGCGCGGACCCCGAGCTTGTCCTCGGCCGTACCGACCCGGACCCCTGGATCATCCGCGTGCACCATGAAGCACGAAGCTGGCCCAGGGTCCGTGGCCGCGACCACGAGGTGGTAATCGGCCACGTTACCGTTCGTGATCCAGCGCTTGGCACCGGTCAGCACGTAGGAGTCACCGTCGCGGACGGCGCGCGTCGAGATCGCCGAGACGTCGCTGCCGGCATCAGTCTCGGAGAGAGCGAACGAGAGGATCGCACCGTCCCGGATCACCGCTGGCAGGTAGCGCTCCCTGACCTGATCGGCGCCAGCCGCCAGCAGCACCAGGCTGACCAGCCGGGTCACGTTGGGGGTCAGCGACGACGAGGCACACGCCCGGGCCACCTCCTCGATGATCAGGCACGAGGTGAGCGCATCAGCACCGCGGCCGCCGTAGGCGGCGGGAACGTGCGGGGCATAGAGCCCGGCATCCACCAGTGCCCGATGGGACGCCCAGGGGTACTCGCCGCTGCGGTCCAGCTCCGCGGCCTGCGGTGCCACCACCTCCTCCACGATCGTCCGGACCTCCGCACGAACCTGCTCATGGGCCGCGGAGAGTGGCGACCAGGACCCTTCACTCATCGGTCGCCCCCGGCGTCCGCGGGCTGGGCGGGCAGGTGCGCAGCACGGCCTTACCCGCTATTTGACGGGCTCGTAGCCGACCGAGGACGGTCGCCGCGTCGGTCCAGTCCGCGACGGCGGCCACATCCGTCACCAACTCGCCGTCGGCGCTGAGCCTGAGCAGATATTCCAGGTCAGCGGCCGGGGCTTCCCGCACGATGTCGTACAGCAGGTAGAAACCCCGGATGGTGGCCTGTTTGGAGTAGAAGTCGGCGATCGACAGAGTGGTCTCGGCCTGGGAGGAACTGCCGAAACAGACCATCAGGCCGCCGGGGGCCAGCAGATCGATGCTCTGGCACAGGACGCTGCCGCCGACCGACTCAAGGATCAGGTCGTACCTCCGGCGCAGGCCCTGAAGGCTGTGCACCACCTCGTGCGCCCCGAGTTGCAGGACACCGCGAGCGCGATCGGGGCTGCCCACCACGGCGATCACGTGGGCTCCGGCACGCCGCGCGAGCTGCACCGCGAACCGCCCGACGCCGCCCGCCGCCCCTTGCACCAGCACCGACTGTCCGGCTAGGTCGCCACGGAGGCGCAGCACCCGGAGGGCGGTCAGCCCCGCCACGGGCAGGGCCGCCGCCGCCTCACTGCTCACGTTGTCCGGAATCCGGGCGAGTTGCCCGGTGGGAACCGTCAGCTGCTCCGCCCAACTCCCCTCGACGACCAATCCGCAGACCCGGCCGCCCGCGGGAATCGTGCCTCCAGGTGCACGCACCACGACCCCCGCGAAATCCCATCCCGGCTGCCAGCCGAAGTGTGACGACGACATCAGCCGGTGCAGTTCCCCCCGGTTGACCGAGACCGCCTCAACCCGCACAACCGCGTCGCCATGTTCGGCGAAGGGGGGCTTCACCTCACGCAGCTCCACCAGATTCGGTGGGCCGACGCACACCAGCGCCTTCATCGCCAATCCGGTCGCGTAGGCCAACGGAGGGAACCGCTGGGGGCCTCGGGCAGCGAGTCCCAGTCGTCACGCGGCGGGCTGAAGCACTCCACGATGACCGCACCCTCGGTCCCCGCCGTGACTTCGTGCGGGATCCCACCCGGCAACCGGTACGTGCCACCGGCGTGCAGCTCGCACGACTCCGTGTCGGTCACGAACCGGGCTGAGCCCTGGATCACCGTACCGATCTGCTCGTTGTCGTGCCGATGCCTGGGGACCCGGACGTTGGGCCCAAGTTCCGCGATCGCCATCGTCATTCGTTGCCCGGAGAGGAGGCGCACGGAAACGCCGTCCCAGGCCTGCTTCGGAGTGAGCGCATCCGACTCGTAAAGGTCGGGCATTGGTTCCTCCATCTGGTGGTGGTCACACAGGTCACCGGACTACCTCCAGATCGACCACGACGGTACCGTCGCCCAGACGGATCCGCTCCCCGGTCTCCGGCGGCGTCTCGGTCCGGTCAATCTGAACTGCCAGGACGTCCCGGCGCAGCGCCGCCTCATGGGCACGCAAGGCCGAATCGATCTCCTTGTGCGGGTCATCCTCGATCCGCAGTGAGAGCCGCACCCGGTCGGTGATGTGCAGATCACGTCGTTTGCGCAGCTCGTTGAGCATTCGCACCAGATCCCGGGCGAGCCATTCCAGCCTCAGCTCGGTGGTGATCGCCCGATCGATCGCGATGCTGTATCCACCCTCGGTCGAGATCTGCCAACCGGTCACCGGCTCCTCGATGACCTGCACTGCCTCGGCGGCGATGGTGACCGTCTCGTCGTTGACGCATACCTCGAATTGTCCGTGGGCGCGCAGCGCGGCCACCACCGTGTCGGCGTCGGCCTGTTGGATCGCTGCGACGACCGCAGGGGTACGCGCGCCGAACAGCGGTCCCAGCACCCGGAAGTTCGGTTTGGTCGTGTACTTCACCATCTCGGCGGACTCGCTCGTCGCGAGCGTCACCTGTTTGAGGTTCAGCTCGGCGGCGATGATGTCCCGCATCGGTTCCAGCCAGTCACGTTCGTCGGCGGGCACCGTCACCACGGCCCGCTGCAACGGACAGCGCACCGGCACCCCGACTCCCACCCGGGCATCGCGGCCCAGCGCGACCACCCGTCGGGTCAGTGTCATCGCCTTACGTAGATCCGGGTCTGTGGTGCCGGTCCGCGCCTGCGGGAACCGGCTCAGGTGTACCGAATCCGGCGCCTCCGGGTCGAATCGGCGCACCAGGTTCTCGTACATCTCGTCGGCGAGGAAGGGCGTCAGCGGCGCCAACATTCCGGCAAGCGTTCGCAGGCAGGTGTAGAGCGTGGAGAAGGCCGAGTTGGCATCATCGGACAACTCCGTTGCACTGGCGTCCCAGAACCGGTCCCGGTTACGGCGGAGGTACCAGTTCGACAGATCGTCGACGAAGGTAGCCACCCGACGCCCGGCTCGGGTGATGTCGAACTCGGCGAAAGCCCGGTCGACCTCGGTCACCACGTCGGCGACCTCGGCGAGCCCGTAGCGGTCCATCACCGGCACCGGCCCGGTGACCGGCCGAGCCGTCCGCGGGTTCCAGCCGGCAAGCTCCGCGTGGGTCACGAAGAAGTAGTAGGTGTTCCAGATGGTCAACAACAGCTTGCGGGTGACCTGCCGGACGCTCTCGTCACCGATCCGGCGGGGCTGCCACGGGTTACCCTCTACCAGCATCAGCCAACGCAGGCCGTCGGCACCGTGACTGTCGATCAGACTCCACGGATCTAGGACATTTCCCAGTGACTTGGACATCTTACGTCCGTTGACGTCGACGATATGACCAAGGCACAGAGCACGCCGGTAGCTGTTCCGGTCAAACAGGATGGTCGAGATCGCGTGCAGCGAATACCACCAGCCACGCGTCTGGTCGATAGCCTCGGCAGTGTAGTCGCTCGGGAAGAACCGCTCGAAACTCTCGCTACTTCCCGGCTTGTGCGGATATCCGAACTGCGCGAACGGCATCGCACCCGAGTCGTACCAGGCATCGATCACCTCCGGTACGCGGCGCATCTCACCGTCCCCGCAGGCGGCACAGGCGATCGTCACATCGTCGACGAACGGCCGGTGCGGGTCCATGGCCGACATGTCGCCACCGGTCAGCTCGCCAAGCTCGGCCAGGGAGCCGACCGCCTTGGTGTGCCGGCACGCCTGGCATCGCCAGAGCGGCATCGGCGTGCCCCAGTAACGTTCCCTGGACAGAGCCCAGTCGACGTTGTTGGTGAGCCAGTCACCGTAGCGGCCTGAGCGGATGTGCTCAGGGCGCCAGTCGACCGTGGCATTCTCCTCCAGCAGCCGGTCGCGGTACCGGGTGGTGGCGATGTACCAGGACGGCTTTGCATAGTAGAGCAGCGGAGTGGAGCAGCGCCAGCAGAACGGGAACGTGTGCGAGTAGAGCTCACTGAAGAGCAGATAGTCGGACGCCTCCATGTCCTGGACCACCTGGACGTTGACGTCACGCACGTACATTCCGGCGTAGGGCCCGACCCGCTGGTCGAAGCAGCCGGCGGTGTCGACGTAATTGACCACCGGCAGGTGGTTCTCCTTGGCGACTCGCATGTCGTCCTCGCCGTACGCGGGGGCCGTGCTCACGATGCCGGTGCCCTGACCGGTGGTGACGAAGTCACCGGCCACCACGAACCGGGTCGACGCCGGATCGCCGTCGGGATCGTCCGGTGACCCCGGGCCGACGTACTCGAACGGGGCTCGGTAGCGGGCGCCGAGCAGTTCGCCGTTGTCGACCTCGCGCACCACCACCGCCTCTGCCCCCAACACAGCCTCCACCAGGTCGGCAGCCAGCACGACCAGGCGGTTGCCGGCCCGGCCGCCGCGGGCGAGCACGTACCGGATGTCGTTGCCGATCACCGCGAGTGTGCTGAAAACGACGGTCCACGGCAGCGTGGTCCAGGCCAGCAGCGAGGCGCCCGCCGGATCGCCGCCCACGCCTGAGCCGCCCGGGGCCAGTGGGCCAGTCAGCAGTGGCAGCACGAAGTAGATGCTCAGGTCCTCAGTCTGTGCGTAGCCCTGCGCCACCTCGTGATCGGAGAGCGTCGTGCCGCAGCGCGGGCAGTACGGCACCACCCGGAAGTCCTCGTAGAGCAGACCGCGGTCGTACATGTTTTTGATCGACCACCAGACGCTCTCCACATAGGCCGGAGACATCGTCCAGTAAGCGTCCTCCATGTCGCACCAGTAGGCGATGCGCTCGGTCAGCTTTTTCCAGTCCTCCACGTAGCGGGTCACCGATTCCCTGCACCGGGCGTTGAACTCAGCGACGCCGTACTGCTCAATCTGGGGTTTGCCGGTGAAGCCGAGCTGCTTCTCCACCTCAAGCTCGACCGGGATGCCATGGCAGTCCCACCCCGCCCGGCGCGGTACGTGGTAGCCCTTCATGGTGAAGTACCGCGGCATGACGTCCTTGAAGACGCGGGCCTCGACGTGGTGCACGCCCGGCCGTCCGTTCGCCGTTGGCGGCCCGTCGTAGCAACTCAGCAGTGGCGCACCCGGCTTCTCCCGCATCGAGGCGCGGACGACGTCACGTGCCCGCCAGCGCTCGATGATGCGACGCTCCAACGCGGGGAAGTCCGGTTGCTTGTCCACGGCGTCATACTGCACAGTGTTCTTCCTCCATTTAGCGTGGGATTGCCGTTCGTGACTCTTCGTCCGGCCTGTCGTCGAGCACGGGTGGCCCGGGGACCGCGGCATGTCGGGCGGCTTCGGGCCGAGTGCGGCGAAATGCCGACCGGGTCATGCAGCGCAACCGATCCGGTGGGGTGATCGCGATCGCGCTGCCGAGCAGGATCAGTACGCCTCCGCACAGGGCCTGCAGCGTCCAGACGTAGCTCTCCAGGAGCGTGGACCAGACGAGGGCGACGATCGGGAACAGGACGGTGATGTAACCCGCCCGGGCCGCCCCGCCACGACCGAGGAGCGTGAGGTAGAACGCAAAGCCGATTATCGAACCGAAGATCACGAGATAGGCCAGCGAGATGATGTACGTGGGTTCGAGTGAGACTCGGAAACCGCCGGTGACCAGGACAACAGGAACCAGGATCAGCGCGCCGTAGAGCAGGCCGAAGGCTTCGCTCTGCACCACTGGAACACCCGCTTCCTGGCTACTCACCGAGACCATGTTACCCAGCGAAAAACACATGGTACCGGCCAACGCCATGCCCACACCCAAGAGGCTTTCCGCATTGGCGCGCATGCCTACAAGATCAGGCCAGAACATGATCGTGGCGCCGGCGATACCCAGTACGGTGGCGACCAGCACGATCGGGCTGATCCGCTTTCGCAGGAAAATGGAGGTGTTTATGACATTGAGCGGCAACGTCATGGAGAACAAGAGCGCCACCAGGCCCGAGGCGATCTTCTCCTCCGCCGTGTAGAGGAAGAGATAGTTGCCGGAGAACATGAGCGTTCCGATCAGCGCCATCTGCACGTGCTGCCGGAACCTGAACCGCAACGGCGTTCTGCGCACGAGCAGGTAGCCGAACAGCAGCAGGGCCGCTGCGGCCGACCGGTAGCAGATGGACGCCGCGACGGGCACATCACCCACCTGGTACGCGATCGCAACCCAGGTACTCCCCCAGATGACGACCACCGCGACATAGAACAGGACAACCACGCTGTGCCTCCGTCCCCCGCCGCCCCACGACGAGGGAGAGTCCCCTCACCGGCGCCGGAGCACCCTCGTCGGCCGGGACGAGCGTATGGTGCGGAGCTTCGACACCGCTTGAACTTCCTTGTCCTGATCCCGCATCTCGGCTCCGGTCGCGACTCGGACTACGACCCCAACTCCGGGTGGTCGCCCAGCAGGAGTCCGAGGCGCGCTCGTAGCTCCGGCATCACCTGTGCGGGGTCGGTGAGCACGGCACCGGCCAAGGCGTGCCGGCAGTCGCAGTCGGCGGCCACTTCGACGATCGCCAGCGCCTCGCGCAGCACCCGGCCGGCGGCCTCCACGTTGCGTCGCATGGTGTCGGCCACCAATTCGGCGGTGACGCTGTCCTCACTCTCGTGCCAGCAGTCGTAGTCGGTGACCAGGCAGAGGTTGGCATAGCAGAGCGTCGCCTCACGGGCCAGGCCAGCCTCGGGAACCGCAGTCATGCCGATGATGCCCATGCCCCACGAGCGGTACAGTTCCGACTCGGCGCGGGTGGAGAAGCGTGGTCCTTCGATGCAGCAGTAGGTGCCGCCGTCGGCGACATTCACCTGGCCCACCGCCGCCGCGGCGGCCAGCAGGTCGCCGCGCAGGCGGTCGCAGAACGGATCGGCCATCGCCACGTGCGCCACCAGCCCGGAGCCGAAGAACGAGGTCGGGCGCTTTCCCCGAGTCCGGTCGACGATCTGGTCGGGCACGACGAGATCACCGGGCGCGTATTTCTCCGACAGGCTGCCGACCGCGCTCACCGCGAAGACCTGCCGCACGCCGAGCGCACGCAGTGCGTACAGGTTGGCCAGCACCGGAATCTCCGACGGCATCAGCCGGTGGCCGACGCCGTGCCGGGGCAGGAAGGCGACCCGGCGACCCGCGAGGGCACCGACCGTGATCGGACCACTCGGCTCTCCGAAGGGAGTGGTCGGCATGATCAGTTCCGGATCGTCGAGCATGTCCAGCTGGTAGAGGCCACTTCCCCCGATAATGCCGATCTCCGCCGTTGAATCCTGTGACGCGGCCACGCTTTTTCTCCATTCTTGGAGGAAGATCACGACGCGAACGCAATATCCCGAACACTAACCTCTCCGCGTGCCTGAACCGATGATCGAAGCGGGTATCGGGCCCTACACCTTCCGGCCACGGGTACTACGATGTGGGTCGCATAATTCGCCTCACCGAAAGATTCTCCTAGGCCGCGCCACTCCACATCGCCTAACGTGTGGTTGCCCCGCTGGTCGTTGATGCCAAATTTTTTGGGAGAGCCGATGCCATTCGATGACTTCAAGGTTGCCGACATCTCCCTGGCCGAGTTCGGCCGCAAGGAGATCCGCCTCGCCGAACACGAGATGCCCGGTCTGATGGCGCTTCGATCCGAGTTCGCCGACGCCGTTCCGCTACGGGGGGCTCGGATCACCGGCTCACTGCACATGACGGTACAGACCGCGGTACTCATCGAGACGCTGACCGCGCTGGGCGCCAAGGTCCGGTGGGCCAGTTGCAATGTCTTCTCGACCCAGGACCACGCGGCCGCCGCGGTCGCCGTCGGCCCGGACGGCACGGTCGAGGACCCGAGGGGTGTACCGGTGTTCGCCTGGAAGGGCGAGACCCTGCCGGAGTACTGGCAGTGCACCGAGCGTGCGCTCGTCTGGCCCGACGGCGAAGGGCCCAACATGATCCTCGACGACGGCGGGGACGCGACGTTGCTGGTGCACCGCGGCGCGGAGTTCGAACGGGCCGGCGCCGTGCCCGCCACCACCGAACTGGACAGTCAGGAGGAGGCGGTAATTCTCGACCTGCTTCGCGCGTCGCTGGCCACTGAGCCGCAGCGGTGGACCCGGATCGCCAACGGGATCCGCGGCGTCACCGAGGAGACCACCACCGGGGTGCACCGTCTGTACGAGATGCAGCTACGTGGTTCCCTGCTGTTCCCCGCAATCAACGTCAACGACTCGGTCACGAAGAGCAAGTTCGACAACAGGTACGGCTGTCGCCACTCGCTGATCGACGGCATCAACCGGGCGACCGATGTTCTGATCGGCGGCAAGGTCGCGGTGGTGAACGGCTACGGCGACGTGGGCAAGGGCTGTTCGGAGTCACTACGGGGTCAGGGCGCTCGGGTGATCGTCACTGAGGTCGACCCGATCTGTGCCCTCCAGGCCGCGATGGACGGCTACCAGGTCAGCACACTCGACGATGTCGTCGAGGACGCCGACATCTTCGTCACCGCGACCGGCTGCCTGGGGGTGATCACCGCCGCCCACATGGCGCGGATGAAGCATCAGGCCATCGTGGGCAACATCGGCCACTTCGACAACGAGATCGACATGGCCGGTCTGACGAAGCTGCCGGGAATCCAGCGGATCAACATCAAGCCGCAGGTCGATGAGTGGGTCTTCCCCGACGGGCACTCGATCATCGTGCTGTCCGAGGGCCGCCTGCTCAACCTCGGCAACGCCACCGGTCACCCGTCGTTCGTGATGTCCAACTCCTTCGCGAACCAGGTGATCGCGCAGATCGAACTGTTCACGAAGACCGAGCAGTACCCGGTCGACGTCTACCGCCTGTCCAAGCAACTGGACGAGAAGGTGGCCCGGCTGCACCTGGACGCTCTCGGCATCCACCTGACCACGTTGACGAAGGCGCAGGCCGAGTATCTCGGGGTGCCGCAGGAGGGTCCTTACAAGCCCGAACACTACCGCTACTGACTCAGCGGGCGGAGGCACGGATGTCCGGTCAACCACCAGTTCGCCACGCCCTCCAGTTGGCGCTCGACCGGAGGGACAACATGACGGGCCCGGAACCGACACGGGATCCCGATCCCACCGCCGAGCTGCCCGGCTCCACCGCCGGACGACATGGCGCAGCCCCCGACCGACCGGCCGCCACCGCGCCGGTCGGTCGTCACGGGCTGCGCAACCGGGTGCGGACCGGCGAGAAACTCCTGGGCACCTTCAGCGTGATTCCCTCCACCGAGATCGTCGAGCTCATCGCTCTCGCCGGTTTCGATTTCGTCATTCTGGACATGGAGCACGGGCCGTACACGTTGGATCTGGTGCGCCAAGCGCTGCTGGCCGCCGCCGCACACCAACTCCCGGCCGTCGTCCGCGTCACCGACAACAGCGCGGCGGCCATCGCTTCGGTACTCGACCTGGGTGCGGACGGCGTACTGGTGCCACAGGTGGGCTCCGCCGCGACCACGAAAGCGGTGGTCGCGGCGGCACGGTTCGCGCCGCACGGTAGCCGCGGCAGCAACCCCTGGGTTCGCGCCGCACGGTTCAGGGGCGACCCCGGGTGGCTCGCCCGCAGCAACGAGGAGACCCTGGTCATGGTGATGGTCGAGGGCGTCGAGGCCATCCGTAGCATCGACGACATCATGGCGGTCGACGGACTGGACGCCGTCTTCCTCGGCCCGGTCGACACCTCACACGCGCTTGGTCTCCCCGGCCAACCGGACCATCCCCTGGTCCTGGAGACACTGACCGCCGTCGCGGCCAAGGCCAACTCCGTGGGTATGGCCACCGCGGTGTTCGCGCCAGCGGCACTGCGGGCCCGCGACTGGTGGGAGCGCGGTCTGGGGCTGGTCGCCTGCGCGGTCGACAGCCGGATGATCCTGGACGGGCTGAGCGAGGTGCGCCGCGCGGCACACCCTGAGCAGCGCGGCGCCGCGCTTCGGAGAGGGGCCGCCGGCGCCGCTCGACGGTCTCTTCCCCGGGCGCTACTGCGCGAGATATCCGCCGTCCACCGGCAGCACCGTGCCGGTGATGAAGGCTGCCTCGTCCGAGGCCAGGAAGAGCATGGCGTCGGCCACCTCGTCGGGCTCACCGAAGCGACCCATCGGGTGCATCCGCGCGATGGACTCCAGGTACTCCGGTCCGCCTGGTTCGTCAGCCAACGCCTGAACCCGGTCGGTGCGGATCGTACCCGGAGCGACCCCGTTGACCCGGATGCCAGCGGCGGCCCACTCCACTGCCAGATGCATGACCAGACCGGTGGCGACGAACTTTGCCGGGCCGTACGCCGCCTGGCCCTTCTGCCCGGCCAATCCGGAGATCGACGAAACGCAGACGATCGCGCCCCCGCCGGCACCGCTCATCTGCTCGATGGCGTACTTGCAGGTCAGGAACATTCCCCTGCCGTCAACCGCCATCACGTCGTTCCAGTCCTGGACCGAGGTGTCCAGGATCCCCGCCAACGGGATGATCCCCGCATTCGCGATCGCCACATCCAACCCGCCGTACCTGCGTACCGCCGCCTCGACCATGGAGCGGGCACCATCCGGGTCGGACACGTCGGCGGTGACCAGTTCGATCTCCGCCACCGGAATCACTGCGGGCAGTTCCCGCAGTGCCTCACCGTCGATGTCGCCCGCGACGATACGGGCACCCGCGCGGGCGAACCCCGCCACAGCGGCCCGGCCGATACCCTTCGCCGCGCCGGTGACCAACACTGACCGGCCGGCGAACCGGCCAGCCGCAGAGCGTTCTCCAGACACCATCATCAGCTCCGTCCCGTTGCTGTCAGCACAGGGTCACGGCCAGCCCGGGCTGGCCGAAGGACTCGACGCGGAAGACGTCACCGGCCCTGACCCGCAGCGAGCGGCCCAGTGAGCCGGACAACACGATGTCCCCCGCCGCCAGCCCCACGCCGAAGGAGCCGAGCTTGTTCACCAACCACGCCACGGAGCGGGCCGGATGCCCAAGGGCCGCGGCGCCCACCGCCTCGATCGTTGGCTCTCCGTTGTGGTGGACGACCATGCCGAGCGTGCCGAGATCGGCGTAGCGCAGGGCCCGCTGCCACGGCCCCACCGTCATGCCTCCATACGAGGCGTTGTCGGCGATGGTGTCCGCCAGCTTGATTTTCCAATCGTTGATCCGGCTGTCGATGATCTCGACCGAGACAGCCACGGCCTCGGTGGCGGCCAGCACCTCGATCGGCGTCACCTCGGTACCACGGACGGGGCGACCGATCAGGAACGCCAGTTCCGCCTCGGCCAGCGGTTGGATGAACACGTCCGCAGGAATCTCGGTGCGGCCGTCGCGCGCCGGGTAGAACCGCGACGACCAGACGCTGCCGTAGTCGGGCTCGGAGACCCCCATCTGCTCCTGCATCGCGCGGCTGGTCAAGCCGATCTTGCGACCGATGATCTGGTCGCCGCGCTCGACCCGCAGCTCACTCCACCGGGCCTGGATCGCGTACGCGGTCTGCGCCGAGGTGAGCCCCTCGCTCTCGCTCAGCGGCGCGATCGTCGTGCCGCTCTCCCATGCCTGGTCCAACCGACGGGCGACCGCGTCGATGTTGAGCGGCGCGACGCCGTCGAGGACATCGTCGGCGCCGACAGTGCCGGCGTCCCGGCGCAGTTCGCTCATGGGGTGATCCTCACGATCAGGGTCGCTGCGTCGGGGCCTTGCGCCGTCCACGTGCCGGGTACGACCGGGAGCCGGTCGCCGGGTTCGCGGGGAACTGGGAAGAGGAGTTGTCCGGCGTGCAGTCCACCGGCCGTCGCGGCGAGCCACTGCAGTTGAACGATCAGGTCGGCGTGTTCCGCGGGACGCAGGACCGATCGTGAGGTGCCGTGCCACAGCGACACGGAATCCTCGGCCTCCGGTTCCAGCAGCCGATCGCCGAGCAGGACCCCTGTGGCGGCCTCCCGATCGTTCACCACCAGGATGGCGACGCAGCGACCGGCGATCGCGAGGGCCACGGCACCGGGCCCGGCACCGGGCCGAATCTCGTCGGCCAGCACCGCGGCGAGTTGGGGCCGCAGATACCGCCCGCGCAGGGCGGCCTCCGCGAGCGGACCCGCGAGATGACCGGTGCGGCTGATCGACCGGAAGCCGACAGGCTTCGCCGCCCCGGACGGTCTGCCCGCGATCATCTGGTAGCCGAGGCATGATCGGGCTTCGGTCGCGAGACCGACGGGCTTCACGATGCCGGCTTCCGGCCGAGGATGATCAGGCCGCCCGGCATCCCGTCACGCAACACCTCGGCCACCTCGAACCCCCCGTCGGTCAACGCCTCGGTCCACTGCTGCGCTGTGTAGAGAATCTGCGACATGACGGCGTGCACATAGGCGAACTCGGGGGTGAACCACTGCCGAGACGAGACTCCGCCGTCCGGCGGCTCGACCTCGGCCACCAGCAGGTGCGCGCCGGGGGGCAGCCGGTCGGACAGCTCGCGCAGGTAACCGACAAGCGCCTCGCGGCCCTTTCCGAGGACCTCGTGCAGCAGGAAGAAGGTGACGACCAGGTCGGTCTCGGCGAGTCCCGGGATGCGATCGAGGTCCTCGGCGTCGCCCAGGACGATCTGCACCCGCTCCCGCATTCCGGCCCGGTCTACCGCCACCTCGGCGAGTTGGCACGCCTCAGGGCTCAGATCGACACCGACCCCGGAGGCGCCGAACTGTTGGCACGCGAGCAGCAGGAACCGGGCGTTGCCGCAGCCGATGTCCACCATCCGGGTGAAGTCGATCCCCTTGAGCAGGCCCACCGCGTAGGGCACGACATCGGCCCGGCCGAGCATGGCGGCACCGCCGGCAACCCACTCACCGTCGCGGGTGTAGTCGAGGCCGTACCGGGCGGCACCGGTGACGAACCTGTCCAGTTTGGACAATGGCCGGCCGTAGCCGCCCACCAGCCACACCAGGTAGCCCTTGTCCGCACAGATCTCCCGGCCATACTCGGTGAGGGCATACCCGCCCTCACCTGCGTGCACCACGCCCCGGTCCACCAGGTACCGCAGGCTGGCTACGAGCAGTTTGGCGGCCTCGGGTGCCCGATCCAGCACGATCTCATCGGAGAGGCCGTCCCGCTCCAGGGTGGCGAGCAGACCGCCGATCTCCAGCCCGGCGAGCACGTTGCTGAGCGCGTAACCCTCGAACAGGTCGAAGGCCGGCCGCCGATCGGTCAACGGTGACGAGGATGGCGCGGGTATACGGTGCGTCGACACAGTCCCCTCCAGGAAACTCCGAATCCGGGTCGTGCCTCAGCCGGGCGAATGGTGACGGCTGAGCACGGTCGTCAGTGACACGGCGCCTGCGGTCCGGCGGCCCGGTCCCGCCCAATTTTGCGGCATTACCGAGGGCTCAGTGAACCTCCGAAGGGAACAGTCCGCTACGAGGAACGTGCCACCGTGTCTGCTACTTCCCTCCGATGCTCCGATTCGAGGCGAAGGCAACACTTGACGGCAGGTCTCGCATCCGAGATCCCGTTCATGACGGCAGCGCCCAGCGCGATGACGGCGTCGCCGCGGCGCCTCTGTGACATCCGTGGAGGTCTATTGTGCCTTACCGTCTTTTTACCTCGGAATCGGTTACAGAAGGGCACCCGGACAAAATCGCCGACCAGATCAGCGATGCACTTCTCGATGCCTTTCTCCTCGAAGACCCGCACAGCCGAGTGGCCGTGGAAACACTGATCACAACCGGGCAAATCCACATCGCCGGCGAGGTCACCTCACATGCCAGTGTCGATGCCGCGGAGGTGGCCCGGGCACAGGTACTGCGAATCGGGTATGACTCGTCGGCAAAGGGCTTCGACGCCCGTACCTGCGGTGTCAACGTCGCGATCGGACGGCAGTCGCCAGACATCGCCCAAGGCGTGACCCGGGCGTACGAGTCCCGCAGTGGCGATGATCCCCACGCGGTGGACCAGCAGGGCGCCGGCGACCAGGGCATGATGTTCGGCTACGCGTGCACCGACACTCCCGAGTTGATGCCGCTGCCGATCACGTTGGCTCACCGCCTCTCCCGCCGGCTGTCCACCGTTCGGCGCGAGGGCGCGATGCCGTATCTCCGTCCAGACGGCAAGACCCAGGTCACCATCGCCTACGACGGGGTGCGCCCGGTCGCGGTGGAGACCATCGTCGTCTCCAGCCAGCACGCGGCCGACATCGACGTCGAGGGGCTGCTGACCGAGGACATCCGCAAGCACGTGGTGGAGCCGGCCCTGGCCGAGCTGACGCTGCGCGCGGACGAGTACCGGCTACTGGTGAACCCCACCGGTCGGTTCGAGATCGGGGGGCCGATGGGCGACACCGGCCTGACCGGACGCAAAATCATCATCGACTCGTACGGCGGCATCTCGCGGCATGGCGGAGGGGCTTTCTCCGGCAAGGACCCGTCGAAGGTGGACCGCTCCGCCGCCTATGCGATGCGGTGGCTCGCCAAGCACGTGGTCGCCGCCGAAATGGCGACACACTGCGAGATCCAGGTTGCGTACGCCATCGGCAAGGCGGAGCCGGTGGGTCTGTTCGTGGAGTGCTTCGGCACCGAGAAGATTCCCGTCGACCGTATCCACGCCGCGCTCACCAGCGTCTTCGACCTGCGCCCCGCAGCGATCATCCGCGATCTTGAACTGCTACGCCCGATCTACGTGCATACGGCCGCGTACGGCCATTTCGGCCGTGCCGAAGACACCTTCACGTGGGAGCGGACCGACCGGGTACCGGCTCTGCGGGCTGCGGCCAGCCTGTGAACGATAGGGAGCTGTCGTGACCATCATCGTCACCGGGTCGATCGCCGTCGACCACCTCACGTCCTTCCGAGGCCGCTTCGTCGACCAGTTCGTACCGGACTCCCTCGACCGGGTGTCGCTGTCGTTCCTGGTCGATTCGCTCGACGTACGCCGCGGTGGGGTCGCCGCCAACATCGGCCTCGGCCTGGCCCGACTGGGCCTGCGGCCGGTGATCGTCGCCGCCGCCGGCGTCGACTTCGCCGACTACCGGTCGTGGCTGGAACGCAACGGCCTGGACGTGTCGTTCATCGCTGTGTCCGAGGAGCTGCACACCGCGCGTTTTCTCTGCACCACCGACCAGGACGGCAACCAGATCGCGTCGTTCTATCCCGGTGCGATGACCGAGGCTCAGAAGCTGGAGCTGCGCCCAACCGTCGAGCAGGTGGGTGGCACAAACCTGGTGATCATCAGCCCCAACGATCCAGCCGCGATGCTTCGGCACACCGACGAGTGCCGGGCCAACGAATACCCGTTCGCCGCCGACCCCTCCCAACAGTTGGCCTTCATGCGCCCGGCGGACATCTGTCGCCTCGTCGACGGTGCCCGCTACCTGTTCACCAACGAGTACGAACACGCTCTGGTGCTGCAGAAGACGGGGTGGACCCAGCGAGAGATCCTCGCCCGTGTCGGCACCTGGGTAACCACCCTCGCCGCCAAGGGTGCCCGGATCGAGAGCCTGGACCACCCGGCGGAGGAGGTCTCCGCCGTGGCGGTCGACGCCGAGATCGAACCGACCGGCGTGGGAGACGCGTTCCGGGCCGGGTTCCTCGCCGGCGTGAACTGGGGCCTGCCGGATGTCAGAGCCGCACAGCTCGGCTGCGCGTTGGCCGCACTGGTGCTGCGCACGGTCGGTCCACAGGAGTACGACATCCACCCGACGGCATTCGCGAACGGGCTCGCCAGCACCTACGGTCGGACCGCGGCGTCCGAGATCGGGCAGCGGTTGCCATGGGCCAGATGACCCGCTGACGCAAGACCGACGTCGGGTGCCGTCCGGAGGGACGGCACCCGACGGGTGTGGGGACGTGACGCCGGGCGACGGCAGGATCCTCCACCCAGAGCGGTCTCAGTCCAACCCGAGCGGGCCCGGTGCCGGCATGGTGCCCATGACCGCGCCATGCGCCGCGGACGAGACCAGCGCTCGGTACTTCGCCAGCACCCCGGTTCGGTAGCGAGCGGTGGGCTCCTTCCAACCGGCCAACCGGGCGGTCAACTCCGCGTCGTCGATGTGCAGGGTGATGGTGCGGGCAGGTACGTCGAGCGTCACCAGATCGCCGTCGCGAACGGCCGCGATGGGACCGCCGACCGCAGCCTCGGGCACCACGTGCCCCGCCATCATCCCGCGGGTCGCACCGGAGAACCGCCCGTCGGTCACCAGCGCGACGCTCGCACCGAGGTCGCGGCCGACCAGCGCGGCCGTGACCCCCAACATCTCGCGCATGCCCGGCCCACCGCGCGGCCCCTCGTACCTGATCACGACCACGTCACCCGCCACCACCTCGCCCTGCTGCACGGCCGCCATCGCCTGCTCCTCGGTCTCGAAGACCCGGGCCGGGCCGGTGTGTTCGAGAGCCTGGTAGCCGGTGACTTTGACCACGCAACCGTCGGGGGCGAGGTTGCCGTGGAGGACCACCAGTCCGCCCGTCGGCTGCAGCGGTTCCGTCACCGTTTTCACGACGACCTGTCCCGGTGTCTCCTCGGCGAGCTCGGCCTCGTCGCCGAGCCGACGACCGGTGGCGGTCAGCGCGTCGCCGTCGAGCAGGCCGGCCCGCAGCAACCGGTCGGCTACCAGTCTGCTGCCGCCGGCCGCGTCGAGGTCCACGGCCGTGAATCGCCCGTACGGCTTCAGGTCGGTGATCACCGGGACCCGCCCGCTGATCCGGTCGAAGTCGGCGAGGCTCAGCGGCACTCCCGCTTCTCGGGCTATCGCCAGCAGGTGCAGGACGAGATTGGTGGAGCCGGCGGTGGCGGCGCCGACGACGATCGCGTTGGCGAAGGCGGCCGGCGTCAGGATTCGGCTCGGCACCAGCCCTTCCGCCAGGGCCCGCATGACGAGTCTCCCGGCGTCGAAGCAGACCTCCGCCCGCCGGTCACTCAGCGCCGGCGGCCCGGCGGAGCCCAGCGGCGACAGGCCGAGGAACTCCATCATCATGGCCATCGTGTTGGCCGTGTACTGCCCCCCGCACGAGCCCGCACCGGGGCAGGCGACGGACTCCAGCTCGGCCAGGTCGGCGTCGCTCATACGGCCGGACGCGGTCGCACCGACCGCCTCGAAGACGTCCGCGATGGTCACCGGCGTGCCACGGAACCACCCCGGCTGGATGGATCCCGAGTAGACGATCACGCTGGGTAGATCAAGTCGAGCGTTTGCCATCGCCGCGGCCGGGATGGTCTTGTCGCACCCGACGATCGACACGATCGCGTCGAACATGTGGCCACGGGCGACCAGTTCGATCGAATCGGCGATGACCTCGCGGCTGACCAACGAGGTCTTCATTCCCTCCGTACCCATCGTGATCACGTCTGATATCGCGATCGTGTTCACCTCGACCGGCGTACCTCCCGCGGCGCGTACCCCGCGCATGACGTGCCCGGCCAGTTCCCGGTGGGTGAAGTTGCACGGCATGGTGCCGATCCACGAGTGCACCACCGCGACCATCGGCCGACGTAGATCGTCCTCGGTGTATCCGATCGACCTGGCGAAGGCCCGCATCGGTGCGCGATCGCGCCCCTCGAACAGGGAGTACGCGGGTGAACGGTTCGACATGGTTGCCCTCCATGATGGGATTGGTGGTACGCGCACCGACCGATGGCCGCCATCGGATCACCTGGCCAGGTGCGCACTCGACGCGTCGGCTGTTTCCGAGACCCGCTCCCGGTCGCGTAGGGCCGACAGCCGGCGTTCCAGCCAGAACCCGGCCATCAGGGAGGTCAGCACGGAGAGCAGCACCATCGAGGTGAAGAAGGACTCGTTGACCACCCCGGCACTCAGAGTCACTGTGGCCAGCACGATTCCCGGACCACCGCGGGCGTTGAGCGCCACCGAGAGGTCTACGGAGCGCCCCATCGGCTGCCCGGCCAGCAGTGCGCCAACGAAAACACTGATGGCCTTCAACACGCAGCACACCAGGAAGAACCAGGCGAAGAAGATCAGGTCGAGGTTCCGGGCAAGGTCCAGGTTGAGCCCGACCGTAAAGAAGTAGATTGGGATGAAGAAGGCTGTCGAGAACTGGCGGATCGCTTCCCAGGATCGGTCGCCCTCGTCGATCCGCTGCCGGGCGTCGGCCCGCGCACCGTCTGCGGCACCCTCGGCCGACCGCGCCAACGCCTGCTGGTCGGCTCGGCGCGCACACAAGCCGGTCAGCAGCGCGCCGAAGATCGCGTTGATACCCAACAAGGTGCAGATCAGGACCGCGACCAGCAACAACACCAGCCGGTACGCCGCCGAGCCGCGGCGCGAGACCATGCCGAACGGGCCATGAAGGAGCCAGCGGAACAGCGCCGTCCCCCAGATCAGAAACGCGCTGAGGAGGAGGATCGTGACCGTGACGTGGTACCCGACCGACCAGGCGGTGTCCTCGATCCCGGTCAGCACCCAGAGCCCGAACTCGGTGGAGGGCGAATTCGCCAGGCTGAGCACCACGGCGAGAACGATGTAGAGCACGACGTCCTCGATCGCCGCGACACTCAGCACGATCCGGGCGAAGGATTCCCGCAGCAGGCCCAGATCGAGCATGATGCGGGAGATCACCGGAATGCTGGTCACCGCGACGGCGATGGCGAAAACCAGGGCCGTCGTCAGCCGCGAGCCGGCCGGGCCGGTGAGGTTCTGGTGGTCGATGGCCATGACGATGGCCAGTCCGAAGACGAAGGGCAGCACCAGTCCGCTGGTCGAGACCAGGCCAATCGTGCGTCGGTCCCCGGGTTTGGAGTGGACCCGGATCTCGCTGCCGGTGACGAACATCAACAGCAGCAGGCCGAGCTGCCCCAGCCCGGCGAGGATCGCCGCGACGGCGCCGCTCTGTGGGAACAGCGCCTGTTTCACCTCCGGTGCCAGCAGACCGAGAACAGTGGGGCCGCACACCAGTCCGGCAAGGATCTCGCCGATGACCGCCGGCTGCCGGAACCGGGCGAAGAGGTTGCCGACAGCCTGCGCGGTGAAGACGACGATCGCGATGGTGGCCATCAGCATCGCGACTTCGAACGTGGTGAGCGTCATGCCCCCCCCTCAGGGTGACGGGCGTAGCCGCCGGCCTCGCCGACGACCACGCCCGGTGAGATGCGCCGGACCTGTTCAGGCCTTGCGCACGGAGACCGCCATTCCGGCCTTGAAGTTGTAGGGGTACGCCAGCGACGCGGCGTTACGCGCCAACGAGAGGTAACCCCGGCTGTTGATGTAGATGACCGGCTCACCCACCGAGCCGGCGTCGGCGAAGGTCGGGGAAAGCGGCAGGTCGAAGGTGAGCGTGTTGTCCAGCACGACCTTGAGCTGGGTCGAGTAACGGATACCGGCCTTCTCCAGATCGGTACGGTGGACGTTGGTCCAGACGTTTCCGAACGGATGGTCGATCGCGGTCACCTCGCCACTGAGCACGCCGTTCGACTCGGTGCTCGGGCGCGGCCGCGAGAATCGGACGATTTCGTGGTCGGCCAACGGCCGACCGACTTCGTTGAGCGGGAACCCCGCGGCCAGGTGTCCCGCCGGAATCGCCACCATCTCGCGGCTGTAGAACGTCGGCTCCGGGTTGGTGGGAATGACCTTCGTGTTGCTCACCTCGTACGCCTCAAGGTAACCGTGCTCGTCGATCACGCTGGTGAGCAGGCCGTTGTTGGGCGCGATGTAGATGTAGGAGCCCTCGGACCGGACGAAGCCCTCGCCCGAGCCGGCCCACTGTCCCCGTGCGCCGCCACGGGCCGCCTGCTTGATGCGGATCGCCACCGACCGGGTGCCGGTGCCGGTGGCCGGGTACGTCGTCGTGGCGAAGACGGTGCCCTCAGGGAAGAAGCGCGGCAGGTCGACGATGTAGCGGGCGCCCTCCTCTACGTCCCACGGAGTCATCGAATGACATACGTCGACGACGGTCACGCTCGGGCAGATGCTCAGCATGAGCCCCTTGCACTGTGCGACGGAATCGTCGGTCGTGCCGAGGTCGCTCATAAAGGCGATAATTGGCCTACCGTTTGTGGACATGGACCTGGTTCCTTCCCGTTGCGCTGATCCCAGGATGCGGGTGCGGCCATTCCGGCGACCGTGGAACGAAGCTAACCACGACGTGCTTCATCGAACAAGGGCGTATCTCGGGCGCTGTTCACGGCGTCGCAAAAGGGTGTAGCGGCGACACCACCATTGACGCATTATCACTACCCCCGTAAGCCGATTCCAGATTGCCGGAGAATGCCGACAATGAACCTGGGGCCGCCTGGGCCACGCGCCGACACACGACGGAGGCTGAATCGATGATCGTGCTCTTTTTTGGCGACATCGTGGGCGAGGAGGCAACCGCCCACCTGGCGAAGCGACTACCCGAGCTACGCGCCGACCATCACGCCGACCTGGTGATCGCCAACGCCGAGAACTGCGCGCCCAACGGCCTCGGGATGGCCAGCAAGCAGGTGGAGCTGCTGTTCGCCAGCGGCGTCGACGTCGTCACCGGAGGCAATCACTCCTGGGACAGCGGCGAGTCGGTCAAGCTGCTCGAACACCCGAGGGTTATCCGCCCCTTCAACGTCGGCACCGTGGTGCCCGGCCGGGGGAGCACCCATCTGGAGGTGGCTGGCGAGGAGGTGACCGTGCTCAACCTCGCCGACCGCTGCGCCATGCGATCGGTGGTCGCCACCGCCGGTCAGGTCGAGCCCGCGTACCACGGAGGTTGGCTGAAAGCGCCGCGGAACGGAACAGTCATCGTGGACTATCACGGTGACCACGTGATCGAAAAGAAGATCTTCGCTCGCGCCGTCGACGGCGAAGCCGCCGCGGTACTGGGCACACACACCCACGAGCCGACCCTGCCCCTGCACATCCTGCCCGGCGGTACCGCGCTCGTCACCGACGTCGGCATGACCGGACCGGAGGGAGGTGTCCAAGGCTTTGCCTACGACAGCTTCGTGACCGGACTCAAGACCGCCGGGGACCCGATGACCCTGCCCCTGCCCTCCCCGCTGTCCGGTCAGCCGATCACGTTGGGTGGCGTGGTGTTGGAGATCGAGGATGGCCTCACCCGGAAGTTGGCGAGGCTGTCGTGAGCAGCCCGCAGCCGAACCCACTCGCACCGATCGGGCTGCCGAACTGGGCCGTCGTCGATCTGACGTTGCCGATCGCCGAGGATCTGCCGTGTCATTGGGCGACCCATCAACCGTTCCAGGTGAAGACCTGGAACTGGTTCACCGACCACCGGCATCCGGCCGCGACGGCGTTGGCGCGAAACGGGCCGTACGCGACCCGCTGGATGGCCATCGACGAACACACCGGCACCCACCTGGACGCGCCGTGCCACTTCATCCCGCCCGAGGGCTCGGGGTTGCCCGACGCCGGTCCGGCGGGATCGGTCTCCGTCGAGCGCGTCGAGCTGAGTCAGCTCATGGGCGGATGTGCGGTGATCGGGGCCGGCGCGACCGCGTCGGAACCGCACGGTACCCGGGCGGGGATGAGCCCTCTGATCAACCCTGAGGTCATCGAGGCGTGGGAGGGCCAGCACGGCCGGTTGCGCCCCGGGGAGATCGTCCTGCTGCACACCGGCTGGGACCGGCACTACGTCCGCGGCGAGGAGGGGCAGCGCTACGTGCACGACGTGATCGTCACCGCCCGGCAGCCGGGCTGGCCGGCACCATCGGTCGCCGCGATCGAGCTGCTCCTGGACCGGGGCGTCCGCTGCGTCGGCATCGACGCCCCTTCGATGGGGCCAGCCCACGACGGACGACCGACCCATGTGGCCGCCCTGCGTACCGGTGCGGTGTTCGTGGAGTGCCTCACCGGCCTGTCGAAGTTGCCGGCACGCGGTGCCTGGTTCTGTTTCCTACCGCTCAACGTCGAGGGCGGCACCGGTGCTCCCGGCCGGGCGGTGGGCTTCCTGCCTCCCTCGGGCTGACTTGCGTCCTCGGCCCACCGGCACCATGTCCGTCGTCCGCTCGAACCGCCATCTGTCCGCTGAAGCACCGCGTCCGACATCGGAGGTTGTCATGGCATCACACGCGCAGGTCGAATCGTCGGAGGTCCCCGGCACCTCACTGGCCGAGCAGTTGGCGGGGGTCATCCGGGTATTCCCCGACTTTCCCAGCGCCGGGGTGCTGTTCCAGGACCTCGCCGGGGTGTACGCCGCCCCGCAGCTCATGCGTGCCACCGGCGCACACCTGGCAGACGCCTTCGCCGGGAAGGTTGACGCGATTCTCGCGGTCGAGGCCCGCGGTTTCGTCGTGGGCACCGCCGTCGCGCTGGCCGCCGACCGTCCCCTGCTGCTGGCACGCAAGGCGGGAAAGCTACCGGGTGCGACCCACGATGCCGACTATCAGCTGGAGTACGGCCTCGCCACGTTGCAGATCCAGCGCGGAACTCTCGCGCGAGGTCAACGTGTACTGATCGTCGACGATGTCCTGGCCACCGGTGGCACCCTGACCGCAGCGGCCTCCCTGGTGGAGCGGGTCGACGCCCAGGTAACCGGCTTTGCGGTCGTGCTCGAACTGGCGATGCTCGACGGGCGGTCCCGACTGGCACCGAGACGCCTGGTGAGCGGCCTCACCGTGGGGACGGTGCCTCCGGTGGACGCCTGACCTGCGCTGCCGGACGCGGGGCGTATCAGACCTGGTCTCCGTGTCCAGCCACCCGGCGTCGGGAAAGCTCGATCATCCGCGCCTGCCATGCCTCGTTGAGCTGCTCGGGCCACTCACCCCGCAGCGCGACGCACCGGTAGTGGGTGTCCTCCCCGGCCACGTGAAGCGTGACGTGGACCGGGAGGGTCAGCGGGTGACCGGCGGCGATCACCGGCACGTCGGTCAGGTCGGGCAGTCCGTCCAGTTCACGAACGAAATTGATCGCGTCGACCAACAGTCCCCGTAGCGCTTCGTCCGACTCCTGAGATTCGCTGTAGGCGGAGACCGCCAGCCTGATGGTGCGGTGGACAAGACGCCTCCGCCACAACCCTTTCCACCTGCCGACGCCACCGGCGCCTTTCTCAGAGAGCATGGCCACAGCGCTTTTGAGGCGTTCGCCGGTGGCACGATCCGCATGCCGTAGGCTTTCCCGCGCGGCGAGAATTGCAATGAGCGGGCCAGTCCGATCGCTGTTTTCGAGTCGCAGTCCGACCAGCCACGGCACGAGCCCGATCAGGTTCAGGCGGCGTTCGTCGCTAGTCGCGTCGTTGACCACCTGGGCCAGGGTTACCAGGGCCCGGTCCAGGTGTGCTGGACAGGCAGTCCACGGCCCGCCGGGCAGAGTGCTGGAGAGTTCGACAAGACATCCGCCCTTGGCCGGGTGGATATGGCTTCCACGCATCAGCACCGGAACGTGGTAAACGGTGCCGGCCATAGTAGCACCTCAATTCAGGCGATCGGTCAAACTTTATCTTCCAACTCACTGTATGTCGCCCTCGTGCGAGGTGTCCACCACGGTTTCCAGCATCACGAGCAAATAGACGCCAGACGACCTCAAATAAAGAATCGCCATCCAAAAGAGTAGATCGATCACCAGGAACGGACGTCATCCGCGGCTTGGGTGGCGTAGTCGTGCCCGTCGACGCGCTCACCGGGCAGCGCCACGAACATCCCGCCGGGCTCCACGCGCCGGCTGTCGAACACCACCGGAGCGGTCACGGTGACGTCCTGGGGGCGTCTGAGTGGGTCGAGCCCAACTGGCCGTCGGACTACTTCGATCGATTGGTACGCAAGGCGGGCTTGCCGCCGATCCGCCTGCATGATCTACGCCACGGCGCTGCCACGATCGCTCTCGCGGCCGGCACCGAGATGAATGGTGGGGCGGGCGGGGCTCGAACCCGCGACCGAGGGATTATGAGTCCCCTGCTCTAACCGGCTGAGCTACCGCCCCGGTACCGGGCCGGATCTTATACCGCCCAGTCGATCACCGGTCAACGAACCCTTCGACCTCCCCGTGCGGTCCGACGGTTGGCGAGGTCGGACGCCGTGGGCGAGCGTCGCGCTGTTCCGGTCGGAAGGAGTCGGTGTCGACGGTCTCTCGTCACCGGCGTCGCCCCCGCGCCAGCAGCACGACGGGCACCGCGAGGATAACAGCGAGCAGCCAGCCGACCACGCTCACGCCCCAGAGCAGGGCCTTGTCCTCCTCCGCGGTGGGGCTGATGAACATGCCGATGGTGAGCAGCAGGGCGAACCCGCCGACCGTCAGGGTGGCGAGACCACTGAGCACCATCAGCGGCACCTCCCACCAGGCGCGCCTGGTCCGGGCCTGGTGCTCGCGGGCCTCGCGCAGGGCGCGTGGTTGCGGGATTCGCTCCGGGTCGCGGGGTGGCATCCTGACCTGCCGGTCGGGCGGCACGCCGTTGTCGATGACGGTCATCGCCGCCGGGCGCACGTCGAACAGGGTCGGCTCGATGTGCAGCACGATGGCGTCGGCGCCGATCAGCTGCCGGGCGCCGTCCGGCCAGGCGAGCATGACGGCGCAGTCGGCGTACGCGACGGTGAGCGTGCCCCCGGCGCCGAGATGGCTGACCCCTTCGGGGCCGATCCGCAGCCGGTTGTCGTCGTCCCGTGAGTGGTAGGTGGTGCCCGCCGCGACCGACTCCGAGGTGGTGGGTGCCGCGGTGAAGCCGGCCCAGTCGGCGCGGGTGCCGTCCGGCACCATCAGCAGCGCCGAGGCGGACACCTCCCGGGCCACCTCGTCCAGGTCCGCCAGGGTGATCGCCTTCAGGTCGGCCCGGTGCTCGTCGACGGTGCGGTTCGGCTCGCCGGTGAGCAGGTTGAACGCGTACGCGGGCAGCCGCGCGGCGTCGGCCTCGACGGTGGAGTACATGTCGACCCGCTTGGCCACCGCGGCGTCGAGGTCGCTCTGCTCGATCCGGCCCACCCGCAGCTTGGCCAGCACGTCGATGAACCCGCCGAGCACGGCGTCCTGCTTCTCGGCGAGCGCGTCGACGAGCGCGCGCAGGTGGGCCTGGCCGTCGCCGCGCGGCTCGTACCCGGTGGTGGTCGTGTAGGAGAGCCCGGCGTCCTGACGCAGCGCCCGGAACAACTCGCGCTCCAGCACGTCGGCGAAGATGCTCGCGGCGGCCCGGCGCCGCACGACCGCGTCGAGCACCACGGCCTGCGCGCCGTGCACGAAGTACGCCGGGGTGCTGGGTAGCGCCGAGGAGGCGGCCGGTACGGGTTGCCGGGCGCCGGCGGGCAGCGTGAGGCGCAGTCCCTCGGGCACCCGGTCGCCGGCGATCCAGAGCACCGCGTTCTCCCGGGTGAACCAGCGGGCGGCCCACTGGCGCAGGTCCTCGGCGGTGAGCGTGCCCAGCCCCCACTCGGGGTAGCTGCTCAGCCCGTGGTCGCGGGCGCCGTGCCGCCACAGCGGGAGGTCGTCGGTGGGTCCGCCGCCCCGGCTGCTCCACTCGGTGCGCAGGATGTCCTTCTCGACCTCCAGTCGCCCGGTGGGCAGGTCGGTGAGGTTGGCGCAGACGGCGGTCAGGAACGTGGCGATGTCCGGCGCGGAGCCCTGCATGTGGAAGGTGGTGAAGACCGGCCCGGTAGCACCGTTGAAGTGGTAGTCGGCGGTGCCCAGCGGCGCGAGGGCGAGATGTTCGAGCAGGTGGGTGATGCCGTGCCGGGACAGGGTCTCGTCGGCGGTGCCGACCCGGAAGGTCAGCCCGGCGCGCATCGGCCCGCCGGTGGCGGCGAGCACGGTCGGCACCCCGTCGGTCTCCAGGTGCTGGATCACGGCCGGCCACCCTTCGCGTACGCCTTCTCGCGGAACCGCTGGAACTGCGCCACCTCGTCGCCGAGGTAGCCGAACATCGACTCGTCGCCGAGGTGGCCGAGCGCGGCGAACTGCTGTGCCGCCGGGGTCCACTCCTCCATCAGGCAGAACGCGAAGGCGAAGGTGCTGCGCACCCACACCCAGCCCCAGCCGTTGCGGTGCTCGGGATGCCAGATCGAGCGCTGCGCCGCCTCGTGGATCTCGGCGCGTACCTGCTGGCCGCGCAGGAACTGACTCGCGGCGCGCAGGTTGCCGTGGTCGAGGGCCTGTTCCAGGTGCGCCTCGACGACGAGTACCGCGTTGGGGGCGCCGGGGGGTGCCGCTTCGGCGCACTCGCGGGCCAACGCGTGGGTCTTCTCCCAGCTGCCGCTCCACTTGGGACAGAACTGCTGCAGCAGTGAACTCTGTGCCGGCAGGTGGTGCGGGTGCCCGGCGGCGAGCCGGTCGTAGCGGCGGCGGGCCTCGGCCTGGCCGAGTTGCAACCCGCGGGCGCTGGTGACCCGCTGCGTCCAGGCCGCCGCGTCCTCGGGGTGGCGGGCGGTGACGTCGATCAGCACCTGCTCGGCGCGGCGCAGGTGGTCGAAGAACTGGTCGAACTGTTCCCGGCTGACGTGCTGCGCCCGCTCGGCCGACCGGATCCGCCAGCCGGCGCGGATCAGGTGCGCACCCAGCATCGCACCGGCCAACGGATCCTCCGGCTCGTCGGCCAGCACCTTGCGCAGGAAGTCCTCGGCGTCCGGTGCGTCGCCGACCTGGCCGACGAGGAACGTCCGGCCGTGCGGTTCCTGCCCGTCCACGAGCGCGCGCAGGGCCGGCCAGTCGCGGGCGGCGAGCGCCGCGCGGGCCTGGCCGACCTCGGGGTACGCCGCGGCGGCGTCGAGGTCCGGCGGCGGGAGGGGTGCGGGCATGGCGAGGATCATAGGTGATCATCTTCGGGACCGTGGCCCCGGATTTCAGGTCTGTCGCAGGTGCCGCAGGACCGCTGCGGCGGTGCGCCATCCGCTGGCCAGGGCTCCCTGGAGATGGCGAACGCCCACCGGAACGGGCCGGTGGGTGCCAAGAGAGAAAGGCTCCCCCGTTTGGACTCGAACCAAAAACCTGCCGGTTAACAGCCGGCTGCTCTGCCAATTGAGCTACGGGGGACTGCAAGGCCGCCGGGAACGGATCTCTCCGCGCTGCGCGCCGGGCACTAGACTACAGGATTCCGGGGCGTCTTGGTCCAGGGGGTTGTCCAGCCGCGCCGGGCCCGCGGCATCCGGACTGAAGGGATAAATCGCCATCACGACACCAGGAGGTATGAGCGGAGAGCAGGATGGGTAGTTAGCTGCCGAAGACAGGACGCAGGCGCGAATTGGTCGGTCCCGCCACCGGATCCCCGGAGCGGGACGACGGCGCGTCAGGTACGAAAGGAGCCGCCATGCGCGGAAAGATCATGTTCCTTGGCGGGCTGGCTGCAGGGTTCGTCCTGGGCGCCCGAGCCGGCCGGGAGAAGTACGAGGAGTTGGTGGTCCAGGGCCGCAAGGTGCTCGACCACCCGACCGTCCAGGAGGCGGCCGGCGTCGCGCAGGCCCAGGCGACCCGGCTCTACCACGAGGGCAAGGACAAGCTCGGCCACTCCAAGTTGGGCGAGAAGCTGAACCAGAACGACAAGCCGGCGCTCACCCCCACCGACGACACCCTCGCCGGCACGCCGGCGACGGCCGGCGCGAAGTCGGGCTCCGGCTCGTCGGGCACGGCCGCCAGCTCGACGTCCACCACCCCCCGCAGCAAGCCCTCCAGCTCCGGCACCGCCGGCAGCACCGTCTAGTCACACGTCGACGGGCCCGACCGCAGTCGTGGTCGGGCCCGTCGTCTGCGTGCTCCGCGGGCGGCAGGCGGGTGCGGCCGGTCGAACCCGCGCCCCCGTCCCCACCGGCGGTCCGTTGACGGGATGTGGCCCTG
The DNA here is from genome assembly GCF_019697375.1 of Micromonospora tarapacensis. Taxonomy (NCBI): domain Bacteria; kingdom Bacillati; phylum Actinomycetota; class Actinomycetes; order Micromonosporales; family Micromonosporaceae; genus Micromonospora; species Micromonospora tarapacensis. Next base: position 162,636 of record NZ_JAHCDI010000004.1, on the reverse strand, counting down.
GCCGGCACAGGCTCGAAACACCCTGGTGGAAGACTCCGGTCGGGAGGTGGTGGTGATGGCCCTCGTCCGGCCGGAGAACCCGCAGCAGGCACGGCTGGTCCGGTTGCTGCGCGACGACGGTCCCCGCTCCCGGGTGGAGTTGGGCGACGTGCTCGGCCTGTCCCGGACGACCCTCACCGCGGAACTGGACCGGCTCGTCGCGCGAGGACTGGTCGAGACCGCCGGGCCGGCGGCCTCCGCGGCGGGCGCCGCTCGTCGTTGCTGCGCCTCGCCGGCGGGGTCCGCTTCGCCAGCGTGGTCCTCGCGGCGGACCGGATCACCGTGGCGGTGACCGACGGTGAGCTGAACGTGCTCGCCGAGACCGGTGAGCCGGCGGACGTCCGTGGCGGGCCGGAGCCGGTGATCGCCCGGGCCGTGGAACTGCTCGGGAAACTCCGCGCCGAGTTGGGCATGGCCGAGCTCACCGGGGCCGGCATCGCCCTGCCCGGGCCGGTCGACGGCGGCACCTCCATCGCGCCGGCCATACTCCCCGGTTGGCAACGCTTCCCGGTCCGCGACGCGTTCGCCGCCGAGCTGGGCTGCCCGGCACTTGTCGACAACGACGCGAACGTGCTCGCCCTCGGCGAGCAGCACGCCGGGATCGGCCGCACCTTCGACGACTTCCTCTACCTGAAGCTCGGCACGGCGATCGGCTGCGGTCTGGTGCTCGGCGGGTCGCTCTACCGGGGCGCCACCAGCAGCGCGGGAGACATCGCCCACCTGCCGCTCGGCGACGACGGCCCCACCTGCGTCTGCGGGGAGGTCGGCTGCCTCGAGGCGTACTGCGGCGACGCCGGGTTGGTCAGGTCGGCGCTGGCGGCGGCACGCTCGGGCCGGTCCGGCCCGCTGGCCGACCGGCTCGGGGCGGCCGGCACGCTCACCGTGCCGGACGTCGCGGCGGCCGCGATCGCCGGCGACCCGGCCGCGCAGACGCTGGTCCGGGACACCGCCCGTCGCCTCGGCCAGGTGCTCGTCGGCCTGGTCAGCTTCTTCAACCCGGGCATCGTGGTGATCGGCGGCGCACCGGACGGGCTGGGGCACATCCTGCTCGCCGAGGTCCGGGGCGTGGTCTACCGCCGGTCGGCGCCCGTGGCCACCGGCACCATGCCGATCGTCCTCTCCGACCTGGCGGGCCGGGCCGCGGTGATCGGCGGGGCCCGTCTGGTCAGCGATCACGTCTTCACCGCCGGCTGACCCGCCCCGGGCGTCGGCCGGGCAGCGGGTCGCGGGGTCCGGCGGTCGCCGGACCCCGCGCTCCAGGTCGGCTCAGTCCTTGCTGCTGAACGCCGCGTCGAAGGCCGCGTCCGGGGCGTCGAAGGCGAGCCGGCGGACGAACTGGAGTGCCTCCGGTGCGCCGACCAGCCGGTCCATCCCGGCATCCTCCCACTCGACCGAGATCGGCCCGGAGTACCCGATCGCGTTCAGCGCCCGGAAGCAGTCCTCCCAGGGCACGTCGCCGTGACCGGTCGAGACGAAGTCCCAGCCGCGCCGCAGGTCCGCCCAGGGCAGGTGCGAGGCGAGCCGGCCGCGTCGCCCGTCGCCGGTACGCACCTTGGCGTCCTTGCAGTCGACGTGGTAGATCCGGTCGGCGAAGTCGAAGATGAAGTTCACCGGGTCGAGTTCCTGCCAGACGAAGTGGGACGGATCCCAGTTCAGCCCGAACGCGGGGCGGTGCCCGATCGCGTCGAGGGTCCGCTTCGTCGTCCAGTAGTCGTAGGCGATCTCGCTCGGGTGCACCTCGTGGGCGAAGCGCACCCCCACCTCGTCGAAGACGTCCAGGATCGGGTTCCACCGGTCGGCGAAGTCCTGGTATCCGCGTTCGATCATCGACGGCGGCACCGGCGGGAACATCGCCAGGGTGTGCCAGATCGACGAGCCGGTGAAGCCGACGACGGTGTCGACGCCGAGCTTCGCCGCGGCCCGGGCGGTGTCCTTGATCTCCTCGGCGGCCCGCTGGCGTACCCCCTCGGGCTCGCCGTCCCCCCAGATCCGGGCGGGCAGGATGCCCTGGTGCCGCTCGTCGATCGGGTGGTCACAGACCGCCTGGCCGACCAGGTGGTTGGAGATCGTGAAGACCTGGAGGTTGTGCTTGGCGAGCGTCTCCCGCTTGCGTTCGACGTACGCCTCGTCGGCCAGGGCCTTGTCGACCTCGAAGTGGTCACCCCAGCAGGCGATCTCCAGGCCGTCGTAGCCCCACTCGGCGGCGAGCCGGCACACCTCGTCGAACGGAAGGTCGGCCCATTGGCCGGTGAACAGCGTGATCGGTCGCGCCATGTGTCCTTCTCCCCTGTACGTGCGTGTGTTGGGGATTCCGTACCTGCGTGACCGGGGCGAGGATGACCGGATGCCGGCGGCCGGAGAAGGTGTGCCGGTGGGCGCTGTCGCGCCTGGGACCGACGGGTTGCGCCTCCCGCCGGTTCACCGGCCACCTCGCGGTCGCCGCCTTCACTCTAGGCGGGCGGCGCGCGGTTAAAAAGGGTTCAGGAAGACCTGCAACCGCTCCCCCTCGACCAGCAGCTCGTAGGTGTTCCACTCGCCGGGCGGGTTCAGCGCGGCGTCCCGGGCGGTGAGGTCGGCGGACTTGAATCCGTAGACCGCGCCGGTGGTCCGGTCCGCCGCGTCGGTGGCGTCGATCTGCACCTCGTAGCCGTTGCTCACCGCCGAGTTCGGGTCACTCGACGGTGGGAAGCCGAGGAAGACTGGCATCGACCTTCACCTCTTCGGTCAAAAGTGGGGTGATCACAGTGCCCCGGCCGCAGCGAACTCGGTCGATTGACAAGCCCATCCACGCCAGTAAGATCACTGTCAGTCGAGTACCGAGTACGCGACCACACGGGGGCAACATTGAGAATCCACACCAGAAGAATCAGACGGGCGCCTGACGCCGAGAGGCCGGCGCCGCCGCGACGCGACATCGCGGACGGCCCGGCGGGGCGAGGACGGGACGGACCACATGCCGCCCGCGCCGCCCGGCGCCGCCTGCGGCGGCCCACGGCAGCGCTGCTGAGTGGGGCGGTCCTGCTGTCGAGCGGTGGCTGCGTCGACTCGGCCGCCGAGAACGCCCGGGAAGAGATCACCGCGCACATCGACCAGGTCGCGGCCGACACGACCGAATGGGCCCAGAGCGACCGGGCGAGCGGCGACCCACCCGGTATCCGGGACATCCTGGACCACATCGTCGCCACCCTCGACGCCAACGCCCGCGAGCTGGGTGCGGACGTGCGGAATTCCGACGTCGAGGGCACCGGTTCGCTCGGCGAGGTGCAGGTGGCACTGGAAGGCACCGGTTCGGGCTGGCTCTGGTCCCAGGATCAGGCCCGCTACGTCTTCTGCGCCCGCTTCGAGGTGACCCGATCGCCGGGCCAGCCACGGAAGGTGTCGGCAGAAATCGTCGACTGCCCACCGGGCGCCGTTCCGTCCGGATGGAATCCGACGGGACCGGCCACCCCCGCCACCACACCCTCCTGACCGGTAGCTGACCTACCGCTCACCGTCACGCCGTTTCCCCGGCGCGCCGGCCGATCGACCCTGCCCGATTCGGCGCGTCCGCACGCGGTCACCGCCCACGGGTGTCGTCCGCGCGCCCACCGCAGGTTCGTCCTGCCCCCTTGCTCCGCGCCAGCTCCGGCGCGGTACCCCAAGTAGGAAAGAGGAGCGAATGCGCACCCGAAAGCCCCAATGGGCCGGTCCGGCCTTCGGCGGAACCCCCCGCCGCAGGCTGGCCACGACGACCGCGGCCTTGCTGGTCGCGGCCGGACTCAGCGTGGTGACCACCGGCCCCGCCCAGGCCGCACCGGCTACACCCCCGCCACGCCGACCCCCGCGCCGGGCGCCGCCGAACCAGCCCCGCAGCCCGCGCCGGAGATCGCCCAGGTTCCCGCCGAAGACCGGGACGACGTGCTGCCGGACGGCTGGCGGTCGTCGACGGACCTGGCCTTCACCACGTCCGGTGACAGCAGGGGATTCCACCTGCTGGTGGCCGAAGCCCGGACCGGCTACACGTGGCGGACCGTCGCCACGCTGAGCGAACCGACGATCAGCAGCGAACAGTGGATCGGGCACGCCTGCCTGACCGCGTCCGGCCGGCGGGCGGTGGTCGTGTACCAACCCCGGCACTTCACCAACCGGACCCACCTGTTCGACCGGGGTGCGTTCTCCGCCGTGGTCGACATCGCCACCGGCGAGGTGACAAAGCTCGGCCTGAACGTCAGCATCGCGTACTACAACCCGGGCTGCGGCAACGGTGAGACCGCCACCCTGACGCAGGGCGGCGCGACCGACCTCGGCCGGACCCGGGTGCACCTCGTGGACACCGAACGGGGCACCGTCGTCCGGCGGCAGCAGCTCCCCGGCCAGGTGACCTCCGCGATCCCGTACGGCGAGAACATGGCCGCGGCGGAGGGCGGCCGGATCTTCCGACTGGACCGTGACGGTTCCCGACACACCCTCGCCCGCACCCGCGGTGTCGGCGCCTACCTGCGCCCGGACTCCGCCGGTGGGCTCACCTGGTTGGAGGCGGCGGACGACGAGACCACCGTGGCCCGCCGGGTGCACGGGGTCAGGTGCGCGAGTTGGCCCGCGGACCGTTGACCCGGGTCGGCCTCGCCCGGGGCACGGGTGGCCGGGTCTTCCTGACCGGGCATCCCACGTCGACCGGCGCACTGCCCGCGGTGGTCCAGCGGGTGGCCGTGCCGAAGTCGACCGAGCTGTCCACGCTCGGCCAGCTCGCCCTGCGCCGCGCCCCCGTGACCAACGGGACCGCGGCTGCGGTGCCGCCGACCGGAGAGGCGTCGGGCCTTCCGGTCGCCCTCCGCGCGGAGGTGTTGGCCACCGGCGAGCAGGTCGACTTCCGGGTGGCCCTCGGCGCTCGGGCAGGCCGGCTGGTGGACACCGGTCAGCGCAGCGACCCGCAGATGAAACGGGCGTACCGGACGGACGGCGACATGCGTGCCCAGGCCAGCGGCTCACCGACCGAGCCCGTCGAGGCCGAACGCTACTGCTCCGTGCCGCGCAACGACGTGCGCACGCAGGTGGAGCAGCCGCACTGGCGACAGGTGGAGTGGGCGGCGAACCTGGCGGTGCAGGGAGCGCTGACCGTCCAGCGCCCGGCGAACTGGCGGCAGTCGGGCCTGCCGGCCTGGTCACCGCAGGGAATGCTGCCACCGATCCCGCTCGCCGGCGGTGGCCGGGTGCCCGCGCAGGTCATGCTCGGCATCCTGGCCCAGGAGTCGAATCTGTGGCAGGCGAGTTGGCACGCCCTCGAAGGGGTGCCTGGTAACCCGCTGATCGGCAACTACTACGGCATCGAGGGGGAGAAGGGCTGGAACATCGACTGGACCGACGCGGACTGCGGCTACGGCGTCGGTCAGGTCACCGACGGGATGCGGATGGCCGGCCGGGGCAAACCGGGCGAGGTGATCCGCCCGGCCACCGAGCAGCGGGCGATCGCCGTCGACTACGCCACCAACATCGCCGCGGGTCTGCGCATCCTGCAGGAGAAGTGGAACCAGACCTACAACCTGGGCATCCGCATGAACGACGCCGATCCGGCCAACCCGGAGAACTGGTGGGCGGCCATCTGGGCCTACAACACCGGGCTCAACCCGCAGGCCAGCACCGGAGGGACGGGCTGCTCACCGGGGCCCAACTGCACCGACGACCGGGGCAACTGGGGCCTCGGCTGGTCACAGAACATCGCCAACCCGGAGTACCCCTTCACCCGCACACCGTTCCTCGACGGCCATGCCGGGGGTGGTTCACCGGGTGACGCCGCCCACCCCAGCGACTGGTCGTACCCGGAGAAGGTGCTGGGCTGGGCCGCGTACCCGATCGTCAAGTACGACTTCCGGACGCCCAGCGAGTACCACGCCGGCTACCTCCAGGCCTGGTGGGTCGACCCGCTGCACCGCTCGCAGTCGATCAAGCCACCGCTGGGCACCTTCTGCACCAGCGCCAACAACTGCTCGGTGACGCCCACCTCGACGTCGTGCGGCTACAGCGACTACCACTGCTGGTGGCACTGGCCGGTTGACTGGAAGGCCGGCTGCCAGGTGGCGTGCGGCTACGAGAACCTCCGGTTCGGCCCCGGCGCGGCCGAGCCCGCGCGGGGAACGCACTATCCGCCGAGATGCGCGATCAGCGGTCTGCCCGCCGGGGCGCTGATCGTCGACGACCAGCCCAGCTCGGTCGGGATCGTCCGCTCCGACACATGCCCCACGCCGGTGACCAACAACGGCACCTTCAACCTACAGTTCAGTGGCAACGCCGCCGGCCTGTACCCGTCCAAGGTCGACTTCCACCAGATCGGCAGCGGCCTCAACGGGCACTTCTGGTTCGCCCACGAGCAGAACGCCGCGTCCGAGCTAACCGACCGCCTCAAGGTGACGGGCACCTGGCGTCTCGGCCGCAGCCTCAACCAGTGGGCACGGGTGTTCGTGCACATGCCGACTCACGGCGCGCACAGTCAGCAGGCGCACTACACGGTCGACCGCGGGGCGAACATCACCAGCAACCGCCACAAAACCCGGGTGGTGGGCCAGCGCCAGGGCCTGAACCGGTGGGTGCCGCTGGGCACGTTCCAGTTCAACGGCGTCCCCCAGGTGTCACTGAGCAACATCACCCGGGACCCCAGCATCGGTGTCGAGAACGTGGCGTGGGACGCCATCGCGATCGTGCCGCTGGCGCAGAAGCCACGCAACTTCGTGGTCGCGCTGGGGGAGTCGTACTCCTCCGGCGAGGGAGCGGCCACCGACGCGTCGACCGACTACTACCACGACTCCAACCACAACGGGGGTGGGATCCCGGAGAACCGGAACGGCTGTCATCGCTCGCAGCATGCCTGGTCACGCCAGGCGTGGTTGCGGGACGACCCGCAACAGCGCTCGATCGGCACCAGATCGGACGCCTTCGACCCCACGATGGACTATCACCTCGTCGCGTGCTCGGGGGCCCGGACGCACAACCTGCTGCCCAGCGGGTCGAATCCGATCAGCGGGGTGCAGGTGTCCGACCCCTTGACCGGCGCCCCCTTCCAAAACGCCTGGGGCACCACGGCCAGACCCCACGACCGTGAGGTGTCCCAGCTGGACAAGGGGTTCCTGGACGAGAACACCACGCTGGTCACCGTCTCGATCGGCGGCAACGACGTGGAATGGTCGGCGGCGATAGAGAACTGCATCCTGTCACCCATTCCGTGCCAGGAGTCGGACATCAACGGTCACCGGGCAGCCGACTATCTGCCTCGGCTCATGGACCAGGAAGGCCGCCAGTCGGTCGCCACCGCGCTCCGCGCGATCCGCGTGATGGCCCCGAACGCCCAGATCATGCTCATGGGTTACCCACAACTGTTCTCCAACGACGCGAATTGCGTCGAGTGGCTCGGTTACGGGATCAGCGACTCGGAGGCAGCCTGGACCAACCAGTTGGCGGTCGAGTTGTCCGACGTCCTACGCGAAGTGGCCATCGCGGCACACAACAGCATCGGCCGCGTTCGCTTCGTCGATCCGATCATCAATGGCGACTTCGCCGGGCAGGGGGTCTGCGGTGACCCCGAGACCATCCATGGGATCGTCGCCGCCAAAACGGCGGGCGAAGACCATTCGAAGCTCCAGAATCCGTCTCAGCAATCCTTCCACCCGAAGATCAGTGGAGCGACCAACTTCGCTCGGGCACTGAACCGCGAGTTCCGCAACATCGGTCTTTGATGCCCGGTGGTCATTCGACCAGAAGGGTGGGCCCGCTGCCAGCGGGCCCACCCGTCGTGCCTGTGAACGTAGGTTGGTCAGTTGACGAAGGGGCCGCAGTTCCAGGTGCTGGGCGTGCTGGTGCTAGCACTCCAGCAGGCGCGGAAACGCTGGTTGCTGTACTGGACCCACGGGACGGTTGCCGTGTTGTGGGTGCCGAAGTTGCCGAACAGGACCTTCTTCGTCTTGGTGTGCGTCGGGAGCCATCCGTAGCTGCCGTTCACCTGCCGCTCGATCTTCACCCACAGCGGGACACAGCAGCTGTTGTTGTCGTCCCACACCAGTTGGGCCCACCGGGTCGTGCACGCTGAGCCGTGCACGTGGACGCTGATATCTCCGTCCCACCGGCTGCTGTTCGGAATCCGCCCTTCATAGCAGGCAGCAATCCCCGATTCGCTCGCCGCCCGGTCGGTAACCTGCGGCTGCGCCGCCTGCACCGCAGGCGACATAACAACGACCCCGGCACCGATCGCCAGAACCATTGCCGCCAGCAGCCGCACGACCATTGAATTCGCTCGGACCATGAACACCATCTCCCCGTGCTATCAGTGTTCCAGGTGATCTGGACTTTCTTGATCCTAGCGATTCAAGCTACTTCAATCAATGCCTCTCACCCCCGGGAAAATGCCGATCCCCGGTCGCGGCGCAGGAATTGCCGAAGATGTCAGCTCATCGCTGGCGATCGATCGCCTGGACGGCCAGCGCGGTCAGCGCCGCCCGGCTCTCCGCGGTCAGCGCGGTGTGCTCCAGGGCGGCCAGCCCGGCCTCGGCGCGGACCTGGATCATCTGCTCGATCTTCCGGCGGGCGCCCGTGCTCTCGATGATCTCCCGAAGCTCGGCGGCGCCGTCGGCGTCCAGGTCGGGGTTGCCGAACAGCTCCCGGAGCCGCGCGCCCTGGCCCCGGTCGGCGGCGTCGCGGGCAAGCGCCATCATCACCGTCGGCTTGCCCTCCCGCAGGTCGTCCAGGATGGACTTGCCGGTGACCGCCGGATCGCCGAAGACGCCCAGCACGTCGTCGCGGAGCTGGAACGCGTCGCCCAGCGGATCGCCGAACTCGATCAGCGCGTCGACCAGTTCGGGCGGCGCGCCCGCCAGCGTCGCGCCGATCTGCAACGGCCGGGTGACGGTGTAACGGGCTGCCTTCATCCGGATCACGCTGAGCGCGCTGGCCACCGAGCCGTCCCCCACCCCGGACACCAGGTCGAGGTACTCCCCCGCGATCACCTCGGTACGCATCAGCGCGAAGACGGCGTACCCCCGGTGCACCACCTCGGGGCTGAGCCCGCACTCGTGGAACATCTGGTCCGACCAGGCGGCACAGAGATCACCGCAGAGCAGGGCGGTGTTGCGCCCGTACGCCTCGGGATCACCCCGCCACGACGAACGGGTGTGCAGGTCGGCGAAGATCCGGTGCACCGAGGGTTCCCCCCGGCGGCGGTCGCTGCCGTCCAGGATGTCGTCGTGGATCAGCGCGAAGGCGTGGAACAGCTCCAGCGCGGCGGCGGCGATCACGATCGGGGCGCAGTCCGGCCCGCCCGCACCCCGCCAACCCCAGTAGCAGAACAGTGGGCGCAGTCGCTTGCCGCCGGCCAGGACGAACCGGTGCAGCGTGGTGAAGACGCCCCGTGGCGCGCCGTCCGGCCAGTCCGGGTCCTGCCGGTCGAGGAAGGCGGTCAGCTCGGCGTCGAACCGGGCGCGCAGTCCGGCGGTGTCCGTCGGTGCCACCGTGACGGTCACCGCCCCGCCACCCCGGCCAGCTCCAGCAGCAGCCCCTTCACCTCCGTGGCCTCGATCCGGTCCCGCGCCGACGACGGATCCGAGCAGAGCAGCACCGGCCCGTCGGCGGGATCGCTGGGCAGCCGCCCGTGCGAACCCCGGACCGCCCGCGCACCGGCGTCCAACCCGACGACGCTCATCAGATACCGCATCCCGAGCTTCTTGCGGGCCAGCGCGATCGCGGCCCGCCGCTTCGCCGCACCCGGGTCGGCGGGGTCGAAGAGCAGCTCCGCCGGGTCGTACCCGGGCTTGCGGTGGATCTCGACCAGCCGGGCGAAGTCCGGCGCGCGGGCGTCGTCCAACCAGTAGTAGTACGTGAACCAGGCGTCCGGCTCGGCCACCAGCACCAGCTCACCGGCGCGTGGATGGTCCAGCCCGTGCGCCGCCTTCCCCGCCGCGTCGAGCACGTCGGCCACCCCGGGCAGCCCGGCGCAGAGCTTCGCCACCGCCGGCACCTCCGCCGGGTCGCGCACGTAGACGTGGGCGACCTGGTGGTCGGCGACCGCGAAGGCCCGCGAGGTCCACGGGTCGAGGTATTCCATGCCGGCCTGGCTGTGCACCCGCAGCAGTCCCTCGGCGCGCAGCAGGCGGTTCACGTCGACCGGCCGGGACACCTCGGTGATGCCGTACTCCGACAGCACCACCACCGTCGCGTCGCGGGCCTGGGCGGCGTCCAGCAGCGGCGTGAGGACGCCGTCCAACTCGGCCGCCGCGGCCGCCGCCCGGGGCGAGGACGGGCCGAAGCGTTGCAGGTCGTAATCCAGGTGCGGAACGTAGACCAGGGTCAGGTCGGGCGACTGCTCGGCGAGGATCTGCTCGGCGGCCCGGCAGATCCACCGCGACGACGGCAGCCCGGCACCGGGCCCCCAGTAGGTGAAGAGCGGAAAGGTGCCCAGCGAGTCGGTCAGCGCGTCGTGCAGCTGCGGCGGATCGGTGTAGCAGTCCGGCTCCTTGCGGCCGTCGGCGCGATAGACCGGTCGCGGGGTGACCGTCCAGTCCACGTCGGCGCCCATCGCGTACCACCAGCAGACGTTCGCCACCGTGTAGTCGGGTCGGGCCCGGCGCGCGGCCTGCCACAGCTTCTCGCCGCCGACCAGGGCGTTGTGCTGCCGCCAGAGCAGCACCTCGCCGAGTTCCCGGAAGTACCACCCGTTGCCGACGATGCCGTGCTGCGCCGGCAGCGCGCCGGTGAGGAAGGTCGACTGCGCCGAGCAGGTCACCGCCGGCAGCACCGTGCCCAGTTCGGCGCGGAAGCCGCCCTCGGCCACCGCGCGCAGCCGGGGCATGTGCGCCAGCAGGCGCGGGGTCAACCCCACCACGTCCAGCACCACCAGCTGACGCTCGCTCATGCCGGCACTCCCGTCTCGGTCGGGGTCAACCCGATGGTGACCAGTTCGTCGCGCGCGAAGGCCAGTTCCGCGGCGATGCCGGCGGCCAGCTCCGGGTCGGTGCGCGGGCGCCGGGCCGCCGGCAGGACCCCCAGGTGTACGTCTCGACGTCCAGGTGATCGCAGCCGGCGTCGGTGCCGGCGAAGAGCGCGGCCAGCGCGGCGCGCAGCACCGGCAGGGTCGAACCCAGCGGCGGCTCCGGCGGGGCGTGCAGCGGCACGTGGTAGTGCACCCGCCAGGGACCGGGCAGGGCCGCGTCGAGCGCGGCGTCCAGGTCGTCGGCCGCCCAGGCCGGATCGGCCGGATCGGCCGCGCCGGCACAGCCGGCGGTGCGGGTCTGGTGCAGGAAGCGCGGCTCCACCCAGCGACGCAGCGCGGCGGCGTCGCCGACCGGGTCGGTCGCCTCCAGCGCGGCGGACACCTGCACCTTCACCACCGGCAGCCCGGCGCGGGCCAGCCGGTCCAGCGCGGCGGCGGGCTCCTCCCAGGCGCAGGCGAGGTGGGCGAGGTCCAGGCAGATCCCGAGCCGGTCGGGGTCCACGCCGGACAGCGCCGTGGCCGCCTGCCCGGTGCCCTCCACGACGCAGCCGGGCTCCGGCTCGAAACCGACCCGCACCGGCCGGCCGGTGTCCCGCTCGACGGCGGCGAGTCCGGCGGCGAGTTCATCGAGCCGGCGGCGGGCGGTGTCGGCGCGGGCGGTGTCCCAGGGCGCCCGCCAGGCCAGCGGCAGGGTCGACACCGAGCCCCGCTCGGCGTCGTCGGGCAGCAGGTCGGCCAGCACCCGGGCCAGGTCGAGGGTGTAGCCGAGCCGCTCGGGCGTGGTCCAGTCCGGCAGGTACACCGCGCCCTTGACCACGGGTGCCTGGAAGGCCGCGTACGGGAAGCCGTTGAGGGTGACCACCTCCAGGCCGCGTACGGTCAGCTCGGTGCGCAGCCGGCGCCGGGCCGCCGGATCGGCGGCCAGCTCGGCGGCGACCGGGGCGGCCAACCACAGGCCCAGGCCGAGCAGGTCGGTGCCGAGCGTGTCGCGGACCGGCACCGCGTAGGTGTCGAGTTGGCCGAGGATGCCGGCGAGATCCTCCGCGGGGTGCACGTTGGTGCAGTACCCGAGATGGACGGTGCGCCCACCGGCGTGCCGCAGCCGCATCAGCTGCCGCCGCGCAGGATCGAGTTGCCGGCGAAGGTCGGCTCCGGCGCGTCCACGTCGGTCAGGTCGAGCCGCCCGGACTGGCCGTAGAACTCCACCGGGTTGCGCCAGAGCACCCGGTCGACGTCGTCGTCGGTGAAGCCGGCCAGCCGCATCGCCTCGCCGGTGGCCCGGGTGAGCAGCGGATCGGACCGCCCCCAGTCGGCCGCCGAGTTGACCAGCATCCGCTCGGTCCCGTACGCCTTGAGCAGCTCGACCATTCGCGGCGGCGACATCTTGGTGTCCGGGTAGATGGAGAAGCCGAGCCAGCAGCCGGTGTCCCGGACCAGCTTCACGGTCACCTCGTTGAGGTGGTCGAGCACCACCCGGCCCGGCTCGACACCGGACTCGCCGACCACGGCCAGGCTGCGCTCGACGCCACGGGCCTTGTCCCGGTGCGGCGTGTGCACCAGCGCCGGCAGGTCGTGCGCCACGGCCAGGGCGAGTTGGGCGGCGAAGGCCTCGTCCTCCTCGGGCGTCATCGAGTCGTACCCGATCTCGCCGACCGCCACCACGCCGTCCTTGTCCAGATAGCGGGGCAGCACGTCGAGCACCGGCCGGCAGCGCGGGTCGTTGGCCTCCTTGGGGTTCAGCGCGATCGTGGCGTGGTGACGCACCCCGAACTGCCCGGCCCGGAACGGCTCCCACCCGATCAGCGAGTCGAAGTAGTCAGTGAACGAGCCGACGCCGGTGCGCGGCTGGCCCAGCCAGAACGCCGGCTCCACCACGGCACGGACGCCGGCCGCCGCCATCCGCTCGTAGTCGTCGGTGGTCCGGGACGTCATGTGGATGTGCGGGTCGAAGATGCGCATCACGCCTCCCTGTGGTGCGGTCGGCCGCCGGCCCGGGCGATCAGCCGGGTCAGCAGCTCGGTGGCGTCGGCCGGCAGGTCCCGGCCGGCGGCGGCCCGCTCGTCGGCGAGCGCGGCGAGCATGGCCGCCAGTTCCCCGTCCGCCCGGGCGTCCAGGTCGGCCACCGCGGCCAGCGGTACGCCGGTGAAGACGCACTTGAGCACGGCCTGCCGCCAGGCCGGCTGGTCGAGATGGCGGGCGTACGGCCCGAGGGCGGCGGCGACCAGCCGGGTGTCGTTGGTGCGGATCGCGTCGTGCAGCAGCGGCAGCCCGGTCACGCCGACCGGCAGCAGTGGCAGCGCCTTCAGCACGGCGCGTTTCTCGGCGGCGTCCCCGATGCGGTAGAGCGCCTCGGCCTGCCCGGCGTGGTCGGCGGGCAGGGCGGTGAGCAGCAGCACTCGGACCGCCTCGTCGGCCGTCCAGCCGGGCAGGTCGGGCAGTTCCGCCCGGCCGCAGCGCCGGCCGGCCGCCGGAAAGAACAGCGCGATCGTCGTCGGCTCGGCCGCGACGCGGGACAGGGCGGTCGCCAGCCATTCCGGGTCGGGTACGCCCCGCAGGGCCGCTCGCAGGTCGTTCGGTGTCATCGCCGTCTCCGCCCTCCCTCTGCTGCCGATCAATGCCATCTCGTGCTCCGGCCGCTGCCGGTCGGGGTGCTACCCCGGACGTCCTTTGCTCTGCTTCACCCCACGCGACGGTCGTTGTCCGGATACCGGACGCCCGGCCGGTGCGCCCGTTGAAGCAGAGCAAAGGGCGTGCAGGGCGGAACTCGACCCGACGGCGTCCGCGGGAATCGCGGCATCCGCCGGCCCCAGGGCATCCGCCGGCCCCGCGGCGGCGGCGTGCAGGAACTCCAGCGAGCGGGCGGCCACGGTGGGGGCGGCGTGCGAGTGGCGCGGCAGTTCCACGGCGACCAGGCCCCGGTAGCCGACCTCGCGCAGGGCGGCCAGCACCGGCGGGAAGTCGATCTCGCCGGTGCCGAACTCCAGGTGCTCGTGCACGCCTCGCCGCATGTCGTCGATCTGCACGTTGACCAGATGCGCGGCGACCTCGCGGACGCAGTCGGGCACCGGCTGCGGTTCCAGGCAGCGGCAGTGTCCGATGTCGAGGGTGATGCCCAGCCGTGCCGGGAAGCCCAGGGCCGCGTGCAGCCGGCGCCAGCCGGCGATGTCCTCGACCAGCATTCCCGGCTCCGGCTCGAAGCCCAGGGTCACGCCCGCGCCCTCCGCCGCCGCGACCACCGTGGCGCAGCCGGCCACCAGGCGATCCCAGGCCACCGCCGGCTCAACCGCGTCGGGTCGCACACCCGCCCAGAAGGAGACTGCCTCGGCGCCGAGATCCGCGCCGATCGCCACCGCGCGGCGCAGGAACTCGACCCGCCGGGCCGGGTTGTCGTGCAGCAGCGTCGGTGCGTGCTTGTGCCAGGGGTCGAGGAGGTAGCGGGCCCCGGTCTCGATCACCACGGCGAGTCCGAGCGCCGCCAGCCGGGCGGCGACCGCGTCGACCCGCCGGGCCAGTTCCGGCGCGAACGGGTCGAGGTGGTCGTGGTCCAGGGTGAGCGCCACACCGTGGTAGCCGAGGTCGGCGATGACCGCCAGCGCGTCGTCGAGGCGATGGTTGGCGAAACCGTTGGTGCCGTAGCCGAAGCGGATCCCGTCCTGGACGGGACGGTCGGCGGTCATGTCGGGGAGACCTTCCGGGCCAGGCGCCGGCCCAGCGGCGCGGCGGCCGCCACCGCCAGCCCGAGCAGACCGGCACCGGCCCGCGCGGTCAACGCGCCCTGTAGGGCGGGCAGTCCGGTGATGCCGGCACCGACCGCGGCCCGGACCCGGGCGGCGTCGGGCCGGGCGGCCACCCGCGCCTGCGCGGTGCCGTAGCGGGCGACGTACCAGCCGGCGAGGACGGCCGGCAGCGCCGCCGCCACCGCGCCGGCGGCATCTCGGCCAGCGCCGGGCCGGCCCACGGACCGGGTTACCGGGCGCCATCGACGAAGCGCACCCGGCGGGATCGCGGCGCTCGCGGCGACCAGGGCGGTGCCGGCCAGGGTACGCAGCGGCAGTGCGCGGTCGGCGCCGTCGACCTCGCGGCGGGACAGGGTGGTGACGGTCCAGGTGTGCGCGGCGACGGTGAGCGCCGCGGGCAGCGCCCGCACCGGCCGGCCGCCGGCAGCCGCACCGAGCAGCACGTCCAGCCCGCGGCAGGTGGCCATCGCGGCGGGACCGACGGCGGTGTTCTTGGCCGCGAGATCGTAGCCCCAGACGGCGGCGGCGAGCGGCAGCGCGACGGCGGCGGCCCGGCGGCCCCGGCGACGGCGGCGAGACCGACACCGGCGGCGGTGAGGCCGGCGGCGAGACCGACCGCGAAGCCGGGGGTGACCCGGCCGCTGGGGATGGGCCGTTCCGGCCGTTCGACGGCGTCCAGGTCACGGTCGGCCCAGTCGTTGGCGGCCATGCCGCCCCAGTAGAGCAGCACCGACGCGGCGGCGAGGGCCGGGGTACGGGGACCGAGGGCGCCCGCCGCCGCGGCGCCGGCCACCACGTCCCCGGGCACCGAGAGCGCGGCCGGCGCCCGGACCAGCTCGACCAGGTCAGCCACGCGGGGCATCGGCGTCTCCGGTGTGCAGCCGGCCGGCGAACGCGCACAGCCGGGTCCACTGGTCGGCCAGCGACGCGGGCGCGGTACCGAGCGGATCCTTGAAGAAGAAGGCGAGGTCGGACAGCGGCCCGGAGCGGCCGGCGGCGTGCGCCGCCGAGGTGAGCCGGGCCAGGTCGAGCACGAGCGGTGCGGCCAGCGCCGAGTCACAGCCGTGCCAGGTGAACTCCAGTCGCATCCCGGTGCCGAGGAAGCCGGCGAAGGTGACCAGATCCCAGGCGGTCTTGAAGTCACCCAGTTCCTCGACGTACTCGATCCGGGTGTCGCCCTGCGGCAGGTAGCCGAGCGTCTCGCCGAGCACCCGCTGCTTGCTGCGCACCTTGGCGGCGTTGGCGTCCGGCTGGGCCAGCGTGGCGCCGTCGCCCCCGCCGAGCAGGTTGAGCCCGGACCACGACCGGACGGTGAGGTGGCGCATCGCGAACATCGGGGCGAGCACCGACTTGAGCAGGGTTTCCCCCGTCTTGCCGTCGTGACCCGCGTACGGCAGCCCGTGCTCGTCGGCCACCGCGGTCAGCGCCGGCAGCCGCAGGCCGGTCGACGGGGTGAAGTCGACGTACGGGCAGCCCGCCGTCACCGCCGCGTAGCCGTACAGCGAGCTGGGCGGCAGCACCTCGTCGGGGCCGGCCAGGGCGGCCCGCAGCGCGGCCGGGTCGGCGTGTGCCGGGTGCGGGCGGGGGCCGGCTCGGTGGCCGCGACGTTGACCACCACCACCCGGTCCAGCCCGTGCCGCTCGCGGAACGCGGTGAGGTCACGGACCATCGCCGCGACCCGGTCGGCCTGGGTTCCGGCGCTGGGTGCGGGACGCAGGTCCCGCTCGACGGCGGCCAGTTCCTCCGGCAGCGCGGCGACCAGGCGGGCCGGCAGGACGCCGGCGGCGGCGAGCGCCTCGGCGCGCTTGGCGACCGGGGTGACGACCACGTCGTGCCCGCCGAAGACCAGGTCGGCGAAGGCCGGCAGGGCCGGACCGGACACCCCGGGCAGTTCGGTGACGCACCCGGTCGGCCCGGTCAGCCCGGCCCGCAGGGCGAGTGCACCCACGATGCTGGTGGTCGCGACCGAGCCACGCACCCCCACCAGCCAGACACCCGTACGCATGGCGCTCCTTCCTGTGTGTGGATGCGCCCCGCCCGCCGCCCGCCCCGAATGGAGCTCACCGGCCGGCGCCGAGGTCGGCGGCGACGGCACCGGACCGGCATGCCGGGGCGGAGACGGACGGACGGGGCTGGTAGGCAGGGGCGGTCGGCGTCTCGCCCCTGCCTCCCCCGCATCCGGCCGTTCGGGACGACGGTGGCCCGAGCGACGACTCGTCGGACGCGGTCCGCCCGGAGGCGGGAGGGTCTCAGGTGCAGGTCTTCGGTGGACGGATCGTTCGGGCGGCGGCCCTCCGGTGCGACCGGGGAATCCCGGTCCGGCCGCACCGGAGGAACCGCACTGCTCGTGCCACCGGGCCGGATGGCCCGTGGACACGACCTCCGGTCCCGACCCGTACCGGCCGCGGGGCGCAACCGCGGCCGGCCCTCGCCGGTCGGTACCGGAGGTGGCTCAGGCGGTGACCGCCGCCAGCGTCGGCTCCACCTCGGTCCACGAGGACCCGAGGTCGGCCGACCGGGCCACCGCGTCCAGCACCAGTTGCACCTGCAACGCCTCGGCGAAGGAGGGCGTCGGGTCGACGCCGGTCGCCACCGCCTCGATGAAGTCGCGCATCTGGTGGGTGAAGGAGTGCTCGTACCCGATGAGGTGGCCCGGCGGCCACCAGGCCGACAGGTACGGGTGCTCGCCCTCGGTCACCAGGATCCGGCTGAAGCCCTGCTCGGCGGCGGGACGCGTCGCGTCGTAGAACTCCAGCTCATTGAGGCGTTCCAGGTCGAAGGCGACGCTGCCCAGCGACCCGTTGATCTCCACGCGGAGAGCGTTCTTGCGGCCGGTGGCGAACCGGGTCGCCTCGTACGTCGCCAGCGCCCCGCCGTCGAGCCGGGCCACGAAGATCGCGGCGTCGTCGACGGTGACCGGGCCGGTCGCGGCGGCGCCGTCGGTCTGCGCCGCCAGCCCGCTCGATCCGGCCGGCACCGGCCGCTCCTTGACGAAGGTCTCGGTCACCGCGCTGACGCCGGCGATCCGCTGACCGGTGACGTGCTGGGTGAGGTCGATGATGTGCGCACCGATGTCGCCCAGCGCGCCGGAGCCCGCCAGTTCCTTCCGCAACCGCCAGACCAGCGGGAACTGCGGGTCCACGATCCAGTCCTGCAGGTAGCTGGCCCGGACGTGCCGGATCTCGCCGAGCCGTCCGTCGGCGATCATCTGGCGCATCAACGCCACCGCGGGCACCCGCCGGTAGTTGAAGCCGCACATCGACCGGGCGCCGCCGGCCGGGCGGTGGCCGCCGCGGCGGTCATCTCCCGTGCCTCGGCGACGGTGTTGGCCAGCGGCTTCTCGCACAGCACGTGCTTGCCGGCGGCCAGCGCGGCCAGCGCGATCTCGGCGTGGCTGTCTCCCGGCGTGCAGATGTCGACCACGTCGATGTCCGGCCGGGCCACCAGCTCCCGCCAGTCCGTGGTGTGCTCCGCCCAGCCGAGCCGGTCGGCGGCCTCGGCCACCTTCCCCGGATCCCGGCCACAGATGAGCGTCATCCGGGCCCGCGCCGGCAGGTCGTACACCCGGTTCACGGTGCGCCACGCCTGCGAGTGCGCGGCGCCCATGAACGCGTAGCCGACCATGCCGACCCGCAGTTGGTTGTCTGTCGTGGACAAGGTGGGTCTCCCCCCGTGAATCAGAACCCGAGCTTGAGGTAGTCGCCCGCGTTCTCCTTGGTGATCGTTTCGGAGGCGAGGACGATCTCCTTGGGCACCTGGAGTTCCACCAGGTCGGACATGCCCCGGCCCTGGGCGATCAGGCGGGCCAGCGAGATCGCCGAGGAGGCCATCGACGGGCTGTAGGTCACCGTGGCCTTGAGCACCGTGTTGTCGGCCTGGATGTCCTCCATCGCCTTCTTCGAGCCGGCGCCGCCGACCATGAAGAACTCGTTGCGGCTGGCCTGGCTGATCGCGGCCAGCACGCCGATGCCCTGGTCGTCGTCGTGGTTCCAGATCGCGTCGATCTTCGGCAGGGCCTGGAGCAGCTGCGCCGCCTCCTGCTGGCCGGAGTCGGCGGTGAACCGGGCCGCCCGGCGGTTCGCGACCCGCAGGCCGTTCTGGGCCAGGGTGTCGTTGAAGCCCTGCGTTCGTTCCTGGGTCAGCTCCAGCTCGTCCATCCCGGCGATCTCGGCGATCACCGGGTTGCTGACCCCCTTGGCCTTGAGCTGCTCGACGATGAAGGTGGCGGCGGAGACGCCCATGCCGTAGTTGTCGCCCTTGATCTGCAACCGGTACGCCTTGGCGTCCGGGAAGGCGCGGTCCAGGTTGACCACCGGGATGCCGGCCTGCATCGCCTCCAGGCCGAACGAGTTGAGCTCCTTGCCGTCGTGCGGCAGCAGCACGATCACGTCCGGCGTCTGGGAGATCAGGGTGGACAGCACCGCCCGCTGGGCCGCCGCGTCCGCGCCGGCTTCGACGATGTTGAACTCGACGTCGGAGTACGCCGCGGCCTGGGCCTTGGCGTTGTTGGTGATCGCGGCGATCCAGCCGTGGTCGGCGGCCGGCGCGGAGAAGCCGATCGTCACCTGCTTGCCGGGCTCGGTGTTGGCGTTGCCGCCGGCGGCGTTGGTCTGCGCCTCGGTCGGCGTCTGCTCGTTGCTGGTGCAGCCGGCGAGGAGAACACCGGCGCCGACGGCGGCACCGCCGAAGAGCAGCCGGCGCCGCGACATGTCGCGACTGTGCTGGGTCATGACGACCTCCTGGTTATCAGTGTGGAGAGGGAATTCGGGTGTGCCAGGTCCGGCCACCGTCGCGCGCTCGGTGACCCGGGTGGTGCGGCGCAGGATCAGGTGGTGGTGGTCAGCCGGTTACGCCGGAGGAACTGGGTGATGCTGCGGAACTGCACCTGCTGGATCAGGACGGCGGCGACGATGATGCCGCCCTTGACCATGTTCTGTGCCTCGGTGGAGAGACCGTTGATCGCGAAGAGGTTGGTGATGGTGGCGAAGATGATCACCCCGAGCAGGGAGCCGATGATGGTGCCCCGCCCGCCGCTGAGCAGCGTGCCACCGATGATCACGGCGGCGATCGCGTCCAGCTCGTAGAGGTTTGCCATCGCCGCCTGGGCCGAGGTGGCCTGGGCGGTGAGCATGATCGCGGCGATGCCGCAGCAGAGGCCGGAGAGCGCGTAGAGCAGCACGGTGTGCCGCTTGACGTCGATGCCGGCCAGCCGGGCGGCCTCCGGGTTGCCGCCGACGGCGACCGTACGCCGGCCGAAGGTGGTGCGGTTGAGCAGCACCCACCCGGCGGCGACCACGGCGGCCAGGATGTAGACCAGCAGCGGGATGCCGAGCAGGTCGGTGCTGGCGATGCCGTTGATGGTGCTGTTCTCCGAGATCTGGGTCTGCTTCTGGGAGATCTCGGCGGCCAGTCCACGAGCCGCCACCAGCATGGCCAGCGTGGCGATGAACGGCACCAGCCGCCCGTACGCGATCAGTGCCCCGTTGACCAGGCCGACCGCCACGCCCACGACGACCGCCGTGAAGATCATGCCGCCGGCACCGAAGTTCTGGGTGGCGACGGTGGTGCACCAGACCCCGGCCAGCGCGACGATCGCGCCGACCGACAGGTCGATGCCGCCGCCGATGATCACGAAGGTCATCCCGACGGTGACCACGCCGACCACCGAGGCGAGCTTGAGGATGCTGAGCATGTTGGCCCAGACCCAGTCCGGGTTGGAGTACAGGTCGGAGCGGGTCGCCGCGCCGATCACGAAGAGCGCCAGCAGCACCCCGATCAGGGCGAGGTTCCGCTTGGCACCCTCACCGCCGTCCCCGTGCCACCAGGAGAGCCGGCCGGTGGCCGGCCGGTGGTGCCCGGCCGCCTCGGTCTCGGCCGGGTCCACCGGCGGCGACTGCGCCGGGAGCTGAGTCGTGGTGGGCGGACTGTCGCTCATGCCGGTGCGCCTTCCATCAGAGACCCCGCCATCACGAGGTCGAGCACGCTGTCTTCGTCGAGTTCGCCGGCCGGCGCCGTACGGACGACCCGCCCCTCCCGCATCACCAGCACCCGGTCGGCCAGGCCGAGCACCTCGGGCACCTCGCTGGAGACCAGCAGCACCCCGACGCCCTCGGCGGCGAGTTGCCGGATCACCTGGTAGAGCTCGGCGCGGGCACCCACGTCCACCCCCCGGGTGGGTTCGTCGAGCAGCAGCAGCTTCGTGTCACCGAGCAGCCAGCGCCCGACCACCACCTTCTGCTGGTTGCCGCCGGAGAGGGTGCGCACCGCCCGGCCCACGTCGCGTGGGCGCATCTCCAGGCTCTCGGCGATCCGCTCCGCCTCGGCCCGCTCCCGCCCGACGTCGGTGAAGCCGAGTCGGGCGTACCGGCTGAAGGTGGCCAGCGTGACGTTGCGGTAGATCGGTTCGCC
Organism: Micromonospora tarapacensis; assembly: GCF_019697375.1. Classification (NCBI taxonomy): domain Bacteria; kingdom Bacillati; phylum Actinomycetota; class Actinomycetes; order Micromonosporales; family Micromonosporaceae; genus Micromonospora; species Micromonospora tarapacensis. The sequence goes on along the minus strand of NZ_JAHCDI010000004.1, from coordinate 141,507 downwards.
GAGCAGCAGCGCCTGGCTCTTGCGCTCCTCGGGGGCCATGCCCACGCCGGCCCGCACGGCCGCGCCGACGCTGCCCGGCCGCAGTCGCCGGCCCGACATCCGCACCGAGCCGGCCTCGGCCTGGCGGGCACCGTAGATGGTTTCCAGCAGCTCGGAGCGCCCGGAGCCGACCAGCCCGGCGATGCCGACGATCTCCCCGGCCCGGACGGTGAGCGAGACGTCCGCGAACTCGCCGGCCCGGGTCAATCCGTCCACCTGGAGCAGCTCGTCGCCGACCGTGGCACCGGCGACCCGGTCCGGGAAGACGTACTCGATGTTCCGGCCGGTCATCCGGGAGACCAGGTCGCCGGTCGGTGTCTCGCGGGCCGGCAGGTTCGCCGCGGTGGTCCGGCCGTCCTTGAGCACGGTGACCCGGTCGCCGACCTCGCGGATCTCGTCCAACCGGTGCGAGATGTAGATGACCGCGATGCCCTGCGCGGTCAGCTCGCGGACGATCCGGAAGAGGTTGTCCACCTCGTCGTGGGCGAGCACGGCACTCGGCTCGTCCATGATGATCAGCCGGGCCTCGTGGGAGAGTGCGCGGGCCATGCTGACCACCTGCTTGCCGGCCGCCGGCAGTGCCCGCACCATCCGGCCCGGCGGGATCTCGGCGTGGCCGAGCCGGCCGAGGATCTCGCGGGTCCGGCTGGCCATGTGGGCCCGGCGGATGAACCCGAAGCGGCGTGGCTCGTGCCCGAGAAAGGCGTTCTCCGCCACCGAGAGGTCCTCGACCAGGTCGAGTTCCTGGTAGATGGTGGCGATCCCGGAGCGCATCGCGGCCTGCGGGTCGGCGAAGGTGACCGGCTCGCCCTGCCACTCGACGCGCCCGGAATCCGGCCGGTGCACCCCGGCGAGCACCTTGATCAGGGTGGACTTGCCGGCGCCGTTCTGCCCGAGCAGGCAGTGCACCTCGCCCGCGCGTACCTCCAGTTGCACGCCGTCCAGCGCCCGGACGCCCGGGAAGGTCTTGACCACGTCGGTCAGGCGCAGGACCACCTCACCCGCGGCGGTGTCCCCGGACGCCTGGACCGGCGGAGCGCCGTTCCCGCTCATGCCCTCTCCGTTCTCACTCATGCCGCCTCCCCGAAGGCCAGATCGCTGGCGAGCACGGCGGCGCCGGCGACCCCGGCGCGCGCGCCCAACTCCGACAGCACGACCGGGAGGTTGCCGGTTGCCAGTGGCAGCGAGCGGCGGTACACCACACTGCGGATCTCGGCGAGCAGGATGTGCCCGAGTTGGGCGAGCCCGCCGCCGATCACAATCATCGATGGATTGGTGAAGCTGACCAGCCCGGCGAGGACGCCGCCGACCCGCCGCCCGCCCTCGCGGATGAGCTGGATGCAGGTCACGTCCCCCTCGACGGCACCGGCGGCGACGTCGAGGGCGGTGACAACGCCGTTGGCTTCCAGGCGTTCGACCAGGGCGGGCGAGGTGCCGGCCCGCGCCGCGGCGCTGGCGTCCTTGGCCAGCGCGGCGCCGCTGAAGAGTGCCTCCAGGCAACCGGCGTTGCCGCAGGAGCAGGCCGGCCCCTGCGGGTCGACCTGGATGTGGCCGATGTCCCCCGCGCACCCGTCGATGCCGCGGTAGACCTCGCCGCTGAGGTAGATCCCGCACCCGATGCCGGTGCCGATCTTGACGAAGAGGAAGTCGTCGACCGAGTGCGCCACGCCGCCGTGCCGCTCACCGATCGCCATGATGTTGACGTCGTTGTCGACCACCGCCGGGCAGCCGTGCTCGCGGGTCAGCAGCTCGCGGACGGGGAAGCGATCCCACCCGGGCATGATCGGCGGGGAGACGGGCACCCCGTCGCGGAAGCTGACCGGGCCGGGCACGCCGATGCCGATCGAGTCGAGCCGCTCGTAGACTCCGTCCACCCGGGCCTTGTGCAGCAGTTCGTTGACGCGCTGGAGGATGGCCTTCGGCCCGGACCGGATGTCGGCCGGCTCCGCGTACGCCACCACCGGTTCCAGCCGGCCGTTGACGACCTCGACGTCGATGGAGCTGGCGCCGAGGTCGACGGCCGCGAAGCGCAGGTGCGGGCTCAGCTCGACCAGGGTGGAGCGGCGCCCGCCCCGCGAGGCGGCCTTGCCGGCCTCCGCCGCGTAGCCGAGACCGACCAGCCGGTCCAGCTCGGCGAGCAGGCGTGGCCGGGGCATCTCCAGCCGGTCCGCGAGTTCGGCCCGCGACAGCGCTCCCTCGTCGCGGAGCAACCGCAGCAGCCGGACGTGCAGGGGGTCGGCGGTGTGCACGCTCACCTCCCACGGGGCTCGTTCACGCCGATGAAATAACGACGTGTGGTGCCCGACACAGTAGGAGGCTTCGGCGTGTGCTGTCCAGACCTTAGAACGATTTGACGGCAACTTTTGCCCGAACTAGCAAAAGTTATGCGGAGGTCTGGGCCTTTCCTGCGGTTCTCCTGTTCGGGAGGTCAGGGACGGCCCGGATCATCACCCTTCGCGCGCAGCTTGCGGTCGTCGCGCAGTTCGACGTACGGCTCCTTGTCGGCCGGGCGCAGGCCGCCCGCGATGGCCCGGCCGCGCGCCAGTTCGGCGTCGAACTCGGCGCCGAACAGGATCGCGATGTTACTGAGCCAGAGCCAGACCAGGAAGACGATCACACCGGCGAGGGCGCCGTAGGTCTTGTTGTACGAGCCGAAGTTGCCGACGTAGAACGCGAACAGGCCGGAGACCAGCAACCAGATGACCACGGCCAGCACGCCGCCCGGACTCACCCAGTGGAAGCCGCCCAGCCGGGCGTTCGGCGACGCCCAGTAGAGGATCGCGAACATCAGGCTGACCAGGACCAGCAGCACCGGCCACTTGGCGATGTCCCACACCGTCACGGCGGTCTGACCGACCCCGAGCGCGGCGCCGACCTGCTCGGCGAGTCGGCCGGTGAAGACCACGATCACCGCGCTGGCCAGCAGCAGTACGCCGATCACCGCGGTCACCCCGACCCGGATCGGCAGCGTCTTCCAGATCGGCCGCCCCTCCGGCACGTCGTAGATCGCGTTGGCGGCACGCATGAAGGCGCCGATGTAGCCGGAGGCCGACCAGAAGGCGGCCAGCAGACCGACGATCGCGGCGATGCCGGCCAGTCCCCCGTTCTGCTGGGCCTGGGTGATGGCGGCGTCGATGATCTGCCGGATGTTCTGCTCGGGTACCGCCTCCGCGACGGTGTCCCGGACCCCCGGGTGGCCGACGGGCCGAGCAGGCCGAGCAGCGAGACCAGGACCAGCAGGCCGGGAAAGATGGAGAGCACGCCGTAGTAGGTGAGGGCGGCGGCCCAGTCGGCCAGGCTGTCGTCGCCGAACTCGCGCAGCGTCCGGCGCATCGCCGCCGTCCAGTCGCCACGCGACAGCCCGGTCGGGCGCGCCGGGGCGTCCGGGTCGGCACCCGGCCGGTCGCCACCGGCGTACGGGGTGCCCCGCCCCGGGTCGTGCCGGTCCGGCCGGGAAGACTCCTCTGAGGCCATCGCCCCTCCTCTCAAACTCGCGGTGATCGCCCTCGACACATGCCCTGCCGCCGGTGTCGGGTAACCCCCCACCGGGATCCCGCTCCGTCCGGCGCCGGCCACCCGATCCCGCCCCGCCGACGGGCCGGAAATTGTGCGAGTGGATTTCCCATCGGGCGGTTGCGGCGCCAAATGGGATCGGATCCCCGATCGAATGAAGTTCGCGCCCCGACCACGGAACGAGGGCGTCGACCGAGCCGCATCACCACCCGACCCTCGGCAGCAATGTATACGTAGAGTGATGTCTCAAATCCAGATTATCGCCCCCAGATGTGACATCGAACCTGCCCTATATCGCCCGAAAGCGGGCATAGGTTGCCGCGTTCGTGATCACCCCGCCGGTACCCGATCGGCACGTCCGCGCCAATCGTGAGAGCTATTCTGAAACATTCACTCCGGGGAACGACTCGAACGAATTGAAAGTCACTCAGCGAAGTGACGGCCGACAATGTCCCCCGACGCGGAGTCGATTCGCGTATTGTCCCCCCTCGTGTCGGCTATCCGATTCACCGATGATTCCGGAACCGAGCGTCACGGCGCATCCGCCCGGGTGGCGGAGGCCGAGCCGGCGGCGACGTCGCCCGCCGCGGAGGCCGAGCCGGCGGCGACGTCGCCCGCCGCGGAGGTCGACCCGGCCGCACTCGCCGGGCGGTTCGAGGAGGAGAAGCCCGGCCGGGCGCTCAGCGGGCCGGTCGCCCTCGTCCTGACCGCCGCGACGTTGGCGATCGCCCTGTTCGCGCTCTGGCAGGTGTTCCGGCCGCTGGCCCAGGGCAGCAAGTACTACCTGATCTTCTTCCTGGCCGGTGTGCTCCCGCTGGTCTTCCTCGCCTACCCGGCCGACCTGCGGTTGCCCGGCCGGCTGGGCAAGATCGCCACCGGCCGGGCCACGACGCCCAGTGCGGCCCGCCGGGCCACGACGCCCAGTGCGGCCCGACGGGCCACGACGCCCAGTGCGGCCCGACGGGCCACGACGCCCAGTGCGGCCCGACGGGCCACGACGCCGGACGCGCCCGACAGCGCGGCGGCCCGCCGCCGCGGTCCGAGCCGGGTCGACCGGGCGCTGGCCACCGCCGCACTGGTCGCCTGCCTGTACCCGGTGCTGCCGATCCCGCTGGGCGGCGGTGGTGGCGGCTACGACGCCTTCCTCGACCGGCAGGGCCTGCTGGCCGGCATCGACGTGGCACTGGGCACCGTGCTGCTGCTCCTGCTGCTGGAGGCGTGCCGGCGCACCACCGGCTGGATCCTGCCCGCGGTGTGCCTGGTGTTCCTCGGTTACGGCTACTACGGCGGGCTGCTGCCGCAGACCTGGGCGGTGGCCCACGCCGGCCTGGACTTCGGGCAACTGGTCGATGCCTTCTACAACTCCGACAGCGGCTTCTACGGCACTCCCCTGGACGTGGCGGCCACGTACATCGTGCTGTTCACCATCTACGGAGCGGTGCTCGACCTCTCCGGCGCGGGCCGGTTCTTCGTGGACCTGTCCGCCGCCGCGTTCCGGCGTTCACGTACCGCCGCGGGCCGCACGGCGGTCGCCTCCGGCTTCCTGCTCGGCACCGTCTCCGGCTCCGGCGCGGCGACGACCGTCAGCATCGGCGCGGTCACCTGGCCGATCCTGCGCCGCGCCGGCTACCCGCGGAGCGGGCGGGTGGGATGCTGGCCGCGGCCGGCGTGGGCGCCATCCTCTCCCCACCGACGCTCGGCGCGGCGGCCTTCATCATCGCCGAGTACCTGGGCGTGTCCTACCTGCGGGTGCTCGGCTGGGCGATGGTGCCGACGGTGCTCTACTACCTCGGCATCGTGCTCTCGGTGGAGATCGACGCGCGGCGGTCCGGAGTACGACCGGCGACCCTTGCGGCCGGTTCCGCGGGGCGGCTGCTGGCCCGCTCCGGATACCACTTCGCCTCCCTGTTCGCCATCGTCGGCCTGCTCGCCGCCGGCCTGTCGGCGACCCGCGCCGTGGTGCTGGCCACCCTGCTCGCGATCGCGCTGTCCTTCCTGGACCGGCAGCACCGGCTGACCCCGTCCCGGCTGGTCGCCGCCCTCTCCGGCGGCGTACGCGGAGTCCTGGCGGTCACCGTGGTCTGCGCGTCGGCCGGCGTCATCACCGCCACCACCACCAAGACCGGCCTCGGCCCACAGGCCGCGGCGCTGCTGGTCGACGCCGCGAGCACGGTCAGCTCCGAGCCGGCCGTGGTGCTCGCGCTGACCGCGCTGCTCGCCGCCGTCGCGCTCAGCCTGCTCGGGCTGGCCGTCCCGGTCACCGCGTCCTTCGTGATCGGCTGGGTGATCATCGGCCCGGCCCTGCTCGACCTCGGCGTCGCCGCTCCCGCCGCGGCGATGTTCGTCTTCTACTTCGCGGTGCTGTCCGAGGTGTCACCGCCGACCGCGCTCGCCGCGGTCGCCGCCGCCGCGGTCACCGGCGGCCGGCTGGTGCCGACCATGTGGCACACCCTGCGCTACGCGCTGCCGGCGTACCTGATCCCGCTGGCGTTCGTGATCACCCCGACCGGGCTCGGTCTGCTCGGCATCGGCGGCCCGCTGCGCATCCTCGTCGCCACCGCGGTCACCGCGCTCGGCGTCGCGGTGCTGGCCGTCGCGGCCGGCGGCTGGCTGCCCGGCGTCGGCCCGGCGGGCCTGCCGGAACGCCTGCTCGGTGCGACCGCCGGGCTGACGCTGCTCTGGCTGCAACCCGTGCCCGTCGCGATCGGCGCCGTGCTGGCCGGCGTCATGGCGGTGGGCGTGCTCGTACGACGCGGATCCGCCGGCCCCTCCGGCGGAACGCGGGCCGGTTCACCGGCATGACCTGAGAAGGGAGTCAGTGTGGGACGGATCAACGTGCGGCTCGTGGCAGGGATGGGGGCGCTCGCTCTCGTCGCGGCCGGCGCCGCCGGTTGCGGCGGCCGTCAGGGCGTCGCGGCCACGGACGACGCGGCGAGCGCCGTCACCTGCGAGGTGGCCGAGAACACCCGGGTCGGCATCGCCACCGGCAACGCCACCGGCGTCTACTACGTCGTCGGTAACGCCCTGGCCGGGCAGCTCTCGGGGAGCACCGGCGGCCGGCTCACCGGCACCGCGGCCGAGACCGGAGCGTCGGTCCAGAACATCGAACAGCTCGTCGGCGGCCAGTACGACGTGGCCTTCTCGCTGTTCGACACCGCCGTCAACGCGGTGGAGGGCAAGGGCAGCTTCACCGCCCCGCAGCCGGTCGAGGCGCTGGCCCGGATCTACGACAACTACACCCAGGTCATCGTCCGGGCCGACGCGGGCATCGACTCGGTGTCCGACATGAAGGGCAAGAAGATCTCCACCGGCTCCCCCAAGTCCGGCACCGAGGTCATCGCGCAGCGCCTGCTGGAGGCGGCCGGCCTCAACCCGGCCACGGACGTCCAAGCCCAGCGGCTGGACCTCACCAAGACGGTCGAGGGCATCAAGGACGGCACCGTCGACGGCTTCTTCTGGTCCGGCGGCCTGCCCACCGGCGGCGTCACGGACCTGTTCACCACCGCCGGTGACAAGGTGAAATTCATCGACATCACGCCGTTGCTGCCCAAGATGAGCGAACTGAACCCCGCGTACCAGGCCGGCACGATCGGCCGGGACGTGTACTCCACGGTGGCGGACACCCCGACCATCGTGGTCCCCAACGTGCTGCTCGTCCGCAAGGATCTCGACGCCGACGTGGCCTGCGCCATCACCCGGACCGTCTTCGAGAAGAAGGACGCGCTGGCCCAGGCCAACCCCGCCGCGAAGGGCATCGCCCTGGAGACCGCCCGCCGGACCGACCCGGTCGGCCTGCACCGGGGTGCGGCCAAGGCGTTGCAGGACCTGGGCGCGAGCTGACCGACGGCGACCGGGCCGGGCCTCACCCGGCCCGGTCGCCCCGACCTCGGGAGACCCCCGTGCCGCTGTCCTCCCTGGCCCGCGTGCGCCGGCACAACCGTCCAGCCGGTCACACCGGCCGGCTGTGGTCCGTGCGTACCCAACTGCTCGCGCCGATCCTGGTCGCCACCGTCGGCCTGCTCGTGCTCGGTGCCATCCAGACCGGTAACGCCCTGGCCGACTCGACCGACGCCGAACGCGCCAGAGTCCTGGCCGGCACCGCCACCGCCACCGTCTCGCTGGTGCACGAACTGGAGCGGGAACTCGGCGAGACGGCGGCGCTGCGTCAGCGCGGCGGGACCTCCGGCCGGCAACTCGTCGACGCCCAACGGCAGCGGGTCGACGAGGCCACCGAACGCTACCGGTCCGCCAGCACCGAGGCCCGCCGGGCCGCGCCGGGCCTCGGCCGTGGCCTCGACGCCGTGACCGAGCACCTCGGCCAGCTCGACGAGGCCCGCGTCGCCGCGCTCGGCGCCGGGACCGGCGATCCGCTCTACGTGGCCCTGGTGGAGTCGCTGCTCGCCGTCGCCGACGCGCTGCCCGCCCAGCTGCGCGACCCCGAGCTGGCCAACCGGGCCCGGGAGGTCGCCGCCGTCGCCGCTCAGGAGCACCTGTCGTCGCTGGAACGCGACCTGCTGCGGGCCGTGTTCCTCCGGGGCACGCTGGCCCCGGGCGAACTCGCCCAACTCGGCCAGCTGCGCGGCGCGCAGGAACAGCGGCAGGCCGAGTTCTCCCGGATCGCCGGGGAACGCGCCACCGGCGCGTACACCCGCCTGATCGCCGGCAGCGACGTCTCCACCGCCCGGCGGATGCGCGACAGCGCGTTGAACGCCGACACCGAGCCGGCCGCACTCGCCACCGACGGCGACGCCTGGTACGTCGCCCAGAGCGGCGCCATCCGCCGGTTCAACCTGCTCGGCCGGGAACTCTCCGACGAACTCGACCGGCGCGCCGTCGAGCTGGCCGCCGACGCGCGGCAACGGGCCCTGCTCACCGGCGGTTCCACCGGCGCGCTGGCGCTGGCCTCGCTGACCGCCGCCGCGTTGCTGGCGGTACGCACCAGCCGCCGGCTACGCCGGCTGCGGGTGGCCGCGCTCACCATGGCGCACCGGGAGCTACCCGAGCGGATCACCGCGATCTCGGCCGGTGACAGTGGCCACGTCGATGGGCCGGCGTCGCGGCTCACCGCGGGAATCAGCCGTGGGCGCGACGAGATCGCCCAGGTGGCCGAGGCCTTCGACACGGTCAACCGGGCCGCGCTGCGGCTCGCCGGCGAGCAGGCCGAGCTGCGGATGGACGTCACCCGGATGGTCGAGGCGCTGGCCCGCCGGATCCGCACGCTGATCACCCGGCAACTGCGCCTGCTCGACGACTTCGAGCAGGAGGAGACCGATCCGGACGCCCTGGCCCGGCTCTTCGCGCTCGACCACCTCGCCGCCCGGATGCGACGCAACGGAGAGAACCTGCTGGTCCTCGCCGGCGGTGAACCCGGCCGGGCGCACGACGGGCCGCACCTGCTGGCCGACGTGGCACGCGGCGCCGCCTCGGAGATCGAGGAGTACACCCGGGTCGAGATCGACGTGCCCGCCGCCGCGGTGCACGGCTCGGCGGTGGGCAACCTGGTGCACCTGCTGGCCGAGTTGCTGGAGAACGCGACCTCCTACTCATCGCCGCAGACGCCGGTGCACGTGGACGGCCGTCGTACGGTCGACGGGGTCACCCTGCGCGTTCACGACCAGGGCATCGGCATCGGCGAGACCCGGCTGGCCGAGATCAACGAGCGGCTGCGCGCGCCGGCCGTCCTGTCCAGCGCGGCGGCCGGCAGCATGGGCCTGCACGTGGTGGCCCACCTGGCCGCCCGGCACGGCATCCGGGTGCGGCTGCACAGCGCCGGCGCCGGCACCGTGGCCCAGGTGGAGGTGCCGGAGGCGATCCTCACCCGGGCGGAGGAGGTCACCGGCCGCCCGGCGGCAGGTGCCCGCCCGGCTCCGGCGGCAGGTGCCCGCCCGGCTCCGGCGGCAGGTGCCCGCCCGGCTCCGGCAGCGGGTGCCCGCCCGGCTCCGGCGGCAGGTGCCCGCCCGGCTCCGGCAGCGGGTGCCCGCCCGGCTCCGGCAGCGGCCGGCGCCTGGTTCCGGACCCGGAACGGCGCCGCCGGATCCGGCGTCCCGTCGCGGGTGGCGGTGGGCGCCGGGTCGGACCCCTTCAACGTCCACCTGGCACCGACGATGGCGCTGCCGGTGGTGCCGGCCGGTGCGGCGAGCTGGCCGCCGGCCCAGCCCGGCGGACCCCGCCGACCTGGCCAGGGCCGGCCGAGGGCCACTCGGCCCGGCGGCCCGGCACCGGCCACCCGGCGGAGGCCACCACCGCCGGTCTGCCCCGGCGGGTACACGGTGGCCGGTTGCCGGCCGAACTGCACGACGCACCTCCGCCGCAGCCCACCACCGACCTGCTCGATCCCGAGGTGGTACGCGCCCGGCTGTCCGCCCTCTCCGCCGGGGTGGCCCACGCGATGCGACGTAACCAGCAGACGAACGGGAGACCCTAGATGATGCCCAACGGCAGACCCGGCCTCGACTGGCTCCTGGCGAACTTCGCCGAGCAGATCCCGGACGTCTCGCACGCCCTCGCCGTCTCCGGCGACGGACTGCGGCTGGCGGCCTCGCCACACCTCTCGACCGACCAGGCGGACCAGCTCGCCGCCGTGATCAGCGGCCTGGCCAGCCTGACCGTCGGCGCCGCCCGGCTGATGTCCGCCGGCCGGGTCCGGCAGCAGATCGTCGACATGGACGGCGGCGTGCTGCTGGTGATGGCAGTCGGTGACCGCGCCCTGCTCGGCGTGCTGGCCGCCGCCGGCTGCGACCTCGGCCAGATCGGCTACGAGACGGCCACGCTGGTCCAGCGGGTCGCCGAGGCGCTCGAACCGGCGGCCCGGACGTGGGCGGACCACCCCGGCGGAGTGCCGGCATGAACGGCCCGCAGCTGGCACCTGACCGCGTCGGGGGAGCCGACCCGACCCGACCCGTCACGCGAACCGACGCGACCCGACCCGTCACGCGAACCGACGCGACCCGGCCCGTCACGCGAACCGACGCGACCCGGCCCGTCACGCGGACCGACGCGACCCGGCCCGGGCGGCACGACAAGGTCAGCGGAGGTCGGGGTCCGCGGTTGCTGGCGGCGCTGGTGGCGGTCGCGCTTGTCACCGGCTGCGGTGCCGAGCGCGCCCCGGAGGCTCGGCCGTGGCACGACGGGCGCATCTTCCTGGCCACCGGGAACACCACCGGGGTCTACTACCAGCTCGGCGGCGGCTACGCCGACGTCATCAGCCGCCACCTGCCCGGTTACGAGGCTCGGGCCGAACCGACCGGGGCCTCGGGTGAGAACATCACCCGGCTGGTCGACGGCGACATGGAGATCGGTTTCAGTCTCGCCGACACGGCGGCGGACGCCGCCGCCGGCCGTGGCGCCTTCAACGGACGCCCGCAACCGGTCCGGGCGCTGGCTCGGGTCTACAGCAACTACACCCACGTGATCGTCCGGGCCGAGGCGCAGATCGCCGGCCTCGCGGGGCTGCGCGGCAAACGGGTCTCCACCGGCTCACCGAAGTCCGGCACCGACGTCATCGCCGGCCGCCTGCTCAGCGCCGCGGGGCTGGACCCGGACCGGGACGTACGCCGAGCCCGGCTGTCGCTGCCGGAGACGGTGGCCCGGATGCGCAGCGGCACGCTCGACGCGATGTTCTTCTCCGGCGGGCTGCCCACGCCCGGCATCGCCGACCTGCTCACCAGCGCGCCGGACCGGTTCCGGCTGCTGCCGGTCGCCGACCTGATCGAGCCGCTGAGCGCCACGCACGGCTCGGTCTACACCACCGCCGAGCTGCCCCGCGACGCCTACGACACCCCGTCGGGCACCCCCACCGTGACGGTCGCCAACGTGATCCTGGTCAGCGCGGAGATGCCCGACGAGCTGGCGTACGGCCTGACCCGCCTGCTCTTCACCTACCAGGCCGACCTGGCCGTGGCACATCCTGAGGCGCGCAACTTCGACCGCGAGTCGGCCGCCACCACGGACCCCATCCCGCTGCACCCCGGCGCCGCCCGCTACTACCAGGGCGGCTGACCCACGCACCGCTGACCCACGCACCGCAGACCCACCCACCGCTGACCCACCCACCGCTGACCCACCCACCGCTGACCCACCCACCGCTGACCCACGCACCGCTGGCCGTCGCGAGATCTTGGACATTTTCCGTTAGTACCTAACGGAAAATGTCCAAGATCTCAGTGGTTCGTGGCGTCGGGTTGCCAGCCGGCGGCCAGGAGAGCGCGGCGGACCGTGTCGGCGACCTGCTCGGGGTGCGCCCGGACCAGCCACGCGGGGAACCGGAGGATGCGTTCCCCTGCGGTCCAGACGTCGTTCTGCCGTCGCATGTCCGCCGTCCACTGGCGCACCTCCATGTGATGCGCTCCGTCGATCTCCGCGTGCACGCCCCACTCCCGCCAGTACGCGTCCAACCAGCGTGTCCGGCCAGCCGCGTCGGTCCGCCGCTGTTGCAGGTCGGGCCGGGGCAGACCGGCCCGACGGCAGAGCCGGACGAAATCGATCTCACTCAACGCCTGAGCGCCACCGGCGATGTCGTCGATGGTCTGCCGGATCAACAGCCGTCGGGGTGCGCGGGGCAGCACGTCCAGCACGGCGGCCAGTTCCTCCGGCAACACCCGCCGCTGCTGGCAGCCGGCAGCGAGCGCCTCCTGCGCCACGCGCGGCGAGGGCGCCCACCCGGCGGCGTCGACAAGTGCCCGCGCGGTGGTCGTCCGAGGCGGGCGGCCGACCTGGAGATGCGCGGCAGGCAGGACCGATGTCCGGTGCACCACGACGGCGACCATGTCGATCGGCAACTGGCGCAGGATGGTCCGCCCGGCCCGACGGGGCGCCGGCACGAGCACGTGCAGGGGCTCGGGTCGCAGGCCGCGTACCCCGGCCTCGGTGGCGGCCGTGGCTCCCGCGAGGACCGCACCGGACCCGGCGGTGAGGACCGCGACCCACAACTGCTGATCCCGGGTCAACCGGCCGTTGCCGGTCAGCAGCAGGCCGCGACCGATCGAGCGCCACCGCCCGGAGCGCACCAGCCCGCGTACGGTGCCGTCGGTCAGCACGGTGCGGGCCTGCGCGCCGGTGACCACGCCGGCCTGCTCGAAGGCCAACCACTCCAGCGCCCCAGCCGCATCATCGGGAACCATCCACCGACCGTGATCGCCCCGTCGGCATCACACCACCAGATCTTGGACAGTTCCCGTTAGGACCTAACAGAAAATGTCCAAGATCGGCGTTGATAGCGGCGGTTTCGGGGTGTCGCGCAGCGACGGCCGAGGCCGGGGGCGCCGCCGGTGGGGCCGAGCCGTGGGGCCGGGGCGCCGCCGGTGGGGCCGAGCCGTGGGGCCGGGGCGCCGCCCGTGGGGCCGAGCCGTGGGGCCGGGGCGCCGCCCGTGGGGCCGAGCCGTGGGGCCGGGGCGCCGCCGGTGGGGCCGGGGGCCGAGCCGTGGGGCCGGGGCGACCAGCGGTCAGGGGACCGTGGGCGGGTCGGGCGGTGGCTACGGGCGTATGGGGAGGCGGGTGAGGAACGTACGCCACGCGCCGGGTGGGAAGGCCAGCGCCGGCCCGGCCGGATCCTTGGAATCGCGGACGGCCACCACGCCGGGCAGGTTGTCGGCCACCTCCACGCAGTTGCCACCCTGCCCGTTGCTGCGGGTGCTCTTGCGCCACCGGGCGCCGGTCAGCTCCATGATTCCGCCACTTCCATGATCAGGTCGAGGGACTGCTGCTGCGATAGTGCCTCACCACGGATCGACTCCCAAACCTCGACCATCTGCCGGACGTAGTCGGCGCGGTCGGTCACCTGCCCGTGCAACTGTCCCTCCTGGTAGACGACGTCCTCCCCGTGCGGTGGGGTGGCGATCACGAAGGGGCCGTTCATGCCAGGGTAGGCCCCGGCGGAGAGCGGCACGACCTGGATCCGGACCCGGGGCAGCGTCGTGCCGAGCTTCACCAGGTGTCGCAACTGCTCGCCCATCACCGCCGGGCCGCCGATCCGGCGGCGCAGCACGTACTCGTCGATGACCACGCTGAGCAGCGGCGGCCGGTCGCGGGTCAGCACCGCCTGGCGATCCAGTCGGGTGGTCACCTGCTGCTCGATCTCGTCCGGCCCGAACAACCCGCCGCCGGACAGCAGCGCGCGGGCGTATCCCTCGGTCTGCAACAGGCCCGGCACGCAGAGCGGCTCGAACGAGCGCAGCGCGGTGGTCTCCTCCTCGATGCCGGGCCAGTCGCGGAACCACGGCACCACCACCTCCCGGCTGATTCGTCGCTGGATGCGCTCGAACCGCCCGCCCGCACCGAACACCGTGTCGCAGCGGCGGGCGAAGTCCCGGCTGGGCTTGCGTTCGCAGGTCTCCACCTTGGCCACCAGCGCGGCCGAGTAGCTCAGCGCCTCGGCCAGCGCGCTCTGCGACAGGTCACCGTCGGCCCGCGCGAGCCGTAACTCCTCGGCGAAGTGCTCCAGCATGGACGAGCGTTCCACGGACACCCTCCGTACATCCTCGTACCGCATCGGGACCGGCCGTGGACGCGCTGGTCGTCACCGTGCCGGGCCTCCCACCGTAGTCGCGTCCTCAGCAGACTGTCACGCAGCGGAACCGCTCACGGGAACGGACGGCGGGCGGAACCAGGCCGGGGCGCCGGCACACCCGACATTCGGCCGGCGCCCCTTCCACTCGACGGAGGCTTCATGCGAATCAGATTCTGGCGGTGCCGGCCCCCGGCGACACCCGCACCGCTGCCCCGGCGCACGCGGAACACCCGCCCGCTGCCACCGGCCCCGTGGCAGGACCTGACCGACCAGGCCACCTCAACCAGCCCGGCACCGGACAGCTCCGGCCAGCCGCCGCAACGGAACGGGCCAGGACCAGGGGCGCGACCCGCATCGGCCGCAAGCCACCCCGCGCACCCGATGCCGTCGCAGCGCACCCCGGGTCGCCCGAACTGGGCTACGGCTCCGACCCAGGTGTTCCCGCTCAACGGTCCGGGGCGACCGGGATGGCTCACCCGGGCGCAGGAGTGGCGGGCGAACGGAGGCCGCTGGTCGCCGTCGCCCGGGGGCAACCCGTCGCCTCGGGACGGCGAGCCGGGGTGGCGCTGATGCCCCGCTACCGGCCGCATCTCGCGGCGCGGCCGTCCTGGCGGTGCCGGGTGTGCGGGGCCGCGTGGCCGTGCTCGCCGGCCCGGCTGGCGTTGCTCGGTGAGTACCGGGAGAACCGGACCGGCCTGCTGATTCACCTCGGCACGATGATGTACGACGCGGCGGGCGACCTCAGCGGCCAGCACCCGCCGGGCGTCCTGGCCGACCGCTTCCTCACCTGGGCCCGAGCCCGCTGAGGCGCCACGCTGAACGGTGGCACTCCTGCTGCTCGACACGCCGGCCCGAGGACACCTGGAGTGCCACGAATCGCCCGCTGCCCGAGACGCCCCACCCGGGGGCACCGTGCGCGAGACGCCCCACCCGGGGGCACCGTGCGCGAGACGCCTCCGTCGGGCGCTGGCGGGCCTGGGCTACTGGTAGAGCAGCCGGCCCATCCGGCGGGACGCGACCAGCAGGCCGGCTGCCAGCATCGCGAGCAGATAGAGCACGTCGAGCGTCCAGCTCCAGCCGCCGACGTCGACGGTCAGCGCCCGGATCAGGTGCACCGCCCGGTAGAGCGGTGTCACCTCGACCAGCCAGCGAAGCACCGCCGGGTACGTCTCGGCGGGCACGAAGGTGCCGGAGAAGAGGAAGAGGACGAACTGCGCCGAACTCATCAGGTCGAAGTCCTGCCAGCTGCGCATGAACGTGGAGGCCGCCATGCCGAGCGCGCCGAACGCGAAGCCGACCAGCACCGCCGCCGGGAACGCGGCGAGCGCGCGGGCCGGGGTGGTCAGCTCCATCACGACCATCACCACGAGGAACGCGGCCGAGTAGGCACTCCCCCGCAACATCGCCCAGGCCAGCTCGCCGAGGGCGATCTCGAACGGCTGCACCGGGGTGGCGATCACCCCGTCGTACAGCTTCATGTACTTCATCTTCCCGAAGAAGTTGAAGGTGGTCTCCGCCAGCGCGCCGGTCATCGCGGACGAGGCGAGCATGGCCGGGGCGACGAAGGCCGCGTACGTGACGACCGCACCGCCGGGCAGCGTCAGGTCGCCGATCAGCGCGCCCACCCCGACGCCGATGGACAGCAGGTAGAGCAGCGGCTCGACGAAGCCGGAGATGAGCAGCAGCCAGTAGACGGACTTCAGGGCGGCGACGTTCCGCTCGGTGACCGACGCGGATCGCCGCGACGCGGCCGAGACGTCGACCAGCCGGGGCAGCACCAGAGTGACCATGACCCTCTCCTAGACGACGAGCCGGCGGGCGAAGACGCGGCGGGCGAGCAACCATCCCCCGGCCGCCCAGGCGGCCAGGTAGCACAGGTGGCCCGCGACCGACCACTGCGGGGCGACGCCGAGCACCGCCGCCCGGCACAGGTCCACGGCGTGCCAGAGCGGCGTGGCGTACGCGAGCCAGCGCAGCGCCAGCGGCAGCGACTCGACCGGGAAGAACACCCCGGCGAACAGGGTCATCGGGATCACCGCGAAGCGGAACAGCATGGCGAGCCAACTGTCCGAGTCGACCGACGCCGCGTACGCGAAGGTCGGTGCGGCGACGGCCAGCGCGAGCAGCGCGACCACCGGCACCGCCAGCACCGCCCACGGCGACCGCAGCGCCCCCAGCACGCCGGTCACCAGAAGGAACGCGATGATGGAGGTCAGCACCCGGAACAGCACGAACGCCAGGTGGCCGGCGAGGATGTCGCCCACCCGCAGCGGAGCCGAGCGCTGCCCGAAGTAGATCTTGCTCCACTGGAGGTTGCCGAAGACCGGCCACGTCGACTCGCCGATCGCCACCTGCAACGCCGTCGAGGCGAGCAGCCCTCCGACGACCCACTCCAGGTAGGAGACGCCACCGACACCCTCGCCGATGTACGCCCCGACGCCCACCCCGAACCCGAGCACGGTCAACGTGGGCAGCAGGAAGGACGAGAAGGCGCCGGCCCGCCAGGTGCGCCGATAGCCCACCAGGCGGTATTCGAGCACCGCCAGCGCCGGCACCCGCGGCAGGGCGGGTCGGTCCCGCGTCGGTTGTGTCATCGTGATCTTCCCCCGTTGCGCTGCGTGGCTCAGTCGACCAGGGTGCGGCCGGTGAGGTGCAGGAAGACGTCCTCCAGGCTGCTGCGCCGGACCAGCACGTTTGTCGGGTGCAGGCCGAGCGCGGCGACCTCGGCCACCGTCGCGTCACCGTCGGGGACGTAGACCAGGATCCGGTCGGGCAGCACCTCGATGCGCTCCCCCAGGGCGTCCAGCTTGCCGGCGAACGCCTCCTGCGACTCGGCGGCGAACCGCAGTTCGACCACCTCGCGGGTGGCATGCCGCTCGATGAGCGCGCGCGGTGACCCCTCGGCGACGATCCGGCCGCCGTCCATCACGACCAACCGGTCGCAGAGCTGCTCGGCCTCGTCCATGTAGTGCGTGGTGAGCACCAGCGTGACGCCCTGCTGCTTGAGCCGGAACAACCGTTCCCAAACCAGGTGCCGGGCCTGCGGGTCGAGGCCGGTGGTCGGCTCGTCGAGCAGCACGATGTCCGGCTCGTTGACCAGTGCGCGGGCGATGGTGAGCCGGCGCTTCATGCCACCGGAGAGCGGCTCGACCTTGCTGTCCGCCCGGTCGCTGAGCTGCACGAAGTCGAGCAACTCGGCGGCCCGCGCCCGGGCCACCCGGCGTGGGATGCCGAAGTAGCGGGCGTACGTCGTCAGGTTGTCCCGGACGGTCAGCTCCGGGTCGAGGTTGTCGAGCTGCGGACACACGCCGAGACGGGCCCGGATGGCGGGCCCGTCCCGCACCGGATCCATGCCCAGGATGCGCAGCTCTCCGCCGCTGGGCGGCGAGGTGCAGCCGACCATCCGCATGGTGGACGACTTGCCGGCACCGTTGGGCCCCAGGAAACCGAACGCCTCACCCGCGCAGACCTCCACGTCGATGCCGTCGACGGCAATGAAGTCGCCGAACCGCTTCACCAACCCCCGTGCCCGAATGAGCGATCGCCCCGTAGTCACCCCCGGACCCTAAACACCCGCCCCGACACTTCCCACCGGATTACCGCGCCGATCATGGAGTTGTGGCGCCTGACAAAGAGGGCAATACGCCTGATTTCCGGCGCCACAACTCCATGATCGCCGGCGAATGGGCGGGCGAATGGGCGGGCGAATGGGGGAGGTCAGAGGTTCTGAGGGGTGGTGGTGGTGGTGCGGGCTGTGGCGACTAGGCGGTTGGTCTCGGTGAGGACGTCGGGGGTGTCGGTGGGGGTGCCGGGGGTGTAGTGGACCGTCCAGGTCAGACCGTCGCGACCGGGCACCCGGCGGCCGACGATCCGGCCGGATCCGCCGGGCAGCGCGTGGTGCTGGGTGTACGCGACGGAGCGGGTGACCCGGGTGCGTACCTGGTGCGGCAGGTCGGCCGGGTCCAGCAGGAGGTACCGCTCGGCCGGCAGGTCGGCCACCACCAGGTAGCCGTCCCGCTCGGCGACCTGCTCGCCCGGGGTCACGGTCAGCTCCCGGCCCGACCAGACGGCCTTGACGATGTCGTGCCAGCCGATCCGGTGGCCCCGGCCCGGCAGCCAGAGCCCGAGGCTGGTGGCGACCACCACCCCGTCGCCCTCGCCGTTGCCGGCGGCGGCCCAGGCCAGCACCCGTTCGTCGGGCGCCATCGGCGGCCGGTCTGCCGGTGGCAGCTTCGGCCGGCGGCGGAAAAGGTTCATCTCTACAGCCCTCCCGCCGCCTGCTCGCGCAACGCGCGGGCGTGCTGCTCCAGCGAGAGCAGCTCACCGAAGGCGGCGAAGTACTCGTCCTTGTTGCTGACCGGGTTGATCCGCTGGATCCGCGACTTCAACTCCCGGACCCGCGCGGTGACCGACCCCCACTGCAACTGGGCCATGGTGACCGAGACGTACCTCGGGTCGGGCTCGCCGTCGATCCGCAATGGTTCCACGGCCAGCTCGCCGACCAGCGCCCGGGCCGCGAGATCCGCACAGGCGTCCCGGACCGACTCGATCCACACCGCGCCACCGGCCGCCGTGGCGGCACCGCCGGCCGCCGCGAGCGCGGCGCGGACGGCCGCGTGCACGGGGTGCCGGTAGTCGGCCTCCTCGACCGCGTCGAACATCGGCCCGGCCAGCACCGGCTCCTGCAACGCCAGCTTGAGCGCCTCCCGCTCGACCATCGACTGCGGGCTGTCCACCGCCGGTTCGCCGCGGGCGGGACGCGCCGGCCCGTCCGCCGGTCGGCCCGACGCGGCGGCCAGCACCGCCCGCTGCACCGGCTCGATCTCCATGCCGAGGTCACCGGCGAGCTTGCGGACGTACTCCGGGCGTTTCTCCCGATCCTTGAGCTTGGCCACCAGCGGGGCGGCGCGGCGCATCGCCTCGACCCGGCCGTCGACGGTTTCCAGGTCGTACCGGCTGATCACGTGGCGCAGCGCGAAGTCGACCAACGGCTCGCGGCGGGCGACCAGGTCACGGACCGCCAGGTCACCCTTTGCCAGGCGCAGCTCGCAGGGGTCCATGTTGTCGGGGCTGACCGCGATGAAGGTACGCCCGACGAAACGCTGGTCGTCCTCGAAGGCCCGCAGCGCGGCCTTCTGCCCGGCGGCGTCGCCGTCGAAGGTGAAGATGATCTCACCGGCGACCGCGTCGGTGTCGAGCAGCAGCCGGCGCAGCACGCCGATGTGATCGCCACCGAACGCGGTGCCGCAGGTCGCCACGGCGGTCGGTACGCCGGCCAGGTGACAGGCCATCACGTCGGTGTAACCCTCGACCACCACCACCCGGCCCTGCTTGGCGATCTCGCGCTTGGCCTGGTCGATGCCGTAGAGCACGTGGGACTTCTTGTAGATCGGCGTCTCGGGGGTGTTCAGGTACTTCGGGCCGTCGTCGTCGGCGAAGAGCTTGCGCGCGCCGAAGCCGATCACGTCGCCGGCGAGGTCGCGGATCGGCCAGAGCAGCCGGCGCCGGAACCGGTCGATCAGGCTGCCCGAACGGGCCGGCCGGGACAGCCCCGCGGTGACCAGCTCGTCGTGACTGAAGCCGCGCTGGCGCAGGTGCCGGGTGAGCGGGTCCCAGCCGTCGGGGGCGAACCCGCAGTCGTACCGCTGCGCGGCGGCCCGGTCGAAACCGCGCTCGGCCAGGAACTCCCGGGCGGTACGCGCGCCGGCCGTGGTCAGCTGGGCGGTGTAGAACTCGACGGCGGCGGCGTGCGCGGCGACGAGCCGCTGCCGCTGCCCCTGCTGCGGGCGGTTCACCCGCGGCGCGGACCGGTCGTCCGCCACGTACCGCAGTTGCAGCCCGGCCCGGGCGGCGAGCCGTTCCACGGCCTCGACGAAGCTGAGGTGCTCGGCGTCCATCAGGAACTTGATGGCGTCGCCGCCGGCACCGCAGCCGAAGCAGTACCAGACGTTGCGGGCGGGCGACACGTTGAACGACGGGCTCTTCTCGTCGTGGAACGGGCAGAGCCCCTTGAGGTTGCCGCCGCCGGCCGACTTCAGCGTCACCGTGTCGGAGATAACCTCGGCGATGGACGTGCGCTCGCGGACCAGCGCGATGTCCTCGTCCCGAATCCGCCCCGCCATGCCGCCACCCCCTCGCACCTACATCCTGCCCTGCCGGCCCGACGGCCCGCGCCCGGGAGGGGCCGGTGGTGGCGGCGACCGCGACGCGCCGAGGGTCGTCGGACGGTGCTGCCCGTACCGCGCCGGCACGGCAGCCGGCGCGGTACGGGCAGCACCGGTCAGCGAGGGCGGCGACGCAGGTAGCGCCGGACCGGCGGCGGCTCCTCCTCCTCGTACGACCGGGCGGCGCGCACCGCCTCGGCCAGGCCGTGCGGGCGGCTGCGCGTCGGCGCGGCCAGCAGTGGATCCCGGGCCATGTCCTTGATCAGGGCGGCGGCCAGACCGAGCATCACCACCACGAACGGCAACGCGATCATGATGGTGGCCTGCTGGAGCGCGCCGAGTCCACCGGCGAGCAGCAGCACCGCGGCGACCGCGCCGATCAGGATCCCCCAGGTGACCACGAGGACCCGGTGCGGTCGCAGCGCGCCCCGGGAGGTCAGCGAGCCGAGCACCAGCGAGGCGGAGTCGGCGCTCGTGACGAAGTAGAGCGCGATGAGCACCATGGCCAGCACGCTGGTCAACGCCGCCAGCGGCAACGTGTCGAGCAATCCGAACAGGGCCTGCTCGCTGCTGGTCGTGGCGTCCGCGACCAGGTCACGAACCCCGGTGTCCTGCGCCCGCAGCGCGCTGCCGCCCATGATCGCGAACCACACGGCGCTGGCACCGCTGGGCACCAGCAGCACGCCGATCAGGAACTGCCGGACCGTACGCCCCCGGGAGATGCGGGCGATGAAGGTGCCGACGAACGGCGCCCAGGAGATCCACCACGCCCAGTAGAAGATGGTCCAGCCGCCGAGCCAGGCGGGGTCGGAGAACGCTCCGGTCCGGGTGGACATGTTGACCAGGTTGCTCAGGTAGTCGCCGATCGAGGCGGGCAGCACCTCAAGGGTGTAGATGGTCGGCCCGATCACGAATACGAAGAACATCAGAGCGACGGCCAGCACCACGTTGGTGGTGGAGAGCCACTTGATGCCGCGGTGCAGCCCGGTGAAGGCGGAGATCACGAAGGCCAGCGTGAGCGCCCCGATCACCACCAGTTCCACCGCGGTGCTGTCCGGTACGCCGGCGACCAGGTCCAGCCCGGCGGCGACCTGGAGGGCGCCGAGACCGAGGCTGGTGGCGGTGCCGAAGACGGTGGCGAAGACGGCCAGCAGGTCGATGATCCGGCCGACGGCCCCGTCGGCCCGGTCGCCGATGAGCGGCCGGAACGCCGCCGAGATGCGGTTCTGCCGGCCCCGGCGGAACGTCGAGTACGCCAGCGCCAGCGCCACCACCGCGTAGATCGCCCACGGGTGCAGGGTCCAGTGGAAGAGGGTGTACTGCATCGCCGCCGAGGCCGCCTCGCCGGTCTGCGGCTCGACGCCGGTCGCCGGTGGCGGCGTGGCGTAGTGCTGGATGGGCTCGGCGACGGCGAAGAAGACCAGGCCGATGCCCATGCCGGCGCTGAACATCATGGCGATCCAGGCCAGGTTCGTGAACTCCGGCTCGTCGTCGTCCCTGCCCAGCCGGATGCGGCCGAAGCGCGACAGCGCCAGCACCACCGCCAGCACCAGGAAGGCGTTGGCCGCCACCACGAAGAACCAGCCGAACGTGTCGATCACCCAGGCGAGGCCCGACTCGCCGACGCTGGCCAGCGAGCCGCGCGCCAGCACGCCCCAGACCACCACGGCGAGCACCCCGCCGACGCCCAGACCGAGCACCACTCGGTCGATCCTGCCGGCGGTGCCGGCGTTCCCGGGTTTCTCGTCAAGCTGCTCGCTCATGGTCACGCCTGACCATCCTCCTGTTCCGTTGCCATCGTCACCCGAGGTTCCGACAAATCACGCCCACCAGTCGACTTTTGACCGCTGGCAGGCACGTTGGTGTGCCACCTTGCCGGTTATCGATGCGATGGTCAACCGAGCGGCACCGGGGTCCGGGCCTGTTCGTCGGCCTCGACCTGGAGGTTCCAGTCGGGCTTGGCGGCCCGCCAACCCTCGTCGTCCAGCCCCTGGCGCCAGTAGCCGGAGATGGACAGCCACTCCCGGGACACCCCCCGCTCCACCCGCAGCAACCGACGCAACTGGCGGACGAAGGACGCCTCGCCGTGCACGAAGGCGTGCACCCGGCCGGGCGGGAAGTCCCACCCGCGCACCGCGGCCACCAGCGCCGTGCCCACCGGCCCGGTGCCCCGGTGCAGCCAGGTCAGCTGGACCGCGCCGGGACTGGGCAGCGGTTGCTCGTCGGCCGGGCCGTCGACCTCGACGAACACGTACGCGGGCGCGTCGGCCGGCAGCCGGGTCAGCGAGGCGGCGATCGCCGGCAGGGCGCTCGTCGCCGACCAGCAGATGCCAGTCGGCCGCCGGGCTCGGCGCGTACGCCCCGCCCGGGCCGACGAACAGCACCTCGTCGCCGGGCCGCAGCGCGGCGGCCCACGGGCCGGCCAACCCCTCGTCGCCGTGGTGCACCACGTCGACGGTCAACTCACCGACCGCCGCGTCCCAGGCGCGCACCGTGTACGCGCGCAGCCGGGGCCACTGCTCGCGCGGCAGTTCCCGACGGATCGCGGCGAGGTCGATCGGGCGCGGGTGGTCGACCCCGGCGACCGGAAACACGATCTTTATGTAGTGGTCGGTGAACTCGCCGACCGGCAGGCCGGCCAGTTCCTCCCCGCCGAGCACCAGCCGGATCACGTGCGCGGTGGGCCGCCCGGTGCGCAGCACGCGGGCGGAGGTGACCTTCTTCGAGCGCTCCGTCATTTGGTTAGGCTAACCTCACCGGCCGGCGGGCCGCCCGCCCACCCGTCGCCCACCGGTCCCGACGCGAGCCTGCGATCAGGCGGCCGGGCCAGCTCCGACCACGCGGCCGAGCCAGCTCCGACCCGGGCCGCCGGCTTCGACCTGGCGGGCCGCCGGCTTCGACCCAGGTGGCCGGGCCGGCTCAGACCAGGCGGCCGTGCCAGGTCAGCGCCGCCGGGTCGGTCAGCGAGGCCACCTGGTCGACCACCACCCGCTGCCGGGCGACGTCGTCCGGCGCGGCCCGCCACAGGGGGGCGAATACCGGGTCCAGTGCCTCCGGTGCCCGTACCGCCAGGGTGTTCACCAACTCGGTGAGGATCTCCCGCTGCCGCTGGTACCGTGCCTGCGCGTCGGGACGGCGCATCACGTACCGCAACGCGATGCCCTTGAGCAGCGCGCAGCGGGCGCGCAGCGGCCGGGGCACGACGAGGTCGGCCGCGTACCGGCGGTGCGGCCCGGGACCGAACCGGGCGGTGGTGGCGGCCACCGCGGTCGCCACGAACCGGCCGGTCAGCACGCTCGTGGTGGCCTTGAGCGCGGCCTGCGCACGGTGGCTGCCGTCGTAGCCGGCCAGCGGGGCGAGCACCGGGTCGGCGAGCAGCTCCCGCAACGCCGCGCCGAGGTAGCCGGGCGGCTCGGTGGAGTAGGTGGCGGCGACGTCGGCACAGAGCGCCGCCCGCTCGTCGGCGTCGGCGAGCAGCGGCTCCAGCGTGAGGTACCCGCCGTGGATGCCGTCCTCCACGTCGTGCACCGAGTACGCCACGTCGTCGGCCCAGTCCATCACCTGCGCCTCCAGGCAGCACCGCTCGCCGGGTGGGGCGCCCTGCCGCAGCCAGGCGAAGACGGGCAGGTCGTCGGGGTACACCCCGAACTTGCGCCGGCCCGGCCGGCGGGTCCACGGATACTTGCCGACCGCGTCGAGCGAGGCGCGGGTGAGGTTCAGCCCGACGGACGCGCCGTCGGGGCCGTACACCTTGGCCTCCAGCCGGGTCAGCACGCGCAGCGTCTGCGCGTTGCCCTCGAATCCGCCGCAGCCGGCGGCGACCTCGTCGAGCGCGGCCTCGCCGTTGTGCCCGAACGGCGGGTGCCCCAGGTCGTGCGCCAGCCCCGCGGTGTCCACCACGTCCGGGTCGCAGCCCAGCCGGGCGCCCATCTCCCGGGCGATCTGGGCCACCTCCAGCGAGTGGGTCAACCGGGTACGCAGGAAGTCGTCCGTGCCCGCCGTGTGCACCTGGGTCTTCGCAGCGAGCCGGCGGAACGCCGCCGAGTGCAGCACCCGCGCCCGATCCCGCTCGAACGGCGACCGGCCGTGGCCGGCGTCCTTGGCCGGCTCGTCCACCCGGCGGGCCGCGTCCGGCTCAGGCGGTGCAGCGCTCAATCGCCACGCTGCCGCAGCACGCAGAACTCGTTGCCCTCCGGGTCGGCCAGCACCGTCCAGTCGTCGCCGTCCTGCCCCACGTCGACGTGCCGGGCACCCATGTCGACCAGCCGTTCCACCTCGGCCTCCCGGTCGGCCGGGCGCAGGTCCAGGTGCAGCCGGTTCTTGCCCTCCTTGGTGCCGGTGACCGGCACGAAGACGATGCCGGGCAGCCGGTCCGGGCGCTGCCGGATCTCCACCTCGTCCGGTCCCTCGACGACCACCTGGTAGCCGAGGGCCTCCGCCCACCAGCGGGCCAACCGCCCGGGATCCCGGGCGTCCACGGTCAGGCTCTCCCAGACGCTTGTCATGCGGGCACCGCCGCCGCTGTCTCCATCGACAGCTCGGTCCGCGATCTCATCCGGCCACCCCTTCGAAGACGGTCCTCGGGCGAGCCCAGGTTACGCCCGGCCACCCCGCACGGCGCGCCGACGATGTGCGCGCGGCGGTCCACATCCCCCGATCAGACGAGAGTTGTCGCCCGATCGCCGACGGTCACGGGATCGCGCATGTCGACGCCCACCGGTAGCGTCGCCATCGCGGAACGTCACCTGTTGCGGCGGCGAACGACCGGTGAGAGAGAGACGCTCGTGAACGCGGAAACGATGATGGGCACCGAGTTGCGCGGGTTGCGGCGACGCCGCCCCGAGATCGCCGGCACGGTCGTCGCCGGCACGGACGGCCTGCTGATCTCCAGCGACCTACCCACGACCGACGCCACCCACCTGGCGGCCCTGGCCGCCGCCAGCTTCGGTCTCGGGCACCGGATGGCGGCCACCGTCCGGCAGGGCGAGTTCCACGAGTCCGTGATCCGCACCGCGGCCGGCTGCGTGGTCACCTACCCCGCCGGCCGGGACGCCCTGCTGACCCTGGTCGCCGACCCGGGAGCGGATCTGACGGCACTGCGGGAGGAGGCTCGCGGGGTCGTGCGCCGCGCCGGTCCGGCCCTTGCCGCCTGCCGCCGCCCCACGCTGCTGCCCCAGCAGGCGGATCCGCACGCGCCACTGGCGGTGCGCACCCCGATGGCCACGATGCCCACGATGCCGAACCAGCGGCCACGCCGCGATCCGTCGACCACCTGGCGCCGCCCCCCGATCTGATCGCCCGACTCTGGGCGCGCGGGGTGCACCGTGCGACAACATCGGGGATGTTGCTGCCTTGCCGGTGGCTTGACCGAGCAACATCCCCGATATTGCTGCCCCGCGTCAGCATGCCGGCCACCGATCTGAGGCTCAGCGGCTGTCCGAGCCGGTCGTCAGCACCGCGGCCCGGCCGGCCTCCAGCCGCGCCACCGGCACCCGGAACGGCGAGCAGGAGACGTAGTCCAGCCCGACGGAGTGGAAGAAGTGCACCGAGTCGGGGTCACCACCGTGCTCGCCACAGACGCCGATCTTCAGCCCGGGACGGGCCGCCCGTCCCTCCTCGGTGGCGATGCGCACCAGCCGGCCGATCCCGTCGGCGTCGATGGACTCGAACGGTGAGATACCGAAGATGCCCAGCTCCAGATAGCGCCAGAAGAACGCCCCCTCCACGTCGTCGCGGGAGAAGCCCCAGCCCATCTGGGTCAGGTCGTTGGTGCCGAAGGAGAAGAACTCCGCCGCCTCGGCGATCTGACCGGCCGTCAGCGCCGCCCGGGGCACCTCGATCATCGTGCCGATCAGCACCTCGACGTCACTGCCACCGACCACCTCGGCGATGATCTTCTCGGCCTCGGCGCGTACCGTCTCCAGTTCCTGCACGGCACCGACCAGCGGGACCATGATCTCCGGGCAGGAGCGTACGCCCTGGCGCGCACATTCCACGGCGGCCTCGGTGATCGCCCGGACCTGCATCGCGAACAGGCCGGGAATGACCAGGCCGAGGCGCACCCCCCGCAGCCCCAGCATCGGGTTCTCCTCGTGCATCCGGCGTACGGCGGCGAGCAGCGCCTCCTCCTTGGCGACGTCCTCGCCACGCTCCTGGGCGACCGCCACGTCGACCGCGAGCTGCTCCAGCGGCGGCAGGAACTCGTGCAACGGCGGGTCGATCAGCCGGACGGTGACCGGTTGCCCGTCCATCTCCCGGAAGATCTCCATGAAGTCGGCCCGTTGCAGCGGCAGCAACGCGGCGAGCGCGTTCTCCCGCGCGGTCGTCTCGCGGGCCAGGATCAGCCGCTCGACCAGCTCGCGCCGCTCACCGAGGAACATGTGCTCGGTGCGGCAGAGCCCGATGCCCTCGGCGCCGAAGCGCCGGGCCTGGCCGCGTCCGCGGCGGTGTCGGCGTTGGTGCGGACCGCCAGCCGCCGGCTGGCGTCGGCGTGCGACATGATCCGGTGTACGGCCCTGACCAGCGCGTCGTCGGTGGTCGCCAGATCGAGTTCGCCCTCGAAATACCGCACCACCTCCGACGGGCTGACCGGCACCTCACCCAGGTACACCTTGCCGGTGGTGCCGTCGATGGAGACGACGTCGCCCTCGACCACCGTCCGTCCGGCCACGGTGAACCGCCGCTTCGGCACGTCGATGTCCAGGTCGTCGGCGCCCGAGACGCAGGTCTTGCCCATTCCCCGGGCCACCACCGCGGCGTGGCTGGTCTTGCCACCGCGCGAGGTGAGGATGCCCCGCGAGGCGATCATGCCGTTCAGGTCGTCCGGGTTGGTCTCCCGCCGGACCAGGATCACGTCCGCGCCCTCGGCGGCCAGCTCCACCGCGCGGGCGGAGGTGAAGACCACCCTGCCCACCGCCGCACCCGGCGAGGCGCCGATGCCGGTGGCGACCGGCTGGAACTCGTGGTCGAGCTGGAAGCGCGGGAACATCAGCTGGGCCAACTGTGCGCCGTTGACCCGGTGCAGCGCCTCGTCGAGGTCGATCAGGCCCTCGTCGACCAGCTGGCCGGCGATGACGAACGCGGCGGCGGCGGTGCGCTTGCCGACCCGGGTCTGCAGCATCCACAGCTTGCCGCGCTCGATGGTGAACTCGATGTCGCACAGATCCCGGTAGTGCCGCTCCAACCGGGTCATGTAGTCGAGCAACTCGTCGTAGGAGCCCTTGTCGATCCGCTCCAGCTCCTGCAACGGCACGGTGTTGCGGATGCCGGCGACCACGTCCTCACCCTGGGCGTTGGCCAGGTAGTCACCGTAGATGCCCTGTGCGCCGCTGGCCGGGTCCCGGGTGAAGGCGACGCCGGTGCCGGAGTCGGGGCCGAGGTTGCCGAAGACCATCGCCACCACGTTGACGGCGGTGCCGAGGTCGGCCGGGATGCGCTCCTGCCGGCGGTAGACCACCGCGCGGTCGGCGTTCCACGACTCGAACACCGCCCGCACGGCCAGGTCCAACTGCTCGCGCGGATCCTGCGGGAACTCCCGCCCGGTGTGCTTGGTGAAGATCTTCTTGTACGCGTCGACCAGCCCGCGCAGGTCGTCCGCGTCCAGGTCCAGGTCGTCGGTGCTGCCCCGGGCGCGCTTGGCGTCGTCGAGCGCCTCCTCGAACTCCTCGCCCGGCACGTCGCAGACCGTCTTGCCGAACATCTGGATCAGGCGCCGATAGGAGTCCCAGGCGAAGCGCGCCGCGCCGCCGGAGGCGGCCCGGTCGGTTGCGCCGCCGGCCTGCCGGGCGAGTCCCTCGACGCTGCGGTCGTTGAGCCCGACGTTGAGGACGGTCTCCATCATCCCGGGCATCGAGAACTTCGCCCCCGAGCGGACGGAGACCAGCAGCGGATCGTCCGGGTCGCCGAGGCGCCGGCCCATCCCCCGCTCCAGCCCCGCCAGGTGCGCGGCGATCTGGTCGGCCAGCCCCGCGGGTTCCGCCCCGGTGGCCAGGTACGCCTTGCACGCCTCGGTGGTGATGGTGAAGCCGGGCGGCACCGGCAGGCCGAGATTGGTCATCTCGGCCAGGTTGGCTCCCTTGCCGCCGAGGAGGTCCTTGAGGTCCTTGTTGCCCTCGGCGAAATCGTAGACATATTTGTGCCCGGCCGTCTCTTTCGCTACCACCAGTGCCTCCCACGCTGCCCCGGACTGACACTTAACGAAGGTTCAGTTTTCGATACCCCGAGACCGACCGCCGGTAATCCGGGAACTGTGCCGATCGGTGGGCGAAGGCTAAGCGAACAACGCGTGGCCCGGGACCATTCGGTGACAATAGGCACAGCAATCACGACTGTCCGCGTTCACGGCAGTCGCTGGGAACGGTCCCACGCGCACTATCACGCAACCGCCGACCTCCCCGTACGCTTGACGGCACGCAGCGTCACCACACCTCGCACCATTGCCACAACCGCCGCGAATACACCCCTCGGGAGTCCTCGTGTCCGCCCCAACCGGCACCGCACCGGAGCCGCTCGACCCGTCCCGCCCCGGCGACGTCGCCGCGCCGCCCGAGCCGACGCCCGCCGCAGAAGCCGGCACTGCCGTGCGCGGGGATGCCGTGCGCGGGGATGCCGTGCGCGGGAATGCCACCGCCGGGTCCGAAACCGCCGCCGGAGCCGAGACCGCCGCGCGGGCGAACGCCACCGCCGGAGCCGAGGCCGCCGCGCGGGCCGACGACGCGGCTCGGGCCGCCGGGCGTACCGCGGGGGAGTTGGCCAGGGCGGCGGAGCGGAACGCGGCGGCGGCGCTCGCACCGCCGGCACCGGTCCGGCTGGGCGACGTGGTGCCCGCGCCGGAACGGGTCGAGCCGGACGCGGCGGCCGACTACCTGCTCGCCGCCGACGCGGTGATCCGGGTCAGCGCCGATCCGGCCGCCCTGGCCGTCGCCGGGCAGCTCGCCGCGCTGCTGCGCCCGGCCACCGGATACCCGCTGCCGGTGACCGACTCCGCCGCACCCGTACCGGCCGGTGGCGTCGCCCTCGACCTGACCGGCGAGGCCGCACTGGGCACGGAGGGCTACCGGCTCGACATCACCACCGACGGGGTACGCATCGCCGCCGACACCGCCACCGGCCTCTTTCACGGGGTGCAGACGCTGCGGCAACTGCTGCCGGCCACCGTCGAGGGCGCCACCCCGGTCAGCGAACGCTGGGTGCTGCCCGGCGGGTCGATCGTCGACCGCCCCCGCTATCCGCACCGAGGCGCGATGCTCGACGTGGCCCGGCACTTCTTCGGCGTCACCGACGTGCTGCGCGTGATCGACCACCTGGCCCGCTACAAGCTCAACCGGCTGCACCTGCACCTCACCGACGACCAGGGCTGGCGCATCGCGGTCGACTCCTGGCCCCGGCTGGCCACGGTCGGCGGGGCCGGCGCGGTCGGCGACGCCCCGGCGGGCACTACACCCGGGCCGACTACCAACGGATCGTGGCGTACGCGGCCGAGCGGCACATCACCGTGATCCCCGAGGTCGACCTGCCCGGTCACACGAATGCCGCGTTGACCGCGTACGGCGAGCTGGCGCCCGACGGGGTGGCACCGGCGCCGTACACCGGCACCGATGTCGGGTTCAGCTACCTCGACCCGGCCAACGAGCGCACCTACGACTTCGTCGCCGACGTGCTCGCCGAGATCGCCGCGCTCACTCCCGGGCGGTGGCTGCACGTCGGTGGTGACGAGGCGTTCAAGGTGACCGCCGAGCGGTACGCCGGTTTCGTCGAACGGGTGCAGCGCATCGTCGCCGGGCTGGACCGGGACGTGATCGGCTGGCACCAGATCGCCCCCGTCGCACACTCCGACGGGCGGATCCTGCAATGGTGGGGCACGACCGGCGACGACCCGGTGACCGCCGAGGCGGTACGCCGGGGGGCCCGGCTGGTCCTCTCCCCCGGCAACCACGCGTACCTCGACATGAAGTACGCCCCGGACACCCCGATCGGGCACGACTGGGCCGGCCTGATCGACGTACGCCGGGCGTACGACTGGGATCCGGGCAGTCACCTGACCGGCGTACCGGCCGAGGCGGTGCTCGGTGTCGAGGCGCCGCTGTGGACCGAGTCGGTGACCACCCTCGCCGAGATCGAGTTCATGCTGTTCCCCCGACTGCCCGCCATCGCCGAACTGGGCTGGTCGCCCCGGTCGACGCACGACTGGGGCTCCTTCCGGGAGCGGCTGGCGGGGCACGGCGCACGCTGGGCCACCGCGGGCATCGCGTACCACCGCTGTCCCGGGCTGCCCTGGCCGGCAGCGGCGTTGCCGGTTCCCGCCCCGCGCGGACCGTCGGCCGGCGCCGACCCGGTCGGGCACGCGCCGGTCAGCCGTCCCGGCAAGCCGCCAGCCCACCCAGGAACGGCTCCAGGCCAAGGGTGAGGCGGTCCGGGAAACCGGCCACACGCAGGATCGCGAGTAGCGCCTCCGCGATGCGGGCCGGGTTGCCGCCGATCGGCGGACGCGACGTGGCCACCTGCGCCACCCTCGGCCCTGCCGGGCTGGCCCCCGACACCCCGAGTGGTCGGTTCGAGCGGATTGCGCCGCATGCCGGTTTTATCCGGCTCGGCATAGCCGGCACCGGACTCCCGACCCGCCTCTGACGCCCCGGGCCGGCGAGCTCCGGTGCGGATGGTGTGTGGCTGGCACCTGTCTCCTGCGGCAGGCCCGAGGGCTCCCGAGGTAGGCCGGCGGCGAGTCGGGGGCGGTGTGGCCGGATGTCCGATCTGTCGGTGACCGGGGCCACGCCACCTGCGGAATCGCGGGGCGGGTCCGGTGGTTGTACATGGCGTAACCACGAGCGCCGCCGAGCGCCGCCCCCCGGGCCGGCCGGAACGACCCCCCACCCCCGGGCGTTACACCCCTCCGGACACCGCCAGGGCATCGGCCTCCCCGCGAGGCCCCCGGAATGGCCCCGGCCCACCCCGCGTTACACCCTCCCGGACGACACCTCCCGGACACCGAGCGCCGGACGAATGTCGGAGCACCTTCCCTTCACGCACGGCCCACCCGCATCCCCCTACGCGGGCGCAGCCGCGCGCACCCCCGACCGAAAGGTGTGAACCATCATGGCTACCACCATCCTGCGCAAGACCGCACTGACCATCGCCGCTGCCGCCGCCACCACCGCCGGCATCGCCGGCCCCGCCATCGCCGCCCAGGCCGCTCCCGCGACCAAGCCGGTCGCGCAGGTGCAGGCCGACCGCAAGCCCGGCGGCGAGCGCGAACTCGGCGTCCGCTACGAGGCACAGCCGAACTTCTACTACTGCGGCCCCGCCGCCGCCCGCAACGCACTCAGCGTGCAGGGCAAAAACATCGACATGGACACCATGGCCAAGGAAATGCGCACCACCGAAGCCGGCACCAACTCGATCAACGACATCACCCCGGTACTGAACAAGGAAACCGGCAAGAACGTCTACAAGTCCGTCGAGATCTCCAACACCAACGCCGACGACAAGCAGACCGACAAGCTACGCGACGACATCGTCCACACCGTCGACGACGGCCGAGCCGTGGTCGCCAACATCGCCGGCACCGCCACCGACACCGACGGCACCACCCACAGCTTCGAAGGCGGCCACTACATCAGCGTCGTGGGCTACCACGACAACGGCGAGACCGTCACCATCGCCGACTCCGCCGACCCCGCCCAGGCCTCCTACCGGGTGAGCATCGACGCCCTCGCCGACTGGATCGCCACCCGCGGCTACAGCGCCACCTCCTGACCAACCGAACACCACGAAGGGCCGACCCCACCCAGGGCCGGCCCTTCGTCGTCCCCCCCAAACCACCCCGGGGACACGACGACAACATCAGGGATACAACCCCGTCACACCACCACGACACAGCACCACCCCCGATCTTGCTACCCCGCCGCCAGCACGCAGACGCCCCGGGGGGCGCAGACACGGAGGCGCGGGTGCACACGGGTGGGCGGGGTCAGCCCCCGGAGTCCGCCAGCTCGGCGCCCTCCGGGACGGTGTCGTCGTCGCGGCTGGCCAGCCAACCGTCGGGCAGGAAGACCTTGCCCGGGGAGTTGGTGCGGCCACGCGGCTGGCCCAGCGTCTCCACCGGGAACGGGACCGTCGGGTCGAGCTTGCCGAGCAGGTCGTCCAGCTGGGCCAGGCCGTCGATCATCGCCAGGGAGCGGCGCAGCTCGCTGCCGATCGGGAAGCCCTTGAGGTACCAGGCGACATGCTTGCGGAAGTCGGTGCAGCCGTCCCGCTCACCCCGGGCCGGGTTGCGGGCCCCGGCGGTGAACTGCTCGACCAGCAGTTCCGCGTGCCGGCGCATGGTGACCGCCACCTCGCCGAGGGTCGGCAGCCGGCGCCGCGGCGAGCCGTTGAACGCCGCCTCCAGGTCGGCGAAGATCCACGGCCGGCCCAGGCAGCCGCGACCGATCACCACACCGTCGACCCCGGTGTGCGCCACCATCCGCAGCGCGTCGTCGGCCTCCCAGATGTCGCCGTTGCCGAGCACCGGCACGTCGAGCGCCTGCTTGAGGGTGGCGACGGCGTCCCAGTCCGCAGTGCCCGAGTAGCGCTGCGCCGCCGTACGACCGTGCAGGGCGACAGCGGCGACACCGGCCTCCTGCGCGGCGAGCCCCGCCTCGACGTACGTCAGGTGGTCGTCGTCGATGCCCTTGCGCATCTTGACCGTGACCGGCACCCCGGCGGGCGACGCGGCGTCCACCGCGGCCCGCACCAGACGGGCGAAGAGTCGCCGGCGCCAGGGCAGGGCCGCGCCGCCGCCACGACGGGTGACCTTCGGGACCGGGCAGCCGAAGTTGAGGTCGATGTGGTCGGCGAGATCCCGCTCGACCACGATCCGCACCGCGGCGGCGGTGGTCGCCGGGTCGGTGCCGTAGAGCTGGAGGCTGCGCGGGCGCTCGTCCGCGCCGAACGCGATCATCCGCAGCGTCTTCGGATTCCGCTCGACCAGCGCGACCGTGGTGATCATCTCGCAGACGTAGATGCCGCCGCCCTGCTCCCGGCAGAGCTGCCGGAATCCGACGTTGGTGATGCCAGCCATCGGCGCGAGCACCACCGGCGGCCACACCCGGTGCGGCCCGATCCGCAGCGATCCCGGCTCGGCGGCGGGGCGAGGGGCGATGTCCACCCGACCAGGGTACGGCGGCCACCCGCGCCCCCGACCGGCTGTCCGCACCGGCCGGCGGCTGCCCGCACCGCGCGGCGGCTGCCCGCACCGGCCGGCGGCTGCCGCACCGGCCGGGCTGTCCGCCGGCCGCCGGTGACCCGCGCCGCCACGGCTCGGCGGCGTCCGCCGGTCACCGGCGTCGTCGCCATGGCCATCGGCTCGGCGGGGCGTCGCCGCCGGAGCCGGCGGACCGCTCGATCAGGTCCGCCGCCGCCCGCAACTTGCGCCGGATCTCCGCACCGGCCGGCCCCAGTGCGTCCGTGAGCCGGCTGCCCAACTCCACCACCAGCCGGGCGCGGTTGACGTCACCCGTCAGCACGAGTGTGTGTGCGTAGGTGGAGTACGTGTTGGCCAACTCCCACGCGGTGATCGGCTTGCC
Source organism: Micromonospora tarapacensis (assembly GCF_019697375.1). Lineage (NCBI taxonomy): Bacteria > Bacillati > Actinomycetota > Actinomycetes > Micromonosporales > Micromonosporaceae > Micromonospora > Micromonospora tarapacensis. Next base: position 107,725 of record NZ_JAHCDI010000004.1, on the reverse strand, counting down.
CGGGTCGAGCGCGTTCTGGCGTAGCTCCGTGGCCCGGGAGGCGGCCAGCGCGGCCTCCCGGGCGTCCGACCCGCCGGGCGACGGCTGCTGGAGGTGGCGGTGCAGCAGCGCGGTGGCGTGATTGTGGTAGGCCGTGCCCATGGCCTCCCGGGTACGCGGGCCCGCGCCCGGCGGCGGGCCGGCGACCCGCAACCCGATCTCCAGTGCCCGCTCGATCAGTTGGATGCGGACGGCCGGATGACCGGCCAGGAACGCCGACTCGCCGGCGTCCACCGTTGCGGTGATCAGCTCGCTGAGCGCGCCGTCCCGGCGCGCCTCGGTCGGATCCGGCTGCTCCGTGGCGACCGCCTGATGGACCTCCGCGAAGACCACGATGGCCTCCTGGCCCGGCTCCCTCGCCTCGTCGTGCCGGCCGAGCGCGGTCAGCAGCATGCCGCGCCGCCACAGTGCCCGGGCCAACTGGCGTTGATCGTGCCGGTCGACCCGGCCACCCGCGACGGCCTGCCGGTACGCCTCGACGACCCGTGCCCAGAGGGCGTCCGCCTCGGGCCGCCGCGCCGGCTGGGTCGAGTACTCGCGCGCCCGTTCGAAGAGTTCCTCGCGTGCCTGGGCATCCACGTCCGCCGACCCTTCGTGGTAACGGTGGGGTCGCCTTCGCGATCCGTCCCCGAAGACATCATCCGGGATGGATGCCGGCCCGCGCAGCCCGCACCGGGGCCGCATCGGGCACGCCGGGCCGACCCGGCGTGCCCGATGCTCCGGATCAGCAGCCGGGCAGGTGGTCGATCAGGTAGCGCTCGACCTGGTCCAGACCGATCCGCTCCTGGGTCATGGTGTCCCGGTTCCGGACGGTCACCGCGTCGTCATCCAGGGTGTCGAAGTCGACGGTGACGCAGAACGGGGTGCCGATCTCGTCCTGCCGGCGGTAGCGGCGGCCGATCGCCTGCGAGTCGTCGAACTCGACCACCCAGCGCTTGCGCAGCCGCGCGGCGAGGTCCTTCGCCTTGGGCGAGAGCGCCTCGTTGCGGGACAGCGGCAGCACCGCCACCTTGATCGGAGCCAGTCGCGGGTCGAAGCGCATCACGGTCCGCTTGTCGACGCCGCCCTTGGTGTTCGGCGCCTCGTCCTCGTCGTACGCCTCCAGCAGGAACGCCAGCACCGCGCGGGTGAGGCCGGCGGCCGGCTCGATCACGTACGGGACCCAGCGCTCGCCCTTGGTCTGGTCGAAGTACGACAGGTCGACGCCGGAGTGCTTGCTGTGCGTGGACAGGTCGAAGTCGGTCCGGTTGGCGATGCCCTCCAACTCGGCGAACTCCGTGCCGCCGAACCGGAAGCGGTACTCGATGTCGACCGTCCGCTTCGAGTAGTGGGAGAGCTTTTCCTTGGGGTGCTCGTAGAAGCGCAGGTTGCCCTCTGACAGGCCGAGGTCGAGGTACCAGTTCCAGCGCTCGGCGAGCCAGTACTCGTGCCAGCCCTCGTCGGTGCCCGGCTCGACGAAGAACTCCATCTCCATCTGCTCGAACTCCCGGGTGCGGAAGATGAAGTTGCCCGGGGTGATCTCGTTGCGGAACGACTTGCCGGTCTGCGCGATGCCGAACGGCGGCTTCTTCCGGGCGACGGTCTCCACGTTCTTGTAGTTGACGAAGATGCCCTGGGCGGTCTCCGGACGCAGGTAGTGCAGGCCCTCGTCGCTCTCCACCGGGCCGAGGTAGGTCTTCATCAGACCGTTGAACATCCGCGGCTCGGTGAAGGTGCCCTTGTTGCCGCAGTTGGGGCAGTTCAGCTCGGCCAGCGAGGTCGGCGGCCGGCCGTGCTTGGCCTCGTACGCCTCCTCCAGGTGGTCCGCGCGGAACCGCTTGTGGCAGGACTGGCACTCGGTCAGCGGGTCGACGAAGGCCTCCAGGTGACCCGAGGCCGCCCACACGTCACGCGCCAGGATCACCGCGGAGTCCAGACCCACCACGTCGTCGCGCTGCTGGACCATGGTCTTCCACCACTGCCGGCGGACGTTGTCCTTGAGTTCCACGCCGAGCGGACCGTAGTCCCAGGCCGACCGGGTGCCTCCGTAGATCTCGCTGGAGGGGAAGACGAAGCCCCGACGCTTCGCGAGGCTGACGACGGCGTCGATACGGTCGGCTGGCATTTTTCCTCCTACGCCGACTGGCGGTCGGCGGGGACGGTGGGATGGATCGAACAGTCCGGGACCACGGTACGACCGGTGTGGTCCCCGGCCCAGCACATTACCTGCGCCGGGTCAGTTGACTCCGCAGACCTCCATGCCACCGGTCTGTCTGTCCTGGGCGAGCACGACCTGCTGCCGCTCCCGACCGCCGCCGGCGAAGGTCACGTCCACCGGCACGGTGAGGGTGGTGGTGTCCACCTCGCCGACCCGGTAGGAGGCGATCTGCGGCTCCGCGGCGGCGCGACGTTCGAACTCCCGCCGGGACTCGCGCCGCCGGGCGTCCTCGCAGAGCTGGTCGTACGCCCGGCCGTACTCGCCGTCGGCGAGGGCCCGGTAGTAGTCCCCGGAGACCGTGCGGCCCTGCTCCTCGATCGCCTGCACCCCGCTGACCAGCAGACCGATCACGGCGGTGCCGCCACCACCGCAACAGAGCAGCAGGGCCAGCGCGCCCGCGCCGAGGCCGAGCCAGAGCCGGGACCGGCCCCCTCGGTCGGCGGTGCCGCGAACGGCGGGGCGACCCCGGGCCCGGGCGGCGGTGAGGACACGCCCGGATCCGAACCGCCGGCTGCCGGCGGCGCGTCGGTCTCGCTCGGGACCTGAGGTCCCTGCTGGCCGGGCAGCGGTGGGTCCGGCGGTGGGGCTGCCGATCCGGGAGCGGTCATAGGAGTCACAGTAATGCCCGGCGGCTCAGCGGTAAGGACCCGCAGCCCGGTCGCTGGCGACCGTCACCACGTCACCGCCCGGGGCGGCGGTCGCCAACGACTCGTACGCGGACGGCTCGTCGATGCTCTCCGCGAGCAGCGGCACCGCCGTGATCTTGACGTCGAAGCCGCCCAGCGCCCGCCGGTAGGTGCCGACCGACTCCCACTCGGTGACCAGGCACCAGTGCCGGGGGTCGTCCAGCGCCCGGACCAGTTGCCCGCGCAGGTAGCCGGGCCGGGCGGCGAGGGCCGAGAGGGCCGCGTGGGCCCGGGCCGTGAACGCCTCGACGACGCTCTCGTCGACCACGAACCGGTTGGTCACCAGCACCGGATTCTCCTCCTCGTAGAGTCTGTGGCATGCAGCGTACGCAGCGCGGGATCGCCGGCCGGCTGGCCCGGGCCAACCCGACGACGGTGTTCCTGGTCACCCTGCTCCTGGTGCTGGTGGCGTTCTTCACCCCGGGCCTGGTCGGCGGGCTGCTGACCCTCCTGTTGGCCGGCGGGGTCGCCGCCCTGCTGGTGACCACCTGGCCGGTGCAAACTCCGCAGACCAGGGCAATCCGGTTGCTGGCGCTGACCCTGCTGGTCACCGCCGGCCTGGTGAAGTTGCTCTGAGCGTGGACCGAGACCCTCCCTGACATGCAATCATGCGTTTTTGACAATCATTCTCGTTGTCACGGAGAGTCGGTGTCATGACCTTCCGCCCCGCCCCGCGCGCCCTGGCCACCGCCGCGGCCGCACTGCTCGCCCTGACCGGCGTCACCGCCTGCTCGACCGACGACAGCCCGGCCGACGTCGACCCGCAGCCGGTCGACGTGGTGGCTGGTTTCTACCCGTTGCAGTTCCTCGCCGAGCGCATCGGCGGCGACGCGGTGTCCGTGACGAACCTGGCCCGCCCCGGTGCCGAGCCGCACGACCTGGAGCTGAACCCGAGCCAGGTCGGGCAGGTCAGCGAGGCGGAACTGGTCATCTTCCTGCACGGCTTCCAGCCCGCCGTGGACGAGGCGGTCGACCAGAACGCCGGTGACCGCGCCTTCGACGTGGCAGGCGTCGAGCCGCTGCTGGACGCCGCCGCCGGCGGCGGCCACGACCACGGCCACGAGGACGAGGAGGACGGTCACGAGGACGAGGAGCACGCCGAGGACGAGTCGGAGGCCAAGGACCCGCACGTCTGGCTCGACCCGACCCGGCTGGCCACCATCGGTGACAATCTCGCCGAGCGGCTCGGCGCCGCCGACCCGGACCGGGCCGGCGACTACACCCAGCGGGCGGCTGCCCTGCGTACCGAGCTGGAGACGCTCGACACCGAGTTCACCGAGGGCCTCCGGACCTGCGAGCGCCGGGAGATCGTGGTCAGCCATGCCGCCTTCGGCTACCTGGCGCAGAAGTACCAGCTTGAGCAGATCGGCATCAGCGGGCTGACCCCCGAGGACGAGCCGTCCCCGCAACGGCTGGCCGCGGTCGCCGAGGAGGCCCGGGAACACCAGGCCACCACCATCTTCTTCGAGACCCTGGTCAGCCCGAAGGTCGCCGAGACGATCGCCCGGGAGGTCGGCGCCCAGACCGCGGTGCTGGATCCGATCGAGGGCCTGTCCGGGGGGAACGGCGGGGACTACCTTTCGGTGATGCGTACCAACCTGCGGACCCTGAGGACGGCGTTGAGCTGCTCGTGACACCTGAAGTCATCACCGTCACGCACGGGGTGGTCGGCTACGACGGCCGCCCCGTGCTCCGTGACGTCTCGCTGACCGTGACCACCGGCGAGGTGGTCGCGATCCTCGGCGCCAACGGCTCCGGCAAGTCGACCCTGATCCGCGCCATTCTGGGGCTGGTTCCGCTCAGTGCCGGCGCCGTGACCCTCTTCGGCCAACCGGCACGCCGGTTCCGGCAGTGGCGCCGGATCGGGTACGTCCCGCAGCGCCTCGGTGCCGGCAGCGGTGTGCCGGCCACGGTGGCCGAGGTGGTCGCCTCCGGCCGGCTGGCCCGCCGCGGCGTCCTGCGTCCGCCGGCGCGCGCCGACCGGGAGGCCGTCACCGGGGCGCTGCGCGCCGTCGGCCTGGCCGACCGGGCGAACGATCCGGTGGCCACCCTCTCCGGCGGGCAGCAGCAACGAACGCTGATCGCCCGGGCGTTGGCCGGCCAGCCCGAGCTGCTGGTGCTCGACGAACCGACGGCCGGCGTGGACGCGGCCAGCCAGGAGGCGTTCGCCGGGGCGCTGCGAAGCTTCGTCGACGGCGGCGGGACGGTGCTGCTCGTCGCCCACGAACTCGGCCCGCTGCGCCCGCTGATCAGCCGGGCCGTCGTCGTCCACCAGGGGGTCGTCGCGCACGACGGCGCGGTGCCGGAACCGGCCGGGCACCACGCGGCGCCGGACCACGACCATGTGCACCCGCACGGTCCCGAGGAACCCGCCGGGCTGTGGAGCGCACGGTGAGTCTCTTCCAGTACGAATTCATGCTGCGCGCCCTGCTCGGTGCACTGATCATCGGCCTGGCCGCGCCGGCGCTCGGCATCTACCTGGTGCAGCGACGACTGGCGCTGATCGGGGACGGCATCGGGCACGTGGCGCTGACCGGCGTCGGCGCCGGCCTGCTCTTCCAGACCTCCCCTGTGATCATGGCGGTGGTCGCGGCGACCGTCGGCGCGATCATCATCGAGCTGATCCGCGAACGCGGTCGCACCTCCGGCGACCTGGCCCTCGCGCTGCTCTTCTACGGCGGCATCGCCGGCGGGGTGGTCCTGGTGGGCCTCTCCGACAGCACCAGCGCGAACCTCAACGCGTACCTGTTCGGGGCGTTGACCACCACCTCCCGCAACGACCTGGTGACCATCGCGGTGCTCGGCGTCGCGGTGCTGGTCACGATGATCGCGCTGCGACCCGCCCTCTTCGCGGTCTGCCACGACGAGGAGTACGCCCGGGTGTCCGGCCTGCCGGTACGAACGCTGAACCTGCTGCTCGCGGTGACCACCGCGATCACGGTGACGATCGCCATGCGGGCGGTCGGCGTGCTGCTGATCAGCGCGCTGATGGTCGTCCCGGTGGCCACCGCCCAGCAGGTCACCCGGGGATTCCGGACCACCATGGCGGCGGCGATGGCGCTCGGCCTTCTCGCCGCGGGTGCGGGCGTCTGGCTGGCGGCGGTCGCCGACACCGCGCCCGGCGCGTCGGTGGTGGTGCTCGCGATCGCCTCGTTCGTCGTGGTCACCCTGCTGGCCGCCGGTTGGCGCCGGATCCGCCGGGCCCGGCCGGAGCCGGCACCCGTGCCCGAACCGCACGAAGTGGTCCTCGGCGGATCCTGATCACGAGGTCCGCCTCGGTATTGGTTACCGTTACGGGATGACCAGCGGATCCGGCTACGATGCCTACGAGGGTGCCAGTGAGCTTCTGCGCGCCCTGTCGGCGCCGATCCGGCTGGCCATCGTCAGCGAGCTGGCCGGCGGTGAGCGTTGCGTGCACGAACTGGTCGACAAGCTCGGAGTCGCACAGCCGCTGGTCTCCCAGCATCTGCGGGTGCTCCGTGGCGCTGGCGTGGTCCGTGGTTCCCGGCGAGGCCGGGAGATCGCGTACACCCTGGTCGACGAGCACGTCGCGCACATCGTGGCCGACGCGGTCAGCCACGCCGGGGAGGGATCATGAACAAGCGAAGCGGAGTGCTGACATGAGCGAGCGGAGCGAGCGAGTCATCAGGCTCAGCGCCCTGGTGCCTCATGGCAGCACGCAGCGAAGCGGAGTGCTGACATGAGCGAGAGTGGTACCGCCGTCCGCAACACGCGCCAGCGCACCGCCGTGAGCGCCCTGCTGGCCGAGGTGGCGGGCTTCCACAGCGCCCAGGACCTGCACGCGATGCTGCGCGAGCGCGGCGAACGGGTCGGGTTGACCACGGTCTACCGGACGTTGCAGAACCTGGCCGACGCGGGTGAGATCGACGTGATGCGGCCACCGGGTGGCGAGCACCTCTACCGCCGGTGCAGCGAGGGGCATCACCACCACCTGGTCTGCCGGTCCTGCGGGCGGACGGTCGAGGTCGCCGGGCCGACGGTGGAGTCCTGGGCCGACCGGGTCGCCGCGCAGCACGGCTTCACCGACGTCAGTCACACCCTGGAGATCTTCGGCAGCTGCCCCGACTGTGCCCGCTGACCCCGGAACTGCATGATCCCCCGCCCCGGCGGCGCTGGGGACGGGATGCCCGGTGGGCCAGGCCGTGGCAGGCTGTCCGGCGTGAAGATCTACGCTGATCGCTTTCCGACCGCCCTGCGGCAACTACTCACCGATCTGCTCGTCGTCGCCTGGGTGTACGCGGCGATCCGGGGGGCGTTCTGGCTGCACGACCTGGTGCAGAAGCTGGCCGTACCCGGGCAGAAGCTGGAGGGGGCCGGCAGCGGGCTGGCCGACAACCTCGCCGAGGCCGGCGGGAAGGTCGGCCGCGTTCCGCTGGTCGGTGACGAGTTGACCGCCCCGTTCGAGCGGGCGGCCGACGCGGCCCGCTCGCTCGCCGAGGCGGGCCGGGACCAGCAGGAACTCGCCGACCAGTTGGCCCTGGCACTGGCCGTCGGGATGCTGATCGTGCCGCTCGGCCTGGTGCTGTTCGGCTGGCTGCCCCTGCGAGTCCGCTGGATGCGCCGGGCCGGTGCGGCGGCGGCGTTGGCCGCCGCACCCGCCGGCCGGGATCTGCTGGCCCTGCGCGCGCTGGCCGGTCAGCCGCTGCGCCGGCTGACCCGGATCGCCCCGGACGTGGCCGAGGCGTGGCGGCGTGGCGACGACGCCACGGTCGACGCCCTCGCCACCCTCGAACTACGAAGTCTCGGCCTCCACAACCCCACCCTGACCCACCCCATCCCCCGTCCCACCTCGTCCCACCCCGTCCCACCCCGTTGATCATGAAGTTAGCGGGCCATCTGGAGATCAAAGACCCCGCTAACTTCATGATCAACCCGACAGGCGCGGGCGCGGGCGCGGGTGGGGTGGGGTGGGGTGGGTCAGGGTGAGGTGGGTCAGGGGTGGGGTGGGTCAGGGGGTGGGGTGGGTCAGGGGGTGGGGGATGCGGCGGCGGGCGTCGTCGGTGACCGTGGACGGGCCAGGGGTCCAGGGGGCCACCCAGGGCAGATCGTCGGGCGGGGTGACCACACCCTCCTCGAGTGCGGCGTAGCGGCCGGCGAGGATCCGCTTGGCCGCCACCACGTCGATCGAGTCGGTGTTCTCCCACAGGGCGGTGAACAGCGCGTCGACCCGGACCCGGGCCTGGCGGCAGAACAGGTCGGCAAGCTCGACGTTTTCCGGTCGCGCCTCCCGCTCGGCGTGGGCACGTACGCAGACCGCGCTCATCGCGAACAGCTCGGCTCCGATGTCCACCAGCCGACCGAGGAACGCCTGCTTGCGCTCCATCCGGCCCTGCCAGCGGGACATCGCGTAGAAGGTGGACCGGGCCAGCTTCCGCGAGGCACGCTCCACGGCACGCAGGTGCCCGGCGAGCGGACCGAACTCGGCGTACCCGGTGGGCTGCTGCCCCCTGCCGACGGCGAGGGTCGGCAGCCACCGGGCGTAGAACGCACCGGCCCGCGCACCGGCCTTCGCCTTGCGGCCGAGCCCGGCGTCGGGGTCGATGATGTCCCCGGCGACGGAGAGGTGCGCGTCCACCGCCTCGCGGGCGATGAGCAGATGCATGATCTCGGTGGATCCCTCGAAGATCCGGTTGATCCGCAGGTCGCGCAGGATCTGCTCGACGGCGGCCGGGCGCTCCCCCCGGGCGGCGAGCGAATCGGCGGTTTCGTACCCCCGGCCACCCCGGATCTGGACCAGTTCGTCGGCGATCCGCCACGCCATCTCGCTGGCGTAGAGCTTCACCAGCGCCGCCTCGATCCGGATGTCGTTGCGGTCGTCATCGGCGAGCAGGCAACAGAGGTCGAGCATGGTCTCCATGCCGTACGTGGTCGCGGCGATGAACGAGAGCTTCTGGGCGACGGCCTCGTGCTCCCCCACCGGCCGGCCCCACTGGACCCGGTCGGCGGACCACTCGCGGGCCACGTTCAACGCCCACTTGCCGGCGCCGACGCACATCGCCGGCAACGACAACCGGCCGGTGGTCAGCGTGCTGAGGGCGATCCGGAGACCCTTGCCCTCACCGCCGATCACGTTCTCCTTCGGCACGAAGACGTCGTGGAAGCGGGTGAGGCTGTTCTCCAGGCCGCGCAGGCCGACGAAGGCGTTGCGCCGTTCGACGGTGATGCCCTCGGCGTCCCCGTCGACGACGAACGCGGTGATGCCGCCCCGGCGGCCCTCGCCCTTCGGCACCCGGGCCATCACCACCAACTGGGTGGCCACGGTGCCGTTGGTGGCCCACAGCTTGACGCCGTTGAGCCGGTAACCCGTGCCGTCGGGAGTCGGCTCCGCAGTGGTCGCCAACCGCGCCGGGTCGGAGCCGACGTCGGGCTCGGTGAGCAGGAACGCGGAGACCTCGCCGGCCGCCAGCCGCGGCAGGAAGCGCTGCTTCTGCTCCTCGCTGCCGAACATCTTCAACGGCTGGGGTACGCCGATCGACTGGTGCGCCGAGAGCAGCGCGCCGATCGCCGGGCTGATCGAGCCGGCCAGCATCAGCGCCCGGCAGTAGTGCAGGTTGCTGAGCCCCAGCCCGCCGTACTCCCGGTCGATCTTCATGCCGAAGGCGCCCAGCCGGGCCAGGCCCTGGAACACCTCGTCGGGAATGCGCGCGTCCCGGTCGATCGCCGCGCCGTCCACCTCGGAGCTGACGAACTCGCGGAGCCGGCCGAGGAAATCCTCGGCCCGCGCCTGGTCGGCCGGGTCCGGCCGGGGCCACGGGTCGATCAGGTCGAGCCGCAGCCGGCCCAGGAAGAGTTCCTTGCCGAAGCTGGGCCGGTCCCAGGTAGTCTGCCGGGCACCCTCGGCGACCTGGCGGGCCTCCTTCTCGGAAACCTGGCCCGCGGCCTGGTCGGAGACCCGGCCCGCGGCGCTCGGCGGGTCGGCACCACGACCGTCGGTGGCTGGCGAACGGTGATTCTCGGCGATGGCCACGGCAAACCCCCGGGCTGGATCCGGACACTCGGACTGTTCCGCCTGATCAGCAGGCTACCCGTCTTCGTTACCCAAAGGTAGCCACGGTTATCCGCGATGGTCCGACCAGGGCATGGTCAGCGGTCGGTCATCGCCTCACCCGCCGGTGCTGCGGGTTGTCCGACCACGGTCGCCGCCGGCTCCGCCGACTCCGGGACGGCCTGATCCGGGACGGCCTGATCCGGGACGGGCGGTTCCGCCGGCCCGATGTCCAGCCCTCGCTGGCGGATCGCGGTCACGACGGCGATCACCAGCAGGCCGGCTCCGGCGATGGCGAAGAGCGGACCGAGCCCGATCAGCGGCACGAGCGCCGCTGCCACCATCGGCGCCAGCACCTGCAGGATCGTCGGCACCACGGCGGTCGCCGTCCAGACGCGCCCCAGCAGATGGTCGGGGGTGGAGGACTGCACGATGTACGGGTACGGCACGAGCACCCCGGCGCTCGCCACGCCGATCAGGAAGACCGCGCCGAGCCAGACCGCGCCGGGAGCGCGCAGGCTGGCCGCGATGGAGACACCCAGCACCACCACCACCGCTCCGACGATCACCTGCGCCGCGGCGATGATCAGGAATGGCCGGAACCGGTCACCCCACTGCCCGACCACCACGGCGCCCACGACCCCGCCGAAACCGACCGCGGCCACCAGGTAGCCGATGTACGACGGATCGAGTCCCAGCGCGCGCACCGCGAGCGGAGTCATCGCGTCGTAGAGGAAGACCATGAACACCGTCACCGCCAGGACGGCGACCACCATGCGCAACGCGGAGGTGCGGCCCACGAAGCGGACCCCCTCGACGAGTTCCCTGAGGTATCCGCTCGGCCCCTCGACCCGCTGCGGGCGGGGGATCACCAGGCCGATGAGGATGAGTGCGCTGAGGAAGTACGTCAACGCGTTCACGAGAATGATGTTGCGGGGTTCCACGAATGCGATGAACAGACCACCGACAGCCGGCCCGACAATTTTTACGGTCTGCACCATCGTCTGGGTCAACGCATTGGCGGCCAGCAGATTCTCCTGCGGAACGGCAGCCTTGAGCGCACGTTGCTGGGCCGGCAGGAATGCGGTGGCACTGAGCGATCGTAGGGCCAGCAGAATTGCCAGAAAGGCGAGGTTCGGCGACAGGAACATGGCCGCCGTGAGCACCCCTCGGGCGATGTCCGCGGTGACCATGACCACGCGCGGTGACCGCCGGTCGACCAGCACACCGACAAGCGGCGCAAGGAGTTGGGGAGCGGCGATGGACACGCCGACCACGGCGAGCCCGGTGGCGCCGTGTCGCCACACCACGGTGACGAGAACGAGGACCGCGACGAAATCCAGCCAGTCGCCGGTGGCGGAAGTCGCCGTGCTGAAGAAAAGGCGCCGATAGTTGGCCGAGCGCAGCGGCTTCAATGCGTTCATGGGCTCCCCATTCGAAGCGACGCTGTCGACCAACGCCTGCAGGTTACATCGAATCGACGTGCCGATCTAGACATCCGAGCGACCACCGATGGCATCATTTCCCGCCTTCGCTTCCGTTTCGGGCCACCGGCGGCGGGCCGGCCAACGAACGCGCGACCAGCCGGTCGCCCTTGACCTGCGCGGCATCGGCGAGCTGCCGGCGTACGTCCTGGACGAGGTCGGCATCCAGGAGACCGCCGGCGACCCGGACCACCGTCAACAGTGGTTCGATGACCGCGCCCGCGCCGGCGATACCCTTGATCACCCGCGCGGCCCGGAACAGCGCGCGGGCGGCGGACTCCCGGTCACCCGCTCCGGCCTCCCGTACGGCTCGGTGCAGCAGTCCCAGGCTCGACATCCGCCAGTCACGCGGATCGGTCGGGCCCGGCGGCGGCGTCCCCGGACCGATCCGGCCGGCGATCAGATCTGCTTTCAGTCGCACCCGCTGCGCGTCCGCCGTCAGGCCGACCGCCTGGAATCCCCGTACGGCGGAGCCGAGCGCCGCCAGCACCCCGGCCACGTCACCGTCGCGCAGCCGAAGGACCGCCTCGAACTCCGCCAGCGAGGCGAGGCCCGCGACGTGGTCGAGTTGGCGCAGCAACTGCTCCGACTCGGCGAGCACCTCCCAGGCCGCCCCGGCGTCGTCGGTCATGTGCCGCAACAGGGCCAGCGGGCAGCCGACCGCCGCGCGCAGCACCGGCGTGGCGGCGACCTCCCGGTAGACATCGGTGACGGTGACGAGCGCCTCCCCCGCCGGCCGATCCGAGTAGGCCAACGTCAGGGCGTGGTTGCCGTAGATCTCGGCGACTCCGTAGGAGACGGGCGTGCCCCGCACCCGCGCCACCGCCTCGGTGAAGGCCCGGTCGGCCGACGCGTAGTCACCCCGGTCGGTGTGTGCCAGACCGGCGACCAGCGACGCCCGGGCCAGCGCACCCGGGTCGCCGGACCGCTGCGCCATCGCGCTGCCCCGACGCAGGGCCGCGAGGTCCACCGCACCGTCGCGGACCATCCGGGCGATGGCCGTCGTCAGGAACAGGTGTGCGGCGGCGCCGTACCGCCCCCGTTCCCCCGCTCGTCCGGCGGCCTCCTCACCGAGCCGGATCGCCTCGGCCGGATCCCCCCGGGACAGCGCCACGTACGCCTCGACCGAGGCCACCTCCGCACCGTCCCCGCCCGCTGGACACAGCAGCCGCGCCCGGGCCAGGAAGTCGGTGGCCGCCTGCAACTCACAGCCCGCCGCGGCGAACCGGGCGGCGCCGACGAACGCCTGGGCGGCGGCCTGGGCGGCGCGTACCGCCTCCGCAGCCATCGGGTCGATCTCCTGCCACGCCCGGTGCGCCCGGTCCGCGTGCGCCGCGAGGATCTCCACCGCCGCCGGTTCGGCATCGAGGCGACCGCGGGTCTCCTGGGCGATCCGGGTGTGGATGGCGGCGCGGTCCCGCGCTCCCAACCGCCGGTACGCCACCTCCGCCACGGCCGGCGCGGCGAAGCGCAGCACACCGGTCTGCTCGCCGAACGCGAGCAGACCCACGTCGAGCAGCCGTTCCAGCCCCGGCCCGGTAGCTCCCTCGATCATGTCCAGGGCGACCGCCGGGAACTCCTGGCCCAGCGCCGCGAGCCGGGCGATCAGGAGCCGGTCCCCGGCCGCCAGGCGGTCCAGACGCTCCCCGATCACCGCCTCCGCCGTCGGCGGGATCAGGTCCCCGTCCTCGACGACCTCCTTCATGAGCAGGGCGATCTGCTCCAGGTAGAGCGGGTTGCCGCCGGAGAGCTGCACCAGTTCTCCGGTGCGGTCCCCGACGGTGTGCGCCGAGACGTCGCCGGCCAGCGCACCGAAGAGCGCGTACGCGTGCTCGTGCGGCAGGGGTCCCACCCGCAGCGACCGGCTCGGGTTGTCCGGCGCCCGGGACTGGTCCGGGCCACGGCCGGTGGTGATCAGCACCAGCGCTGCGTCGACCGGCGCGGCGGCGAGGTCGTCGACCAGCGCGGCGAGCGGATGGGCGAACCGCTCACGGTTCTCCAGGACGAGCAGCAGCGGCCGGTGCCGGGCGGTCTCGGTGAGCAGTTGACGGATCCGCCAGTGCAGCTCCACCCGGGTCTGCACGCTGCTGGTCCCGCCGCCCGACACCGGGTCCGGCTCCCCGCCGAGCGGTGCCAGGCTGGCCAGCATCTGGTAGAGCGGCCAGAGAGCGTAGCTCTCCTGTTCCGTCGTCGTGGTGGGCAGCACGAGGCACGCCGCCTCGGTGGCGAACTCGGTGAGGACGTGTTCCACCAGCCGGCTCTTGCCGATGCCCGCCTCACCGATGATCTCGATGACCACGGAGCACCCGCCGGTCACCCCCGCGCGAACCATCTCCCGGAACGTCTCCGTCAGGTCGGCCCGGTCGACGAACGGGCTGGAGTCGGGGCGGCGGGGTGGCGACTCCTCGCCGACCCGCCAGGCCGACAGCGGCTCCGTGAACCCCTTGGCCCGCACATCGGGCAGTCTCGTGGTCTCGAACCGGTCCCGAACCAGCAGCCAGGTACGCAGGTCGACGGCGACCTCCCCGTCCGTGGCGGTTGCCTGCAACCGGGCGGCCCGGTTGAGCGTCCGGCCGATCGCGAACGAGGAGTTGCGATGCTCGCTGACCGCCACCCGGCCCGACGCCACGCCCAGCCGGATCGACAGGCTGACACCGCGACCGCCGACCATCCGGGACGCCTCCCGGTCGACCGCGGCGACCGCCGCGCGGGCCGCCAGGACGGCGGAGTGGGCGTCCTCCTGGCTGGCCGAGTCGACCCCGAAGACGGCGACGACCGCGTCCCCGATGAACTTCTCGACCCGCCCCCCGTGGGCGGCGAGGCACTCTCCCACCAGGGCGAAGTAGCGGGTGAGCAGCCCACTCCACGCCTCGGTGCTGAACTGTCCCGCCAGCTCGGTGGACCGGGCCAGGTCCACGAAGACCACCGACACGGTACGCAGGCCGACGTTGCCGGAGTCGGCGGCCAGCGGCGCCGCGCAGGCGATGCAGTACTGGGCCTCGTCGGGGTTCACCGTCCGGCAACCCCGGCACTGCGCCGACCATCCCTGCTGCCGTGTCACGTGTCCCCTCCACCCCAGCTGGCGATCATGGCTCCCGGCCGTGCCGGGAGCCATGACGCCGACCTACGACATCCGGATCAGGTCGTCCGGATCTCCACGCGGTTCACTCTCGGTGGCCACAGGAGAGGGCGAGTGTCACCAGAACACCCCGCCGTCACCGTGACCCTCGACGTCGCCGACACTGTCCATCCGCTGCTTGAGCTGGGAAAGCACCCGCACCTCATCCTCGGTCAGCGACTCGAGGACCTCCCGGTACTCGGGCTGGAGCTGGTCGGGGGCGATACCCAGCGCGCGGAGCGCTGCGATGTCCGCCATAACTTCACCTCCTCTCGTTGGACGACTCATCCGTCGGCCGCTGGTGGTCACGCCACCCGTCACGGCCGTCGGAGCCGATGGGTCCTCGCCGGTCATGCCGCGCGAGAGACCGAAACCAGGGACGGGGCGCTGCCGAGCACCTCGTCGACCACGTCGCAGATGGCGTGCACGGTGTGCAGTGCGCTGCTGAGGATGAGCGCCTCGTGCCACGGCTCCAGGGGAAGCCGGTCGAGGGCCTCGTGCAGTTCGCGCCGGTGCCGGACGTCGAGGGAGGCGTGCCGCTCCAGCGTCCGGAATGCCTCGGCGGGCAGTCCCGTGCTGGCGCACAGCTTGTCGACCAGCCGCGGGTTCGGGGGGTTGCCCTCCAGCACCGCGATGTGGCCGAGCAGGGCGACCGGGTGGCGGTGCTCGATCCAGTAGTACTGCGCGCCCACCAGCGCCGCCACGCCGGCCGAGGGGTTGACGTCGCGCACCTGCGCCGGATCACCGCCCGCCGCCGCGTAGTCCTCCAGCACCCATTCGTCGTGCCCGAACTCCTCCCGGATGTGCTTGGCGAAGTAGCGGGCGAGGCCCTGGGTGAGCGGGTCCGGTGCCTGCAGGCAACGCTGGGTCGCCAGCAGCATCAACGGAACCGTGGACCGGATCATGCAGTGGGTGGCCGCCAACCAGGACAGGTAGACGGCCCGCTGGTCGGGCTGTGCCCACAGGCGCTGCAGGTGCGCCATCATGCCCGGTACCACCAGGTCGAGCTTCACCAGCAGGCGGCGGCTGGCCGACAGTTGCCGAGTCATTTCCGATCCCCTCCGTAGGCATTTCCGATGGCGGCCACGACGGCTCTCGTCCGGTCCGAACGGTCGACCTCCTCGTGGATCCGCCAGCACGGCCCGCAGATCGACTCGAAGCGGTCGCTGGCCAGGTCCGCCAGGCCGGGGGCGGCGGCGAAGAGGTGCGGCCGGGCCGCGCCGACCGCGGCCAGGACCGGCGAACGCCAGTTCTCGTCGAGTACGTCGAGCAGCTCGTACCGGTCGGCGATCCGCCGCCGCAGCGCCGCCGGACCGGCACCCATCACCACCCGCTCGTTGCAGCAGGGCACCACGACCCCGTCGTAGCGAACCGTCGGCGACCGGGTGAGCCGGCAGGGCGGCAGTTGGTCGGCGGGCCGGCGGGTGGTCACCTGGAAGACCAGTTGCCCGCGCCCGTGCGGCAGCGGCGGGATGGTGACCAGGTCGGCGTGCGCCGGCCAGTCCGGGCCGTACAGGTCGACGAGGGTGTCCCGGACGCCGTCGAGCTGGTCCGCCTCGTCCAGCGCCTGCACCACCAGCCGGCAGCCGGCCCGGCTGATGAAGCCCGCCGCCTGGGCGAACCGCTGCCGCGCGACCGTGCCCTGATGGAAGCTGTCCGTGCTGAGCACCACCGTCGAGGTCTCGGCGAGGATCCGCTCGATCCAGGGTTGGCACCGCCGGCCACCGGCCCAGTAGCCGCTGGTGAAGATCACGACACTCAACCCGGCCGCGCGGAACCGGCTGACCGCGAGTTGCAGCGCCCGACGGTCGGCGAAGGGTTCCCCGCCGGAGATCGCCACCACCTCCACGGTCGGCGACGCGGCGATGCCGGCGAGCACCTCCTCGTACAACTCGTAGTCGGTGACGGTGGGGCTGTCCGGACGCGAGTCCACGGAGCAGTGCCCGCAGCCGACCGGGCAGCGATCGGTGACCATGAGCAGGACCGTCCGGCCGGGCTGGGCGCGCAGCGCCTCGGTCTCCTGATGGGTCAGTCGGCGGATCACGGCGCCTCCCGACCGAGGGTGACCAGTTCGCTGTACCTGGGGGCGCCGAGCCGGCGGGCGAAGCCGTCGGCGCCGGCGCGCTGCGTCATCAGCCCGCCGACCAGTTCCAGGCCGGCACCGGCCTCGGTGTCCAGGTAGCGCTCGACGGCGGGGGCGATCCCCGGATCGCCGGCCAGGGCGACGCAGGTTCCGCAGTAGCTGGGCGACCCCGACGGTGCCGCGGCGAAGAGGCTCTCGACGTGCAACGGACCGGCCAGGCGGATGGCCCGCAGCATCGGGCTGTGCAGGGCCCGTTCGCGGATGACCGGCCATGGATCGGTCTCCGCGTGGCCGAGGACGAGGTGCTCGGGGCGGTGCCGTGCGACGACGTCCTGTGCGCAACAGGCGAAGACCGTCCCCTCGTAGTGGACCAGCGGCCAGGCCGCCAGGCCGCACGGGATGACCGCGCCGGGTATCAGCACCTCCTCCTGCTCGCTGACGAAGCGCTGTGCCCGGCCGCGCGGGTTGACGTGGTCGACCAGGATCGGGACCTCGTCGGCGAACTCGGCGCGCACGTCGCGGACCAGACCGGCGAGGTAGGGATCCTCGTCGTCCAGCCCGGTGAGCTGGAAGCTCACCGCGGGAACCCACCGACGGATCCGGTGCATGGCCGCGAAGACCTCGGCCCGGCTCACCTCCCGCTCGTGGAACTCGTCCAGGCTCGCGGTGAAGTGGTCGACGGACGCGATCGCCTCGCGCACCGCCCGCGGGATCTGCCGCCCGTCGCGGGCGAAGTACATCCCGGAGAGCAGGACGGTACGGCCACCGGCCCGCCGCGTACCGGCCGCCAGGTAGCGGACCAGTTCGGCCCGGAGCAGCGCCTCCCCGCCGGAGAGGTAGACCAGGTCCGGCCGGCACTGCGGGGTGAAGGAGTCGACCAGGTTCCGGAACGGCTGGTCCGGATACTCCTCACTGCTGATCATCGAGTTGGTGGAGCAGTGGCTGCACGACAGCGGGCAGCGGCGGGTCAGCGCCATCAGCACGCCGGCCGCCGGCCGGGTACGGCGTTCCAGGATCTCCACCAGGTGCATCAGATCTCCCCCTCCGGCGCGCCGGTCCTGATCCTGGTCCGCAGCAGCGCGTCCAGTGCCAGCACGAAGTCCGAGACGACCGCGCCGTCCCGCTCGGGCGTGCCGTGCAGGGTGTCGGCCAACCGGTTCCACTGCGAGGGTTCGGCGCCGGTCGAGGCATCGATCCGGCGAGCCGTCACCAGCAGGTCGAGGGCGAGGGACAGGTGCCGGGCCAGTGAGCCGAGCAGGTCCATGGCCTCGGTTCCGGCGAACCGGTCGAGATCCGGGTCGAGCACCTCGAAGACCCCGGTGACGCCGTCGCCCTGCAGCGGAGCGGCCACGATGCACCGGGGCACGTAGCCGGTGCGCTCGGCGAACTCCCGGTCGAAACGGGAGTCGGCCCGTACGTCGTGGGCGATGACGGTCTCGTCGGACTGGAGCACCCAGCCGGCGATGCCACGCTGGGCCGGCACCGAGGCACCGACGACCCGGTCCTCACCGATGCCCGACGACGCCTCCAGCACCAGGTGGTTCGTCTGCTCGTCGTAGACGAAGATCGAGGCTGCCGCCCCGGCGAAGGTCAGCCTTGCCAGCCGGACCGCCGAGCGGACCAGGGCGTCGTGGATCGCACCGGAGGCCCGGGCATGACCAGGCGCGTGAGCATGAGTCATGGCTTAGAGTCCTTTGTGACGTTGTCGGCGAGGGCCGTGAGGGTCTGGCGCAGCTGCTCGGTGCCGAACTCGGGATGCCGGTGCAGCACCCGCGCACACAACCCGGTAACGTGCGGCGCGGCGAAGCTGTTGCCGGACATCCGGCAGGAGCCGCCGCCGACCCGGGTGGACAACACCTCGACCCCGTGGGCGAAGAAGTCGACCGGTGGTGCGGGATTGGCTTCGAGGTGCTCCGGGTCCGGCACGCCGTGCGCGCCGACCGAGATGGTGGTCGGCAACCGCCACGGATAGCTCACGAACGGCCCGTTGTGCGCCGCCGCGACGACCGTGGTGCCCTGGGTGAAGGCCCGGTCGAGGATGTCGCGCAGGCGTTCCTTGCGGCCGGGGTCCGTGGTGGACAGGCTCAGGTTGACGAGCTTGTACCCGTGCTCGACGGCCCATTCGAGCGCGTGCAGGAGCAGTTCGCCGCGCCCGCGCAGGAGCGCACCGGTGAGTACCCGGATGCTGGTTATCGCGCAGCCTGGCGCCATCCGCCGGATGATGGCGGCACAGGCGGTGCCGTGCCCCGACGGGTCGGACTCCTCGTCCGCCACGATGCGCGGTACACCGCCACCGTCGAGTTCGACTGCCAGAGCCGTGATCTCGGCTCCGGCCAACTCCTCGTGCAACCGGTCGACGCCGGAGTCGATGAGGCACACCCGCACCCCCGTGGCGTTCGGCTGGCCCCATGCCCACGACTTCGACACCGGCTGCTCGTAGGGCAGCCGTCCGGCGGACAGCCGTGCACCGGACGACGAGTGAGCGAACCTGGCCCTCCTCCGGGGCGTCACGGTCGACTCGCTCATCCATCACTCCAGCGGCTGTGCTCGGTTCGGACGTCGCCGCCGCGGCGTCCGATCGGATGCCGGCAATGCTTGCCGAGCGACGCGCACGCGGCGCACACCCGGCGCACACGGGGCACGGCCGCCGGCGCTGCGCATGGACGCGGCCCGGTGGGAAGGATCTGGGAAGGAGGCGGCAAGCGCCGGCCACTAGCGTCGGCCGTACGGACGCACGCGACGGGTTCGCGGCCATCCGAACGGGGGAACTGTGGACATGACCTTCTCGATCCTCGGGCCGGCGCGGGTGGCGGTGGCCGGGGTTCCCGTGCCGATCGATTCGCCGGCGCTGCGCGCCGTGCTCGCCGCCCTGCTGATCAGCCGCGAGCACCAGCTGCGGTTCGACGGCTTCGAGCGCGTCCTGTGGGACCGGCCGCCGCCGTCGTCGGAGTCCAACATCCGCAGCTACGTCGCCCGCCTACGGGCCCGGTTCCGCACCGCCGGTCCGGACCTGGAGGCCCGGCTGACCAGTGCCCGGGGACGTGGCGGCTACCTGTTGCGGGTCGCCGACGGCGAGTTCGACCTGGCGGTGTTCACCGAGCTGACCCGCCGGGCACAGGCCCGGCTGCGGCAGGGGCGGCTAGACGACGCGGCCGACCTGCTGCACCGGGCGGTGGGGCTGTGGCACGGCCCGGCCGGCTCCGACGTCAACGTCAGCGGCGCCCTGATGCGCCTGCTGGAGGACCTGGACGAGCAGCGCGTGGTGGCGGTGGAGGATCTGCTGGACGTCCGGCTCGCGCTCGGCGAGTCCGGGTCGCTGCTACAGCAGCTCAGGACGATGGTGCTGGAGAATCCCACCCGGGAACGGCCGCGCGCCCAGCTCATCCGCGCGCTCTACCTCGCCGGTGACCCGTCCGGAGCCCTGCTGGCGTACCAGCAGGCCCGGGCGGACTTCGACGAACTGCTCGGCATCGGGCTGCCGGAACGGATCGAGCGTCTCCAGCACGCGGTGCTGCGCCGCGACGAGGGCTGGATCCGGCAGACTCCGGCGGTGGCCACCACCGGCCGGGTCTCGCCGGCCGGCGCGCAAGTGGTGGGCGCCTGAATGCGGGCGACCCGAGCACGTTCCGCAATCACCCGATCACCCGCGCGTTCGGTGTGGGTGAGCCGCCCCGGGCACCGTCCGCCCAGGTGGGGCGGGGCCGCCCGGACACCGTACGGCGATCGGGCCGGTAGCGCTCCCACGTCCCCTCGCGGAGGACCCCCCGCGGCAGCAGGCTTGTCAGTACACTCCTGGCACCCAGCTGACCCGGATGAGGTGTCGTCCATGCAGATCCGGGTGCTCGGGCCCGTCGAGGTGTGGTCCGGCTCCGTCCAACTGCCGCTGATTCGACGCCAGCAACGCCTGATCCTCGGAATCCTGGCGCTCGACGTCAACCAGCCGATGAGCACCGACCGGCTGGTGACCCTGCTGTGGGAGGACCGCCCGCCGCGCCAGGCCCGGGCGGTGGTGCAGAGCCGGCTCTCGGAGTTGCGCGCGGTCCTGCGGTCGGGCGATCCGGCGCTGCGGCCCGAGCTGGTCAGCGGCGACCGCGGCTACCAGCTGCGGATCGCCCCGAACGCGGTCGACGCGTACCGCTTCCGCACCGCGGTCGAGACGGCCCGCGAGTCCACCTCGGACGCGGAGAAGACCCACCAGCTCCGCCGGGCCCTCGGGCTGTGGCGAGGACGCGCGCTGGGTGGATGGCTACCGGAGACCTCACACGCGGCGCTGTGCCTGGGACTGGAGTCGACCCGACTGTCGGCCGTCGAGGAGGTCTGCGCGATCGAGCTTCGACTCGGCAACTATCACCGGGTCATCGAGGACGCCTGGGATCTCTCCTTCGCCCACCCCACCCGGGAGCGACTGACCGGCCTGCTGATGGCGGCCCTGCTGCGGGTCGGGCGGACGGCTGAGGCGCTACAGGTCTACGAGAACTGCCGGCGCTGGTTGCGCGAGGAGTTCGGGGTGGACCCGGGCGAGGAGTTGCAGGATCTGCACATGACCGTGTTGCGCGGCAACGCGGACCGGGCCGTGGCCGGGGAACGGGCCGTGGCCGGGGAACGGGCCGGCGACGCGCCGGCGGCCGAGCCGGTCACCGGGCGGGCAGCGGACCCCGCCGCAGAGGAGGCGTTCCGGATCGCCGTCCCCCGCCTGCTGCCGCCCGCGCTGGCCGACTTCACCGGGCGCGGCGAGGAGATCGGCCGGCTCGTCCGGCTGCTGGACGAACAGCCGTCGGTGCACCTGCCGCTGGTCGCGGTGGCGGGGCCGGCCGGCGTCGGCAAGACCGCCCTCTGCGTACAGGTCGCGCACCTGCTGCGCGCCCGGTTCCCGCACGGACAGCTGTACGCGAACCTGCACGGCGCCGACGACCGGGACCTGGTCGCCCCGGCGGATGTGCTCGGTCGCTTCCTGCGCGCACTGGGCGTCGACGGCGGGGCACTGCCCGACACGCTCGACGAGCGGGTGGACCTCTACCGCAGCCTGCTGGCCGACCGGGCCGTCCTCGTCGTGCTGGACAACGCCGCCGGCGCCGAGCAGATCCGACCCCTCATCGCCGGTGGACCGCGCTCCGCCGTACTTGTCAACAGCCGGCGGCACCTGGCCGCCTCGGTCGGTGCCCGGTCGGTGGACCTCGGGTTGATGGAGCCCGCGCAGGCCGCGGAGCTGCTGGCGCGGATCGCCGGCGACCGGGTCTGGGTCGAGCCCAGCGCACTCGGCCGGCTGGGTCAGCTGTGCGGGCATCTCTCGCTGGCACTGCGCATCGCGGGCGCCAAGCTCGCCGCGAAACCGCACTGGACGGTGGACCGCCTGGTGCGGCGGTTACAGGACGAGCGCCAGCGGCTCGACCAGCTCGCGCACGGCCAGCTCGACGTGCGGGCCAGCATCAGCCTGAGCTATGCCGGGCTCTCCCCCCAGGGGCAACGCCTGCTACGCCGGCTGGGCGACCTCGGCCTGCCCGAGGTGAACATCTGGACCGCCGCGGCCGTGCTCGACTGCCCGCCCACCGACGCCGAGGAGGAGCTGGAGCAGCTGTTCGACGCCCGGCTGCTCGACTTCGCCGGCCAGGAGAGCACCGGCCACTCCCACTACCGGCTGCACGACCTGGTCCGGCTGCTCGCCCGGGAGCTGGCTGACCAGCACGACGCGCGGGACGACCTGCATTCCGCCCGGTCCCGGGTCTACGGGGTCTGGCTGCGGGCGGTGGACCTGATGCACCAGGTGTCCCAGGCCGGCGACCACACACCGTTCATGACGGCGGCGCCACGGTGGGACCGGACCGGGACGTTGTTGCGGGAGCTCGCGGCCGACGCGCAGCAGTGGTTCGAGACCGAACGGCCGGCCATCATCGCGATCATCACCCGGGCGGTCGACGAGGGGCGTGCGGACGTGGCCGCCGATCTCGCGTACACCGTGTGGCCGCTGTTCCAGCTGCGTCGCCGGTTCGACGACTGGCACTCCGTGCTGCTGCCCGCGCTGGCCGCCGCCTCGGCGGCGGGCGACCGGCGCGCGCAGGCCGCGATCCTGTTGCGCACCGGGGGTGTGGCGACCGACCGGCAACGCTTCGACGAGGCATACCAGGCGTACGAACAGGCCGCCGATCTGTTCCGGGAGGAGCGGCACCGGCACGGGGCGGCCGTCGCCGACATCCACCTCGCCATGATCGACCGGTTCCGCGGCGACCGCGCCGCCGCGGAGACGAGGTACCGAAACGTCCTCGTCGCCCTGCGGGACGTCGGAGACCGCGCCGGCGAGGTGAACGCACTGCGCGCCCTCGGCCAGATCCGCCGGGATCTCGACGATCCGGGCGGGGCCGACACGTACTACACCCAGGCGCTGGCGTTGTCCCGGGAAGCCGGGCTGGATCGCGCGGCGGCCCAGGTGCTGTTCTGGCAGGGCATCCTGCGGCTGGCCGAGAACCGGCACGGCGAGGCCGAGGGCCTGTTTCTCGAAGTGCTGCAGAAAAGCCGCTCCTTCAGCGATGCGGCGGGCCAGGCGCAAGCCCTCCGTGGCCTCGCTCTCGCATATCACGGGCGCGGCGAGACCGACCGCGCAGAATCGGTTCTGGCGGACGCACTGAAGCTTGTCCGGCAGCCCCGGCCCACTCTTCTGGAGGGCCACATCAGACGGACAATGAGTATGGTACAAAAGGGTGAGTCGCCACATTGAGACACAGGCTAACATTGACCGAGCGCTATTACACGGGAGGATATTATGAAGCGCAGGTTAATCGCCATCCTGGCCGCAGCGGCTCTCGCTCTGACCGGCGTCGCCGCTGCCGGCAGCGTCAATTCCAGCGAGCCGACCAAGCCCCTCGCCGACTATCAGTGGTGCGGCTGCTGACAAACATTTCCTGAACAGCGCCGGTGGGCGGGTCGAACCCGAACGGCCCCGCCCACCGGCGCGTTCACGGGACCAGATGGGCCGCCAGGAAGTCGCCCGCACTGCTCCGCATCCGCGCCTGGTTCTCCCGCTTCAGGAAGCCGTGGCCCTCGTCCGAGTACACGTCGTACCTGACCCGGACCCCGCGGTCGCGGAGCCGCTCGACGATCTGGTCACTCTCGGACCGGGGCACCCGGGGGTCGTTCGCACCCTGGATCACGAAGAGTGGCGCACGGATCTTGTCCGCGTGGGTGACCGGCGACCGGTCCAGCAGCCGAGGCGCGTCGGCCACCGGATCACCGATCACGGCCAGCACCTGCGATCGCCACGCGGGTGGCGTGGCCTCGGCCAGGGTGACCAGGTTGCTCGGCGCGCAGTACGACACCCCGGCGGCCCAGCCGAGGTCCGCCAGCCGGGCCAGGCAGGAGAGCACGAGGAAGCCTCCGTACGACCCGCCGAACAGACCGACCCGCGACCGATCGACCCAGCTCTGCTCCCGCAGATAGCGCACCGCGTCGGCCAGGTCGTCCAGGTCCACGCCGCCCCAGTCGCGGTACACCGACTCCTGGTAGGCCCGTCCGTACCCGGACGAGCCTCGGACGTTCGGGGCGAACACGGCCAGCCCACGGCTGAGCAGGAACTGGTAGAACCCGTCGTACTGGTACACCGGGCGTTCCTGGGACATCGGCCCCCCGTGCACGGACAGCACCACCCCGACCGGCTCCCGGCGGCCCGGCGGCCGGTAGAGGTGCGCGGGAACCCGGTGGCCGGCCCGGCAGGGGACGTGGACGAGGGTCGGCTCCGCGAGGACCGACGCCCGCGCGGCGGGCGGGTCGACGTCGGTCAGCCAGCGAAGGTCACCGGAGGTCAACTCCAGGACCGCGACGTTCCACGGTCGGGTCGGCGTGGACCCGAGCATGACGGCGCACCGCCCCGGTGGGTCCAGGGTCAGGTTGTTGAGCTCTCCCATCCGCGACCCCGGCAGCACCACCGCGGCCTCGCCCCGGCCCCGCCGGCAACGCAGTTCGGACGACCCCTCCTCGTTGACCGTCCACAGCACCGTCCCACCGCCCGGCGCGACGGCCACCTCCTCCACGTTCCAGTCCGGGGTGTCCAGCCACTCCAGGGCGCCACTCGCCGCGTCCATCCGCGCGAGTGCCATGTAGTCGCGGCCGAGGTTCGACAGCACGTAGCAGGCGGAGCCGTCCGGCAGCCAGGGCCCCAGGACGTACCGGGCCGCGCGGTCGGCCGGGCTGATCTGGCGGGCGTCGGCATCGGCGACCGACAGCAGGTGGACCCGGTGGTTGCTGCTGTCCAGCCAGTCGACCACCGTGAGCAGCCGGCCGTCCGGCGACCAGTGGCCCACGTGGGTCCCACCCCCACCGAGGTGCACCCGCCGCACCTCACCGGTGTCGACGTTCAGGACCAGCACGTCCTTGCGGGCCGGATCGCGGTCGTTGGCCGTGTAGGCCAGCAGATCGCCGACCGGCGAGAATGGATTCCCGGCGCCGAATTCGTGCTGCACGCCGGGGGCGTCAGTCAACTGAACTGGTTCTCCCCCACCGGCCGGAACCTGATATATCTGCGTCCGCTCGTCGCCGTTGCGATCCGCCAGATAGACGACCCGATCGCCATTCCTGCTCCAGGCCACCTTGCGAACAGCCGATTCCCGATGCGTTGTCAGGACCCGCCGGCACCCGTCTTCGACATTCTGGACCACCACGTTGAACTGGCCGCTGGAGTCGTCCACATATGCCACCTCGTCGCCGCTGGGAGAAAGCGCGAGTGTCGACTGAAACCTCAGCCGCGGCTGGAAATCGCGATATTCCGGCATGTCGTCATGCTAGTACGAATCGGCGGGCCGCGATGCCCTCGCCAGGGCGGCTCCGAAGGACTCGACGGTTCGCGTGCCGGCACCGCGGCACCGGGTCACAGACCGCTCGGATCCTCGTCGTCGTCGATGTCGTCGTCGCCCCAACCGCGCCGGGTGATCGGCAGGGCCATCCAGAAGGTCAGGAACCACAGGCCGGCGACGGCACTGAGCAGGAAGGCGACCGGCCGGGCGAGCACGAAGTCGGTGACCAGCAGCACCGAACTCACCATCGCGATCAGCATGAAGGCGAGACCGCCGCTGGCCATCCGGTGCGCGAAACGCACCAGCTCCGGCTTGCGGCCCCGCCGGAACAGCGCCCGGTGGAAGGCGACCGGTGAGATGATCATCGCGGTGGCGCCCGCCGCAGCGAGCAGCGCGACGATGTAGACGTCCCGCTGGAACTGCGTGGTGCGCGTGAAGCCGCTGCTGAAGGGCAGGGTGAGCAGGAAGGCGAAGAGAATCTGCACGCCGGTCTGCGCGACCCGCAACTCCTGGAGCAGGTCGGCGAAGTTGCGCTGCCACCGCTGCTTCTCGGTTTCCTTCGACACGGCGGACCTCCGGGGGAGCAACTCCGCCGGCGCGTTCCGACGCCGGCGGCAACGCTGATGCCCCGCCGGCCGCGATCCGAAACCAACTCAGGAGCCCTGGCGGATCCGTACCGCGTACCGCGCTTCGGGGGCGTCGTCGTGCGCGTCACCACCGCCGATGTTGGCCCGACCGGTAGGCCGGCGGGCGAGCAGCCGGGCCACCTGCTCCCGCTGGCCGTGTGCCACCCGGGCCATCGTCTCGGTCACCGCGGCCAGGTAGTCCTCGGCGCCGGGCCCATGCTCTCCGCTCGCTCAGCCGGCCGGACGTACCCGGGCCAGGATCGCCTCGGCCAGCGGAGCCGGCGCCTCGTCCGGGATCCAGTGGGTGAACCCGGGCAGTTCGACGAACCGGTAGTCCCCGGTCACGTGGGCGGCACACGCCTGCGCGGCGGCGCGCCCGATGGCCGCGTCACCGTCGCTCCAGACGAAGGTGACCGGCACCGACACCGGGCCGGTGGCCGCCAACTCCGCCCGGGACATCGCCCGGTACCAGTTCAGTGCCGCGGTCAGCGCGCCCGGCTCACGCATCGGGTCCGCGTACGCGGCCACCCGGGCCGCGTCACCGACCCCGCGCAGCAGCCGGCGCAACCCCGCGGCGCCCAGCGCCAGCAGCGTCCGCTCGGCCACCGACTGCCGGAACAGCAGCATGTACGCCGAGCGCGCCCGCTGCTGCGGATCGTTCGCCAGCGCGTCCGCCATGGCGGCCGGATGCGGCACGGAGACCGCGGTCAGCGTACGCACCCGGTCCGGGTGGGCGGCGGCCAGCGCCCAGCCGACGATGGCGCCCCAGTCGTGACCCACCACGTGCGCGGTGGCGACGCCGAGGGCGTCCAGCACGGCCAGCGCGTCGGCGACCAGCTCGCCCAGCCGGTACGCCTCCACCCGGGTGGGGCGGGCCTGCGGCGAGTAGCCCCGCTGGTCCAGCGCGTAGCTGCGCAGACCGGCGGCGTGCAGGGCCGGCACCACGCCGTCCCACTCGCCCGAGTGCTGCGGGAATCCGTGCAGCAGCAGCACCGGTTCGCCATGCTCGGGGCCGCCGGTGGTGACGTCGAACCGCAGACCTCTGGCGTCGATGCGCATGCCGGCAGCGTAGTTCGGTGTCCACGCCCGACTCCAGCGCGGGCGGTCGTCGTCCGGGCCGGCGCGGCGAACGTTTCCGGACCCGGCACCGCCGGGCGGCCGGCTCGCCGGCCGCCCGGCCCGGTCAGTCGTACTGCTGCCTGGGTACCGGCACCTGCCGCCAGGACTCGACCTCGAGGTACGGGATCTCGGCGTCGTTGACCGGATCCCGGCCGAGTCGGTCGCTGTAGCGGCCGGTCACCTCCACCCAGCTGTCGTTGGGCAGCCCGGCGGGCACGTCGCCGGTCAGCCCGAGCTTGATCGGTCGACCGTCGGCGGCGCAGCAGGACAGCACCATCCGGGCCAGGATCGGTTCGCCGCCGGCGCCGCTGGCGATGAAGCCGGTGAGCAGCACCCGCCGGTCGCCGATCGAGGCACCTCGGTCGAACAGGGCCCGGGAGGCGTAGTCGAGGACGCTGACCTGCACCGGGTCGCCCTCGGGCAGCGGCGGGTAGTCCGACTGCTGCTGGCTGCTGAGCGCGGTGCCGGCCTGACCCGCGGCGTACGAGCCCAGGGCCGGCGGGGCGACCAGCAACAGACCGAGCACCGGCAGGATGAGCAGCCAGCCGACCCGCGGTTCGTGGTGGGCGTGGCCGTGGTCGTCGTGATCGGCCGGAGCAGCGGAGCCGCCGGTCGGGGCGTCGGAGCCGCCGGTCGGGACGAGGACGCGCGGCGCGGCCGGGCGCAGCTCGTACCAGAGGGTCATGATCGCGGCGGCGACCAGCAGCAGGCCGGCGGCGATCAGGAAGGGGCGCAGGCCATCCTTGACGTAGCGCAGGTAGAGGTCGGTGACGCTGGCCCGGATCACCGCGCCGCCGAGCAGCAGCAGGACCACCGCCTGTGCCTGCCGGTTCACAGCAGCACCGCCCCGACGCCGGCGGCGACCAGCAGGGCCACCGTGAACGTGGTCGGCGCGAACCGGAAGGCGAACCGGCGGCCGAAGACACCGGCCTGCATCGAGACGAGCTTGAGATCGACCATCGGCCCCACCACCAGGAAGACCAGTCGGGACGTGAGGGAGAACTGCGACAGCGAGGCCGCGACGAAGGCGTCCGCCTCCGAGCAGAGCGAGAGCAGCACGGCGAGCAGTGCCAGCGCCAGGATCGACAGCCAGGCGTTGTCGGCGAGGGTCTGCAACCACCGCTCCGGCACCAGCACGTTGATGCTGGCCGCGGCCATCGCACCGAGCACCAGGAAACCACCGGCGTGCGTCACGTCGTGCCGGACCGCGGCCCAGAAGGCGCGGCCCCGGGAGGCGTCGTCCAGCTCCGGCCGGCGGGGCATCCTGATCCACTCGGTGCGCCCGAGCCGCAGCCAGAGCCAGCCCATGACCATGGCGACCACCAGGCTGGCGACGCCGCGGGCGAGGACCATCTCGGGATTGTTCGGGAAGGCGACCGCGGTGGCGGTGAGCACGATCGGGTTGACCGCCGGGGCGGCGAGCAGAAAGGCCAGCGCGGCGGCCGGGGTGACACCCCGCCGGATGAGCGACCCCGCGATGGGCACCGATCCGCATTCGCAGCCGGGCAGCACCACCCCGGCCACGCTCGCGGCCGGCACCGCCAGGGCCGGATGCCGGGGCAGCGCCCGCGCCCAGAACGAGCGGGGCACGAAGACCGCGATCACGGCCGAGAGCAGCACCCCGAAGACCAGGAACGGCACCGCCTGCACCATGATCGAGACGAAGACGGTGGTCCAGGTCTGCAGGCGCGGATCGTCCAGCGCGGCGGCCAGCGGCTCGCGAAAGATGATCAGCAGGATCAGCAGCGCCGCCAGGATCTCCACCGAGCCGATCCGGTCGCCGAGCCACCGCCGGGGCGGCTCGACACCGGCCGGTTCCGGCGCGCGGACCTGGGTGGCGACGCCCGTGCCCGGCGGACGGCCCTCCGGTTCGCCGGTCGACGCGGCCTGGTCAGTGTCTGCGGTCACGCGTCGCCCCTCGGCCCGTCCGGCATCGGCGGCCTGAGATTACCGTCCGACCCGGGCAACGTCGATGGATGTCACAAAATCGGCACCGGTGACCGCACCCCGACCGACACCGCCTGACCGACACCGCCCGGCCGGAGGCGAGCACCGGTCGTGACCTGCGAAGATCACATTGCCCGTTGATCTTCGATGGTGTTAGCGTCGGCGGGACAGACGACACCTCCGACAGGGGAGCGCACAGCGCTGAGAGTGCGGGTCCGCCCGCAGACCCTCGAACCTGATCTGGGTAATGCCAGCGCAGGGAGTTCGGTCCACCTCCAGCCCGCCACTGCCCGGCGCCGCCGGGCCGGGCGTGCGTCTTGCCTGGTTCGACCATGGACTGGGAGCAACCATCGTGAATCACCCCGACACCAACCGCTGGCGCACCGTGGACATCGTCGTGGCCTCGGTCATCGCAGTCGCGTTCGGCGTCATCTTCTGGGCCTGGGGCCTGGTGTGGAGCGCCACCGAGGGCGCTTTCGCCTTCTTCCCGCCGGCGCAGACCCTCATCTACGGCGTCTGGCTGGTGCCGGCCGTGCTCGGCGGCCTGGTCATCCGCAAGCCCGGCGCCGCGCTGTACTGCGAACTGCTGGCGGCGATCATCTCGGCCCTGCTGGGCAGCCAGTGGGGCACCATCGTCCTGTTGCAGGGCCTGATGCAGGGGCTCGGTGCCGAGCTGGCCTTCGCCGCCTTCCGGTACCGCTCGTACCGGCTGCCGGCGGCCCTGCTGGCCGGCGCGCTGACCGGTCTGAGTGCGGCCGTGTTCGACTTCGTCTACTGGAACGCCGGCCGCGACATCGCGACCTACCGGCTCCCCTACGCCCTGCTCACCATCGTCAGCGCCACGGTGATCGCCGGCGCCGGAGCGCATGCCCTCACCCGCGCCCTCACCCGCACCGGCGCCCTAGACCGCTTCCCCGCCGCCCGCGAACGCCCCCTCGTCTGACCTCCCCACGACCAATCCCGTTGATCATGAGGTTGGCGGCAGTTTCGATCTCCAAATCAACCGTCAACCTCATGATCGACAAGAAGGGAGGGTGGCGTGGGTGAGGGGGTGTGGGTGCGGGGGTTCGGGTGGCGGCATGCCGGGCGGCGTGACTGGGCGGTGCGCGGGGTGGACCTGCGGGTGGACCGCGGCGAGCGGGTGCTGCTGCTCGGGCCCTCCGGTGCCGGCAAGAGCACGTTGCTGGCCGCGCTGGCCGGGCTGCTGCCCGAGGACTCCGGGGAGCACGAGGGCACCATCGAGATCGACGGCCGGCCGGCCGGGGAGGCCCGGGACCGGGTCGGCGTCGTCTTCCAGGATCCGCAGACCCAACTCGTCATGGCCCGCAGCGGTGACGACGTGGCGTTCGGGCCGGAGAACCGGGGCGTGGCGGCCGGGCAGATCTGGCACCGGGTGGATGAGGCACTGCACCGGGTCGGCTTCCCGTATCACCGGGACCGGCCCACGTCGGCACTCTCCGGCGGCGAGCAGCAGCGCCTCGCCCTGGCCGGGGTGCTCGCACTCCGCCCCGGCCTGCTGCTGCTCGACGAGCCCACCGCCAACCTCGACCCGGCCGGGGCCGCCCTGGTCCGCGCGGCGCTCGCCCGGGCGGTGACCGCCGACACCACGCTGATCCTGGTCGAACACCGGGTCGCCGAGGCACTGCCCCTGGTCGACCGGGTCGTGGTGCTCGAACCCGGCGGTGGTGTCCGGGCCGACGGCGCGCCGGCGGCGGTCTTCGCCGCCCACGGCGACGCGCTCGCCGCCGAGGGGTCTGGGTGCCCGGCCGGAGATCCCGCCGCGCCGGGCCACCGGCCCGGCGGGCGAGACGCTGCTCACCGCCGAGCGGCTCGGCCAGCCACCCCGGCTGGCCCCCACCGACCTGACCGTACGCGCCGGTGAGGCGCTCGCCGTGCTCGGGCCGAACGGCGCCGGGAAGTCCAGCCTCGCGCTGCTGCTCGGCGGGCTGCTCAGGCCGGGCACCGGGCGACTGGCGGCAAGCCCGGAGCTGGCCGGCGCCGACTCGCGCACTGCCCCGCACCGCTGGCGGGCCCCCGCACTGGCCAACCGGATCGGCTCGGTGTTCCAGAACCCCGAGCACCAGTTCGTCACCGGCACGGTCTTCGACGAACTGGCCCTGGGTCCCCGGCGGACCGGGGCCACCGACACGGCGGTCCGCGACCGCGTCGGGGAACTGCTGCACCGGCTGCGGCTGGACCGGCTCGCCGCCGCCAACCCGTACACCCTCTCCGGTGGCGAGGCGCGGCGGCTGAGCGTGGCGACCGCCCTGGCCACCGCGCCCCGCCTGCTGATCTGCGACGAACCCACCTTCGGTCAGGACCGGCGGACCTGGCGGGAACTGCTGGACCTCTTCGCCGAGCTGCGCGACGCCGGTCACGGCCTGGTCACGGTCACCCACGACGCCGATTTCGTGGCCGCGCTGGCCGACCGCACGGTGACCCTCGAACCGCCCGGCGCCGGACCGGAGCAACGATGATCACCCTGGAGCCGATCGCCCGGCCGGACGCGCCGCTGGTCCGGCGCAACCCGGTGGCCAAGCTGGCGGCGGCGATACTGTTCGCGTTGCCGCTGATGGCCACGCTGGACCCGGTCGCGCCGGCCATCGCGATCGCCGTGGAGCTGGCGGTGCTGCCGCTGTTCGGGGTGCACCCCGGCTGCTGGCCCGCCGGGCCTGGCCGCTGCTGGCCGCCGCCGGCGGCATCCTGGTCACGCTGGTGCTCTTCGCCGCCGACCGGTCGGGGCGCGTGCTGCTCGACGCGGGGCCGGTGGTGGTGACCTCGGGCGTGCTGGTCACCGCGCTCGGCCTGGTGCTGCGGCTGTTCGCGGTGGCCCTCCCCGGCGTGATCGTCTTCGCCACCACCGACCCGACGGACCTGGCCGACGCGCTGGCCCAGAACGCCCGGGTGCCCGCCCGGTTCGCGATCGGCGCGTTGGCGGCGTTCCGGCTGGTGCCACTGCTCGGCCAGGAGTGGCAGATGATCGCGATGGCCCGCCGGGCACGCGGCGTGGAGGCCGGGCGCGACCCGGTGGCGCGGCTGCGGCTGTTCGTCTCGACCGCGTTCACGCTGCTGGTCGGGGCGATCCGGCGGGGCACCCGGCTGGCGGTGGCGATGGACGCCCGCGGCTTCGACTCCGGCGTCCCCGCACCGTCGCCCGCCGGCAGCACTTCGGCGCGGCCGACTGGCTGCTCGTCGCCGGCGCCGCGGCGCTGGCCGGCGCCGCGCTGGCCGCCAGCGTGGCGCTCGGCACCTTCCGCCCGCTGATCGGCTGAGGCCCGACACCGGGCCAGCCGGGCCGCCCGCACATGGCCGGAGTCGCATGTTCGCATGTTCGCCGTGAGGGTGACACGCGACGTTCCCCTGGCCCGACGAGATTGGCCTGCGACGACTCCTCGACCAACCTGGAGCAGCAGATGGGCCACGGCCACGCGCACCACCACGATCACGACTCAGCCGCCGCCACCGACGTACCTGCGGCGCTCGACCTGTCCATCCCCGACGGCGAGCTGCCGCCGGCCGACCTGAGCCGGCGTGGCTTCCTGCGCAACGCCGGTCTGCTCGGCGCCGGCGCGGCCACCACCGTGCTGGCCACCGGCACGCCCGCGCTGGCCGGCGGTCACGGACACGACCACGGACACGACCACGGCCCCGGCGGCGACCACGGCAGGACCGGCGGGTTCCACTGGCTCGCCGGCGACCACCACATCCACACCCAGTACAGCTCGGACGCCATGTACCGGGTCATCGACCAGGCCCGGCACGCCCGGGCGTACGGCCTGGACTGGATGGTCGTCACCGACCACGGCAGCGCGACCCACGCGAAGATCGGCGTGGAGAAGGTCAACCCGGACATCGTCGAGGCCCGGGGCCGGCTCAAGGACATGCTGATCTACCAGGGCCTGGAATGGAACATCCCGGCGGCCGAGCACGCCACCGTCTTCGTCCACCCGGGACGCAACGAGGTCGCCGTGCTCAAGGAGTTCGAGAACTCCTTCGACGGCAGCGTCCGCAACGCCGGTGACAACACCCCGGCCAACGAGGCGCTCGCCATCGCCGGCATCAAGTTCCTCGGTGAGGCGGTCCGCAAACGCCGCGTCGAGGGTGCGCTCTTCCTGGCCAACCACCCGGCCCGCCGCGGCATCGACTCGCCGCACGAGATCCGGGCCTGGCGGGACGCCGACCCGAGCGTCGCCATCGGCATGGAGGGCGCACCCGGTCACCAGGCCGCCGGCCTCCCCCGCGAGAGCGGCGGCCGGGCCCGCGGCTACTACGACAACAACCCCTCGGCCAACTCGTTCCCCGGCTTCCCGCTGGAGAGCTACCGCACCTGGGGCGGTTTCGACTGGATGACCTCCACCGTCGGCGGTCTCTGGGACAGCCTGCTCGCCGAGGGACGGGCCTGGTGGATCAGCGCCAACTCCGACTCGCACGTCAACTACCTGGACACCTCGCAGCGCGGGCCGGACAGCGACTTCAACCTCAACGGCAGGTACAACGACCCGGTCCACGGCCCGGTGATCACCGAGGCCGGTGACTACTGGCCGGGCCAGTACAGCCGCACCCACGTCGGGTCGAGCAGCTTCAGCTACCGGGCCGTCATGGACGGCCTGCGCGCCGGCCGGGTCTGGGTGGACCACGGTGGTCTGATCAAGGGCCTCGACGTCCGTGCCCGCGTCGCGGGCGACCGGCGCGGCACTCCGGTGCGCCGCTCGGCGGCGTGCTGCGGGTCAAGCGCGGGACGCGGGTCGAGGTGACCATCGACGTCGACCTGGCCGACATCCCGAACTGGTCGCAGTTCCTGCCGGTGCTCGCCCGGGTGGACGTGATCGCCGGCCGGGTGACCGGCCCGGTCGCCGACAAGGACACCTTCACCGCCCCGACCACGAAGGTGGTCAAGTCCTTCGAGGTGACCAAGCGGACCGGGCGGGTCTCCTTCAGCTACTCCTTCGGCCGGGTCGACGAGCCGTTCTATCTGCGGATCCGGGGCACGGACGGCAAGCGTAGCCAGCCCGGCCTGATGGGCGCCGCGGTCGACCCGTTCGGCCCGGCGCTGGACGTCACCGGCGCGGCCGACCCGTGGGACGACCTGTGGTTCTACGCGAACCCGATCTGGGTCCTGCCACAGTGATCCTCGGCCTCAGCCTGGGTCACCGGACCCTCCGGGAGGCCGACCACTGGCTGGACACCCAGGTGCGGCCGCTCGGCGGGCCGGACCTGGTCACCTGCACGCACCTGGTCAGCACGCCGTTTCCGCACGTGGCGCTCAGTGTGGCCGCGACGGAAACGAAACGGTTCGCGGGTCTGCCGGCCACCCCGCCCGAACTGCGGGCCGCGGCGGCGCGGGCGGCGGGCGAACACACCGCCCGCCGGTCGGGTCGGGCGGTGTGGTATCCGGGCGCGGATCGGCTGGTCGGCACGCTCACCGTCGGCGAACTGCTCGCCGCCGGCGCGATCGAACGGGTCGTGGTGCTGGGCGGAGCCTCGGCCGCGCCGGAGACGCCGGTGCACACCCGGGACTTCGTCCGGCCGCAGTGGCAGGCCGGCGAGCTGGTGCTGGTGACCATGCCGCACCACCGCGGCGGTCTGGCCCCGTTCGAGGTGCCGGACCCGACACCCTGCTGCGCCGACCACTGAGGGCGCGGGTGCGGTCGCCGCGCCGACGGCGACCGCACCCGCGACCGCGTGGTGGACCGTCGAGTTGCCACCTGCGCTCCGCGACCACCTGATGACCAGAGGTGGGGGGACGGCGCGCGGCGGCACGGGACCGCGATACCGTCGCAGCACTACAGGCAGAAGGCGGAAGGTGGCGACGAGGATGGCGGATCGGGCTACGGCGACGATCGGTGTGACCGGGCTGGCGGTGATGGGCCGGAACCTGGCTCGCAACCTGGCCCGCAACGGCTTCACCGTGGCGGTGCACAACCGCTCGCCGGAGCGGACCCGGACGCTGGTGGCGGAGCACGGCGACGAGGGCACCTTCGTCCCGGCGGAGTCCCTCGCGGACTTCGTCGCCGCGCTGGAGCGCCCCCGTGCGGTGATCATCATGGTGAAGGCGGGCGGACCCACCGACGCGGTCATCGACGAGTTGGTGCCGCTGCTCGAAGAGGGCGACATCATCATCGACTGCGGCAACGCGCACTTCGCCGACACCCGCCGCCGGGAGGAGGCGCTGCGGGCACATGGCCTGCACTTCGTCGGCACCGGTGTCTCCGGCGGCGAGGAGGGCGCGCTGTGGGGGCCGAGCATCATGCCGGGCGGCTCGGCCGAGTCGTACCGCAAGCTCGGTCCGATCTTCGAGAAGATCGCCGCGCAGGTCGAGGGGGCGCCCTGCTGCCAGCACGTCGGACCGGACGGCGCCGGGCACTTCGTCAAGATGGTGCACAACGGCATCGAGTACGCCGACATGCAGCTCATCGCCGAGGCGTACGACCTGCTGCGGGCCGGTCTGGGCGCGACGCCGTCGGAGATCGCGCAGATCTTCCGGGAGTGGAACTCCGGCGAGCTGGAGTCCTTCCTGATCGAGATCACCGCCGACGTGCTGGCACACACCGACGCAACCACCGGCGAGGCGTTCGTGGACGTGGTGCAGGACCAGGCCGAGCAGAAGGGCACCGGCCGGTGGACCGTCCAGATCGCCCTCGACCTGGGCATCCCGATCACCGGCATCGCCGAGGCGACCTTCGCCCGGTCGCTGTCCGGGCACGTCGGCCAGCGCGAGGCAGCGGTCCGGGCGTTCCCCGATGCCGGGGAGAAGTGGCAGGTCGGTGATCGGGACGCCTTCGTCGAGGACGTCCGGCGCGCCCTGCTGGCCTCGAAGATCGTCGCGTACGCACAGGGCTTCGACCAGATCCGGGCCGGCAGTGCCGAGTACGACTGGAACATCGACCTGGGCGGCACCGCCACCATCTGGCGCGGCGGCTGCATCATCCGGGCCCGCTTCCTCGACCGGATCAAGCAGGCGTACGGCGATCAGCCGGAACTGCCCACCCTGCTGGTGGCGCCGTGGTTCGCCGACACCGTCCGCGACGGGGTGCCCAGCTGGCGCCGGGTGGTGGCCGACGCGGCCCGTGCCGGGGTGCCGGCACCCGCGTTCGCCTCGTCGCTGGCGTACTTCGACGCGCTGCGCGCCCAGCGTCTGCCGGCCGCGCTGATCCAGGGCCTGCGCGACAACTTCGGCGCGCACACCTACCGCCGGGTCGACCGGGACGGCTCGTTCCACACCCTCTGGGCCACCCCCGACCGGGCCGAGGTAACGGCCTGAGCCCGTAGGTCGGGGCCAGCGCCGGCACCTCCCGATACACCGCATCTCGCGGTATCCCGTTGAGGGATACCGCGAGATGCCGTGTTGCTGGGCTACCGGTCGCGTCAGAAGAAGCGGCGGCGCTTGGCCTGCCGGGGGCGGATCAGGTCGGCGCCCTTGTTGAGCAGGCGGGTGGCCCGGTTGGGGCCACGTCGGGCCTCCAGCGTATGGCTCAGTTTCCGGGCTCCGGCGGCGGCGACCGGTAACGCGATGGCCATCACCGCCCACTGCCCGATGCGCTTGCGGATCATATGGGTTCACCTCCGTCAGTGGCTGCTGCCAGCGGTGATACCCAGCGTGGCCGCCGGATATGCGCTCAGGTGGCCGGGGCCACCGGCGCTCAGGTGACCGGGGCCACCGGATTGGGCAGCGCGCCACCGAACCGCCGGTCGCGCTGGGCGTACAGCTCGCAGGCGTACCAGAGGTGGCGGCGGTCGAAGTCCGGCCAGAGCGTGTCCAGGAAGATCAGCTCCGCGTACGCGCTCTGCCAGAGCAGGAAGTTCGACGTCCGCTGCTCGCCGGAGGGCCGCAGGAACAGGTCCACCTCCGGCACCTCGGGGTGGTAGAGGTAGCGCCCGATCGTCTTCTCGGTGACCTTCGCCGGGTCGAGCCGCCCGGCGGCGACGTCCCGGGCGATCGCCGCGGCGGCGTCGGCGATCTCGGCCCGACCCCCGTAGTTGACGCAGAACTGCAGGGTCAGCGTGGAGTTGCCGCGGGACATCTCCTCGGCGGTCTGCAACTCGGTGATGACGCTCTTCCACAGCCGCCCGGCGCGGCCCGACCAGACCACCCGCACCCCGAGGTCGACCAGCTGGTCCCGGCGGCGGCGGATGACGTCCCGGTTGAAGCCCATCAGGAACCGCACCTCGTCCGGCGAGCGCCGCCAGTTCTCCGTGGAGAAGGCGTACGCCGACAGGTAGGGGATGCCCAGCTCGATGGCGCCCTCGACGGTGTCGAAGAGGGAGAACTCCCCCGCCTCGTGCCCCCTGGTGCGGGCGAGCCCGCGATCCTTGGCCCACCGACCGTTGCCGTCCATCACCACGGCGACATGCCGGGGCACCGCCCCCGCCGGCAGTGCCGGCGGTCGGGCTCCCGACGGATGAGGCGTCGGCGGCACCGGCGCACGCCGGCCGGCCCTGGTGGATCGGATCACTCGGCTCTCTCCCTGCTCACGTCCTGCGAAACCCGGTCGGGTGGCTCGCCACCGGCGGCCCGCGGCGGTGGGGCCACCACGGGCACCTCGCCGGCGGACCGGACCGGGCCGGGTGCCACCGGCACGCCACCCCGGTCGACCAGCGGCAGCGAGCGTAGCGCGCGCTCCAGGTGCCACTGCAGGTGCGCCGCGACCAGCCCGCTGCACTCCCGGCGTACGCCGTTCTCGGTGGCGTCCGCGACCCGCCAGTCGCCGATGGCCAGCGCCGACATCAGGTCGATGGTGGCCGGGGCCGGGTGGGCGGCGCCGGGTGGGCGGCAGTCCGGGCAGACCGCGCCCCCGGCCGGCACCGAGAAGGCCCGGTGCCGGCCCGGCGTGCCACAGACCGCGCAGGCGGTCAGGGCCGGCGCCCAGCCGGCCAGGGCCATGCCGCGCAGCAGGTACGCGTCGAGCACCAGGGTCGTGGCGTGTCCGCCCTCGGCGAGGGCCCGCAGCGCCCCCAGGGTGAGCTGGAACAGCCGCAGCGACGGCTCCCGCTCGACCGGGGTGAGGCGTTCGGCGGTCTCGGCGATCGCGCTGGCCGCGGTGTAGCGGGGATAGTCGCCGAGGAACCGCTTGCCGTAGAGGTCGATCCCCTCGACCTGACTGACGCTGTGCAGCGAACTGCCCAGCTCCCCCTTGGGGTCACCGGCGAGTTGCAGGTCGACGTGGCCGAACGGCTCCAGCCGGGCACCGAACTTCGAGGTGGTCCGGCGCACCCCCCGGGCGACCGCCCGCAACCGGCCGTGCCGCCGGGTGAGCAGGGTGATGATCCGGTCCGACTCGCCGAGTTTCTGCACACGCAGCACCACCGCGTCGTCGCGGTAGAGCTGTCGGCGGTAACCGGCCATCGCGCCATTCTCCCTCCCGACCCGAAGTCAGGTCCGACCCCGGGTCGGAATTCAGGGTCCGCTCGGGGTCGCGGTGCCGGCGAACCCGGATGCGTACCCACCGGCTGCGGTCGTAGCGTCCTCGGCATGGCTCTGCATCGGACCAGCACCGCACGCCGGACCAGCATCGCGGTCGCCGCGATCACCGGTCTCATCGTCCTCGTCGGCTGTGACAACATCTCGTTCCGCCGGCTGGACTTCGACACCACCGAGTCCGCACAGATCACCGCGATCCGGGTGCTGCCCGGCGCCGGCGGCGTGGTGATCCGGGCCGACGCCGACGCGGACGGGGTACGGATCAAGCGGATGGTGCGGTACCAGGGCGGACAGCCGGGCCCGACCTACGAGATCAAGGGCACGGAACTGGTGCTGGACACCTCGTGCGGCCGCCGCTGCAGCGTCTCCTTCGAGGTGACCGCCGGCGAGGGGGTCAGCTTCGAGGGCGAGACCGGCTCCGGAAACGTCGACCTGAGCGACGTCGGCCGGGTCGACCTCAGGGTCGGATCCGGCGACGTGCGGGTGGCCGGCGCCGCCGGGCCGGTCCGGGTGGAGACCGGCTCGGGCAACATCGAGGTGGACAACGTGGCTTCGCCGGTCGTGCTGCGGGCCTCCTCCGGGAACGTGACGGGAACCCGGCTCGGCGGCGAGGTCGACGCGGAGGCGAACTCCGGCAACGTCAGCCTCGAACTGGACCGGCCCGTCTCCGCGCGGGCGCACGCGTCGAGCGGCAACGTCGAGCTGACCGTGCCGGGCGGCGGGTACCAGGTCCGTTCGAAGGTTGGTTCCGGTGAGGCCGAGCTTGGCGTGCCGCACGACCCGTCCGCCACGCTCGTGCTCGACCTGCGCACCGGCAGCGGCAACATCACCCTCACCTCGCGGTGACCCCACCGTCGGGACCGCGCTGACGTGGTACGGCGTCCGCGGGACACTCCGCGGCCCGCCCGTCAGCGACCGACGGCGGGCCGGGCGGGGTCCGATCGTCGCCGGAGCAGGACTCGGCCTGTCGTCGGCCGGCGGTGCCCGCCCGCCGACGCCGGCCGGGGACCAGCTCGGGCGGACGCCGGGCCGCCACGTCCTCCACCCAGCCGAACAGTACGGTCACCAGGCCCACCAGCAGGAAGACCAGCACCACCCGGATCGCCAGACCCAGCGGATCCTGATGGGACCAGCCGACCACGTCCACCAGCGGGGTGAGCGCGACCACGAACGCCATGTGCCACAGGTAGACCGTCAGCGCCCGCCGGTTCAGCACCGTGACCGTCCGGCCGAACACCTCGTTGCGGTCCACCCATCGCGCGGTCGCCGGGGCGCGACCGAGCGCCAGCAGGATGAACGCTGCCGACCAGAGGGCGTTGCCGAGCGGATTGTCGTTCAGGTCGTAACCACGCGGACCGGGATTGGCCAGGATCCAGGCGCCGCCGGCCGCGGCGAGCACGAGCACGGCCGGCACCAGGGCCCGCACGGCCAGGCGACGCAGCATCCCGGCCTGGTGGGCGAAGCCCAGCAGCCAGGCGCCGAAGTAGAGGCCGAAGTGGCGCAGCACGACGGGGGCGTTCGGGTAGCTGCCCACCTCGATCACCAGCAACAGGACGTACGGGGCGAGCAGGGTGGGTAGCGGGAAACGCCGGAACAGCCAGAGAGCCAACGGCGAGGCGAGGACGAACCAGAGGTAGTCCCGCAGGTACCAGATCGGGCTCAACGCCAGCGCACCCCAGTGGTTCGCCGGCGGGTCGGCCACCGGGAACAGCCAGAGCAACACCTTCGGGGTCAGCGGCAGCCCGGTGAGCACCATCGCCGGCACGAAGATCGCGGCCACCACCCAGAGCGACGGCAGCAGGCGACGCAGCCGCCGACCGACCGCCGACGGCCCCGACCGGAGCAGGGACGCCGCCATCAGCGACCCGGCCAGCGCGAACATCACCGACATCGCCGGGAACAGCAGCGTCAGCGACGCCCAGCCGGTGACGTGGTAGACGACGATCCGCACGATAGCCAGGAAGCGCAGCAGGTCCAGGTATCTGTTTCGCATCAGCCTGCATCTGGGTCCGGGGGGCGTTGAGGCGACCGTTCCCTACCCTGCTCTAGCCGACACCGAAACCGTCAGGCGCCCACGGAGACAGTGAAACTTCCCACCTGCCCGACCGGGACCGGTCAGTCGATCCGCTACCGGCCGTCCGATCGCCCTGCCCGGCGGGCCCGGTTCAGAACCCGAGCTTGCGCAGCTGCTTCGGGTCGCGCTGCCA
Source organism: Micromonospora tarapacensis (assembly GCF_019697375.1). NCBI lineage: Bacteria > Bacillati > Actinomycetota > Actinomycetes > Micromonosporales > Micromonosporaceae > Micromonospora > Micromonospora tarapacensis. The sequence goes on along the minus strand of NZ_JAHCDI010000004.1, from coordinate 67,018 downwards.
ATCCTTGGCGACCCGCACATGCAGGTCGAGGTAGACCCTGGTGCCCAGCAACTCCTCGATCTGCCGCCGGGCGGCCGTACCGACTCCCTTGAGCCGACTGCCCCGGTGCCCGATGACGATCGCCTTCTGGCTGGTCCGTTCCACGTACACGTCGGCGTAGATCTTCATGAGCTGGCCCTCGAGGATCATCTCCTCCACCACCACCGCGATGGAGTGGGGCAGCTCGTCCCGGACACCCTCCAGCGCGGCCTCCCGGATCAGCTCCGCGACCAGCACCTGCTCCGGATCGTCGGTGAGCATGTCGTCCGGGTAGAGCTGCGGCGACTCGGGGAGATACCGCGTCATCACCTCGACCAGGGTGTCCACCTGGTGCCCGGAAACCGCGCTGACCGGCACCACCTCGGCGAACTCGCCCATTTCGGCGACGGCGAGCAACTGCTCGGCCAGCCGCTTCCGGTCGACCAGGTCGGTCTTGGTGACCACCGCCAGCACGGTCGCCTTCAGCGCGGCCAGCTCCCCGGTGATGAACCGGTCACCGCGGCCGACCGGCTCGTCGGCAGGGATGCAGAGGCCGATCACGTCGACCTCGCTCCAGGTCTGCCGGACCAGGTCGTTGAGCCGCTCGCCGAGCAACGTACGCGGGCGGTGCAGGCCGGGGGTGTCGACCAGCACCAACTGCGAATCCGGACGGTGCAGCACCGCTCGGATGATGTGCCGGGTGGTCTGCGGCTTGTTCGAGGTGATCGCGATCTTCTGCCCGACGATCGCGTTGGTCAGCGTGGACTTGCCGGCGTTGGGCCGGCCGACGAAACAGGCGAAACCCGCCCGGTAGGCGGGCCGCTCACGCTCGCCGCGCTCGCTCATTCGGTCACCGTGCCCAGCACCGTGCCGTCCGGCGCGGCGACATGGACCGGCGCGTCGGCGGCCAGGTCACGCACTGCCGCGTGCCCGGCACCGTCCAGCGTGGACGCCTCGGTCACCACCGCGGCTGCCTCCAGTCGGCTGGCGCCCGCCGCAGCGGCCGAGGCGACCGCCAGCTGGAGCGCGGTGATCGTCAACGAGGGCAGCGAGACGCTGGCCGCCGCGTAGGTCCGGCCGTCCTGGTCCCGGACCGCGGCGCCCTCCACGGCGCCCACCCGGCCTCGGGCGCCCCGGGCGAGGATGACCAGCTTGGCGTCCTCGGCGCTCAGCTCGGAGCCGGTGGGCCGGACGGTCGGGACGGCGGACGACTCAGGCATCGGCGGGTTGCCTCTCCTCGAATTGGTCGGTGTCGGATCGGGAGGCGGTCGGCGTACCGCCCGGCTTGTCTGGCGGGCCGGTCGATTCCGCCCGCCGCACCAGCACGGTGTCGATCCGGTTGCGGCGGCCGGTGGTGCCCTCGGCGAGCAGCCGCAGCCCGGCCACCTCGACCTGCGCGCCCGGGATCGGCACCCGTCCCAGGGACTGCGCGAGCAGACCACCCACGGTCTCCACCTCGTCGTGCGGCAGCTCGGTGTCGAACAGCTCGCCGAGATCCTCGACCGGCAGCCGGGCGGTCACCCGCACCGCACCGTCGGGCAGCTGCTCGACCGGCGGACGTTCCACGTCGTACTCGTCGGTGATCTCCCCGACGATTTCCTCGAGGATGTCCTCGATGGTGACCAGACCACCGGTGCCGCCGTACTCGTCGACCACGATGACCAGGTGGTTCCGCGCCGCCTGCATCTCCGACAGGAGGTCGTCGACGGGCTTGGACTCGGGCACGAAGGTGGCCGGTCGCATCAGCTCCGCCACCGGGAGCTGGCGGTCCTCCGCGGCCCCGCCCTGGGTGTGCCGGATGAGGTCCTTGAGGTAGAGCACCCCGAGCACGTCGTCGACGCTCTCGCCGATCACCGGGATCCGGGAGAACCCGGAGCGCAGGAACAGGGCGAGCGCCTGGGAGAGACTCTTGCCCGACTCGATCCACACCATCTCGGTACGCGGCACCATGACCTCGCGGGCGATGGTGTCGCCGAGGGCGAAGACCGAATGGATCATCTGCCGTTCGCCGTGCTCCACCACGCCACGCTGCTCGGCGAGATCGACCAGCTCACGCAGCTCGACCTGGGTGGCGAACGGCCCCTCCCGGAAGCCACGCCCCGGGGTGACCGCGTTGCCGATCAGGATCAGCAGCGACGCGAGCGGGTTGAGCACCCGGCCCAGCCAGCGGACCAGCGGCGCGGCGGCCCGACCCACGGCGTACGCGTGCTGCCGGCCGAGGGTACGTGGACCGACACCCACCACGACGAAGCTGACCACGGTCATCGCCCCGGCGGTGACCAGCGCCGCCCGCCAGCCCGCCCCGAAGGTGTCCACCGCGACCAGCGCCACCAGGGTGGTCGCGGTCAGCTCGGCGAGCAACCGGAGCAACAGCAGGAGGTTGAGGTGACGCACCACGTCACCGGCGACCGTCTGGAGGGTGCGGGCGCCCCGCACGCCGTCGCGGGCCAGCTCGGCCGCCCGAGCCGGGGAGACCGCGGCCAGGGCGGCCTCGGTCATCGCGATCAGACCGGCGAGCACCACCAGCCCGGCGGCGACGACGAGAAGTTGCAGGTCGGGTAGGCCGGTGGCGGCCGCGGCCAGTGGAGTGTCCATCACCGGGCGCGGGTCGACCGCCAGCTGGCCAGCAGCCGCGCTTGGAGCCCGAACATCTCCCGCTCCTCCTCCGGCTCCGCGTGGTCGTAGCCGAGCAGATGCAGCACGCCGTGCACGGTGAGCAGGTGCAGCTCGTCGGCCGAGCTGTGCCCGCCGGTCGCGGCCTGCTTCGCCGCCACCTCCGGGCAGAGCACGATGTCGCCGAGCAGCGCCGGCTCGGCACCGGTGGCGGCGCTCTCACCGGGCCCGTGGTCGACGCTGCCCTCGTCCATGGGAAAGGCGAGCACGTCGGTCGGGCCGTCGCCGCCCATCCAGCGGTGGTTCAGCTCGGTCATGTAGTCGACGTCGACCAGCAGCACGGAAAGCTCGGCGAGGGGGTTGACCCCCATCTCGTCGAGCGCGTGCCGGGCGACGGCGAGCACGGCGTCGGTGTCGACCTCGACACCGGACTCGTTGGCGATCTCGATGGACAACTGTCTTCCCTCGGTCTAGCGGCGCCGGCTGGCGCGGTTGCCCTGGGTGCTGCGCCCGGCCACCGCGTGCACGCCCTGGGTCTGCTGGTTCTCCCGCTCGGCGTCCCACCGGGCGTACGCGTCGACGATCTCCCCGACCAGCCGGTGGCGCACCACGTCGGCGCTGGACAACTGCGCGAAATGCACGTCCTCGACGCCCTCCAGGATCTCCTGTACGACGCGCAGCCCGCTGGTCGTCCCGCCGGGCAGGTCCACCTGGGTGACGTCGCCGGTCACCACGATCTTGGAGGCGAAGCCGAGCCGGGTGAGGAACATCTTCATCTGCTCGGGCGTGGTGTTCTGCGCCTCGTCGAGGATGATGAACGCGTCATTGAGCGTGTTGTGCGTGACCAGGAAGTCATCGGTGACATACAGCGAATCCTCCGCCGCCACCTGGATGCACATCGTCTCCTGGACACCAGCGGGGACGATCGAGTCGATGAAACGCATCGGCCGGCCGCCGCCGCACTCCTCGTACCGCTGGCGCTTACGCGACAGCCGGAACGGCGCTACGCCCTCCGGCAGGCGGATCTCCACGACGTAGGCGTCCGACCGGTGTGCGACGGGTCGACCGTTCGCCAGTCCAGGCGTACGGCCCTCAGCCACTCGAACGCGCCAGGTCGCCACCCCGCCGAGTGACCGGACCAGGTGGACGACGTCGTCGCGGAGGCGGGGAGAGGTCGTCGAGTACTGCACCCGGCAGGTACCTCCCGCCTGGACGACCGGTCCACCGTCGGTGTCCAGCAGCCCCTGCAGGACGGCCAGTCGGACATCGACGCTGTTCCGGAGATAAACGGAAGGCACGAACCTGGTGCCCGACTTCGTCCCGGCCAGACCCAGCTCGCGGAGCGCGACCGTCACCGGGTTCGCGACGATCACTCCGCCGCGGTGGCCCTTGGCGTGCCGGGGTCCGTGGTCGTGGTCGCCCGTGCGGTGGAGCTCGATGTCCACGAGATGTCCCTCTGTCGCGCGGGCGAGCTCCGGGTCCGCCGTGGTGAACCCGGGCGTCGTCCGGCACGAGATCGAACCGTCACCGAGCAGCAGACCGAGGACGTACGGGTCGAGGGGTACGTCCTGCGGCTCCAGCTGGACCGGAGCCACCACCGGGAGTTCGTACCGGCGGAGGTACCCCCGCCGCTCCTGGCCGACCATCTCGCGGGTCTCGAGCGTGCGCCGGTGCCCGCGCCGCTTGTCCTCGGGGGTGGCCACGGTCCAGAGGTGCTCACCGCAACACAGGGTGGAAGCCCCGTCCTGCGTGGTCACCCGGTAGACCTGTTTGGGCCCTTGGGGGTAGATCCCGATCACCGGAGTGGGCATCCCGTCCGAGCCGATGACAAGATCGCCCACCTGGAGCGAACCGAAGGGCTTGAAGCCTTCCGGCGTCAGTACGCGCGCGTCGTACGGCTGCGCCCGCCCTCTCATGTATGCCAGCGGGGCGACCTCGATCGTGCCCGCCGCCATCAGCTTCGGGATCGTATCCGGGTCGAGCATGTCGTGCAGCGCGTCGTACAGGGGGCGCAGGTAGGGGTCGATCTTCTCGTTGAGCGTGCCGGGCAGGAAGCCCAGCCGCTCCCCGGCCTCGACCGCCGGCCGGGTCAGAATGATCCGGTTGATCTGCTTGGCCTGCAGCGCCTGGACCGCCTTGGCCATGGCGAGGTAGGTCTTGCCGGTGCCGGCCGGGCCGATACCGAAGACGATGGTGTGCCCGTCGATCGCGTCGACGTAGCGCCGCTGCCCGAGCGTCTTGGGGCGGATGGTGCGCCCGCGCCGGGAGAGGATGTTGAGCGTCAGGATCTCGGCGGGCCGCTCCGTGCCGCCCTGCTCGAGCATGCCGACGGTACGCCGGACGGCGTCTGTGGTCAGGGTCTCACCCTTCTCGATGAGTTCGAGCAGCTCGCTGAAGAGCCGCTCGGCGAGGGCGTTGTCGGCGGGCGCTCCGGTGATGGTGATCTCGTTGCCCCGCACGTGCACGTCGCTGTTCACCGAGCGCTCGACCAGTCGCAGGATCTCGTCACCCGCGCCGAGCAGGTTGACCATGATCTTCGAGTCGGGGACCGTGATCCTGGTCTGCACCCGGGGCGGGCCGGGAGGTGGGGTGCCGGTCATAGGTCGGGCCGAGGGGCCCTGCGCCACCTGCTCTCGATCTCGGTGCCGGGCCTGGCGCCACGGCGTGCGAACGTTACCGCCATCGTATCGGGTCAACGGCGCGGGCACGCTGCCCATTTCCGCCGCCCCGACGAGCCCGCACCACCGGACAAAACGGACACGGCGAACAGACGCTCCGGTCGGTCGGCAAGCGCGGTCAGGCGCGAAAGTCGTAGCGGTCGAATGTCTCCTGGTGCCGGGTGAACCGGTACGTCGCCCAGTGCAGCCGGACCACCACGCCGGCCGGGTCCCGGGTCAGCCGGAGCAGCTCGCCGACCTCCCGGCCGGCGACGGTGCGGAACACGTCCGGCCGGTCCGGCACCGGCGCGAAGACCGCCGGCGGCTTCCCGGCGGGTCGCCGGCACCCTGGGCGCGGAGGGCACCGTCGTGCCAGCGGAAGACGTACTCGAAGCCCTCGCCCCACCAGCGGCCGAGCAGCCCGCGCACGTTCGGCGGTGCCGGCTCGCCGGGCCGCCACGGGTCGATGTCGGCCGGGTCGTGCTCGGCCGCGGCGGCGAGCAGCCGGTGCGGCAGCTCCAACAGTTGCGACGCGGTCCCCGACGAGCCCAGCACGGCGCCGCCCAGCGCGCCCGGGGTGCCCTCGCCGCCCCGGCGCCCGTACACGGCGGCGAGGAAGCCGGGCATCGCACCGTCGTGCCCGACGTGGACCACCCGATCCCCCTGCGGCAGCAGGATCAGCCCGAGGCCGAACCCGGCGGCCCACACCGTCTCGTCGGTGACCGTCACCGGCCAGCGCATCTCCTCCAGGGTGGCCGGGGCGAGCACCCGACCCGCCGCGTCCAGCGCCGTCGGGTCGGCCAGGAAGGCGGCCCAGCGAGCCATGTCGGCCGCGGTGCTCCACAACTGCGCGGCGGGGCCGACCGCACCGAAGTCGGTGGGCGGCTCCGGATGCGCCGCGTCGGAGTACGCGTCGACCAGGAACCCGGTCGCGGCCCGTGGGCCCGGGGTGACCGTGGTGGCGGTCAGCCCGAGCGGGGTCAGCACCCTCTCGGCGAGCACGTCCGCCCAGGTGCCGCCGCGCACCTGCCCGACCAGCCGCCCGAGCAGCGCCATGCCCAGGTTGGAGTAGTGGTAGCGGCGCCCCGGGGCAACACCCGCTCGGCCCGGGCCAGCTCGGCGGTCAACTCGTCCGCGTCCGGCGCGCGCAGCGTGTCCCAGACGTCGCCGTACGGCTCCCGTTGCAGGCCGGCCGTGTGGGACAGCAGCCGGCGCACGGTCAGCTCGCCGTGCGCCGGCAGGTCGAGGTGCCGGCCCACCGGATCGTCGAGGTCGAGCAGGCCGTCGTCGCGGCACTGCATGATCAGCACGGCGGTGAAGGTCTTGGTCACCGACCCGATCCGGAACCGGGTCTGCTCGTCCAGCGATGTGTCGTTGCCGGTGCCGCCGACCGTGCAGGTCCACAGGGGCCGGTCGGCCCGGTGCACCGCCGCCGAGACCGCCGGCACCCGGGCCTGCGCCTGGAGCTGGCGCACCAGCCGTCCCAGCTGGCCGGCGGCTGCGGTGGCGCCGACGGCCACGGTCACCAGAAGCTCCGGGCCACCATCGGGCCGAGCGGGGCGCCGCCCAGCACGTGCGCGTGCGCGTGGAACACCTCCTGGCCGCCGTACGCCCCGATGTTGAACATCAGCCGGAACCCGTCGCCGAGCAGGCCCTCGTCCTCGGCCACCGTGGCGGCCGTGGCCAGCACCTCGCCGGCCAGCGCCGGATCGCCCTGGGCCAGGGTGGCCACGTCGGCGTAGTGCTCCTTCGGAATGACAAGCACGTGCACCGGCGCCTTCGGGTCGATGTCCCGGAAGGCGAGCGTGGCGGGGGTCTCGCGGACCACGGTGGCCGGGATCTCCCCGGCGACGATGCGGCAGAACAGGCAGTCGCTTCCCATCCGGGCAGTCTAGGTTCGGCAACGCCGACGGGGTGCGGCAGGATGGCGGGCATGACGGCACGGGCGGTATTGGTGACGGGCGGCTCGCGCGGCATCGGCCGGGCGGTGGTCCGGGCCTTCGCGACCGGTGGCGATCGGCTGGCCATCCACCACCGCGACTCGGCGGAGTTGGCCGAACAGCTCCGGACGGAGCTGCCGGGCGAGGGTCACGTGGTGGTCCGCGCGGACCTGGCCGACCCCGACGCGGTACGGGCGATGGTGGACCAGGCCGCCGACCGGCTCGGTGGACTCGACGTACTTGTCAACAACGCCGGCGTGTTCGGCCCGATCGACCCGCCGCACCCGGTCTTCGACAGCAGCTACGAGCAGTGGCGCCAGCGCTGGCGCGAGGTCCTCGACACGAACCTGTTCGGTGCGGCCAACGCCGCCTGGTGCGCCGCACAGCACATGCGGGCGCGGGGCGGACGGATCGTCAACGTCTCGTCGCGCGGCGCGTTTCGCGGCGAGCCCGCCAACCCGGCCTACGGCGCCAGCAAGGCGGGCCTCAACGCGATGGCGCAGTCACTGGCGGTGGCCCTGGCGCCGTACGGCATCGCGGTGGCCACCGTCGCGCCCGGCTTCGTCGAGACGGACATGACCAACGAGTACCTCAAGGCACCGCGGGGTGCGGCGATCCGGGCGCAGAGCCCGTTCGACCGGGTGGCCCGGCCCGAGGAGATCGCAGCCGCCGTGCACTGGCTCGCCAGCACCGAGGCGGAGTGGGCCTCCGGCACCATCATCGACCTGAACGGCGCGTCCTACCTGCGCAGCTGACGCCGCCGGCCGTACCGCACCGCACGCCCGCCACGCTTCCCACCCCGGCACGAAATCCCCTGCTCTGCTTCACCGGACGCACCCGCTGCTCTGCTTCACCGGACGCAACGGTGTCGCCAGCAACCAGGCGTTGCGTCGGTTGAAGCAGAGCAAAGGGCACGAGGAGCGACCGCCGGCCGGCGCGACACGCCGGGTCCGGGTCGCGGTGTGAACGTCACCAGCGCAGCAGACGGGTGGCCAGCAGCGCCAGGGCCGCGACACCGGCGGTGGAGGTGCGCAGCACCGAGGGCCCGAGGCGGACCGGTCGGGCGCCGGCCTCCTCGAAGGCCGACAGCTCCGCGGCGGTGATGCCGCCCTCGGGGCCGACCACCAGCACGATCTCGCCGCGTTCGGGCAGCTCGACGGTGGTCAGCCGATCCGCCGCCTCCTCGTGCAGGACGTAGCCGGCAGCGGCACCGGCGATCCGGCGGGCCACCGACACGGTCGCCTCGTCCGGAGCGCCCGCCACCACCGGCAGCCACGCCCGACGGGCCTGCTTCGCGGCCTCCCGGGCGGTCGCCACCACCTGCCCCGGGCCCGGACGCCCCGGTCACCGCGCCACTGCACCACCGAGCGGCTCGCCGCCCAGGGGACGATCTCGTCCACCCCAACCTCGGTCATCGCCTGCACCGCCAGCTCGCCCCGCTCACCCTTGGCGATGCCCTGCACCACCACCAGCCGGGGGTTCGCCGCGTCGACGTACCCGCGGCGGACCACGTCGAGGTCGAGGGTGCCCCGGCCGGCGGCGGTGACCACGGCGGTGGCCGTACCGCCCCGGCCGTCGGCGAGGAGCAACTCCTCGCCGACCCGCAGCCGCTGCACGGTGGCGGCGTGGTGGCCCTCGGGGCCGTCGAGCACCATCGAGTCGGTGGCCGGCAACGACTCGACCAGGAACAGCGGAGCGGACACGTCAGGCGTGGCCGTTGAAGGCGTCCCGCATCCGGGAGAAGAAGCCGCCCTGCTTGGTCAGCTCGGCGACCTCCTCGCCACGGGTCTTGGCGAAATCGCGCAGCATCCGCTCCTGGTCGGCGTCGAGCTTGGTGGGGGTCCGCACGTCCAGGTGGACGTAGAGGTCACCCCGGCCGGCGCCGCGCAGGTGCGGTACGCCGCGCGCCCGTAGCCGCAGCGTGCTGCCGGGCTGGGTGCCCGACTTGACGTCGACCGGCTCCTCGCTGTCCAGCGTCTTGATGGTCAGCCGGGTGCCGAGCGCGGCGGCGGTCATCGGCACGGTGACCCGGCAGTGCAGGTCGTCGCCCTTGCGGGAGAAGACGTCGTGCGGGCGCTCGTGGATCTCCACGTAGAGGTCACCGGCGGTGCCGCCGCCCGGGCCGACCTCGCCCTGCTGGGCCAGCCGGATGCGCATGCCGTCCTCCACCCCGGGGGGGATCTTGACGGTCAGCGAGCGTCGGGTCCGCACCCGGCCGTCACCGGCGCAGGTCGGGCAGGGGTGCGGGATGGTGGTGCCGTAGCCCTGGCAGGCCACGCACGGCCGGGCGGAGACCACCTGACCGAGGAACGTCCGCTGCACCGACTGCACCTCGCCCCGGCCACCGCACGCCTCGCAGGTGGCCAGATGGGTGCCGGCGGCGGTGCCGGCGCCGGCGCAGGTGGTGCAGAGCACCGCCGTGTCGACCGTGATCGGCGCCTCGACGCCGAAGGCGGTCTCCTGCAGGTCCAGCTCCAGCCGCAGGATCGCGTCGGCCCCCTGCCGGGTCCGCGGCCGCGGACCCCGCCCGGCACCGGTGGCGCCGCCGAAGAACGCGTCCATGATGTCCTGGAACCCGACGAAGGGGCCCGCGCCGCCGGGCCCGCCCGGCCCGCCGGCACCCCGCCGCCCGGCGCGAGCGGGTCGCCGCCGAGGTCGACGATCTGCCGCTTCCGGTCGTCCGAGAGGACCTCGTACGCGGCGTTGATCTCCTTGAACTTCTCCTGCGCCTCCGGATCCGGATTCACGTCCGGGTGATACTGCCGCGCCAACTTGCGGTAGGCGCGCTTGATCTCGTCGTCGGAGGCACCCCGGCTCACGCCGAGAATTCCGTAGTAGTCCCTGGCCACTGCGTTCCGTGTCCTCGTGTTCGTCTCGCGTTACGCCGGTCGGTGGCGGCAGCCTGCCGTCGGCCCTGACTGGTCAGTTCTGGGCCAGCAGCTCGCCCACGTAGCGTGCCACGGCCCTCACCGTGGCGATGGTTCCGGGGTAGTCCATCCGGGTCGGCCCCAGCACGCCCATCCCCCCGACGATGGTCGCCCCCGGGCCGTACCCGGTGCTGACCACGGAGGCCGCCCGCAGGTTGTCGATCTCGTTCTCGTCGCCGATGCGGACCCGCAGCGTGCTCGGCTCCACCTCCCCGATGAGCTTGAGCAGGACGACCTCCTCTTCGAGCGCTTCGAGGATGGGGCGCAACGAACCCTGGAAGTCGAGCAGGCCGCCCCGGGTGAGGTTGGCGGTGCCGGCCAGCGCCAGTCGCTCCTCGTGCCGCTCGACCAGCGTCTCCAGCAGCACCGTGGACAGCGTCGTCATGGCCGGACGCAGGTGCGGCAGGGACTCGTCGATGAGTGACTGCACCAGCGGCGGGGTGTCCGACAGGCGGGCACCGACCAGCTTGTCGTTCGCCAGGCGGCGCAGGTCGATGACGTCGTCGGCGAGGATCGGCGCGGGCAACTCGACCAGCCGCTGCTCGACCCGGCCCGTGTCGGCGATCATCACCAGCATCAGCCGGGTGGTGGAGATCGGCACCAGCTCCAGGTGACGCACCCGGGAACGGGCCAGGCTCGGGTACTGCACGACGGCGACCTGCCGGGTCAGCTGCGCCAGCAGCCGCACAGTGCGATGCACCACATCGTCGAGGTCGACGGCACCGGCCAGGAAGCGCTCGATCGCCCGGCGTTCGGCCGGGCTCAGCGGCTTGACCCGGCTCAGCCGGTCGACGAAGAGTCGGTAGCCACGGTCGGTGGGCACCCGCCCGGCGCTGGTGTGCGGCTGGCGGATGTAGCCCTCCTCCTCCAGCACGGACATGTCGTTGCGGACGGTGGCCGGTGAGACGCCGAGTTGGTGCCGCTCGACCAGCGCCTTGCTGCCGACCGGCTCCTGGGTGGCGACGTAGTCCTCGACGATTGCCCGGAGCACGGCGAGCTTGCGCTCGTCCAGACCCATCCTCCCCACCTCCTGTCGCAGGTCAACCGTCAGCGGCACGGCCACCAGAGGAATACTCTGGCACTCGACTGTAGCGAGTGCCAGTCTACGTCGGTGCCCCCGCCAGCGCGATGATCAAGACATCGGTCCGTACGCAAACCGATCGGTGGGTTGACACTCGCCGGTGTCGCTATGGTGCACCGTTGCCGATGGCACCTACCGTGACCTCCATGACTGAACCACCTCGCCCCCCAGACTCCGGCGACGAACCCACGACTCCACTTTCCGGGTCGCCCGGCCAGGCCGGGTATCCCCCGCCCGGGGGCTATCCGCCGCCCGGCGGCGACCAGCCGCCGCCGGCCGGGTATCCCCCACCCGGTGGCTACCCACCGCCCGGTGGCTACCCGCCGCCGGGCGGCGCGCCCGGTGTCGGCTACCCGACCGGCGGCTACGGCGCCCCGGGTGGCGGCTACGCCAGCAACGAGGACAAGACCTGGGTCCTGATCGCCCACTTCGGCGGCCCGCTGGGCGTGATCGTCGGTGGCGGCCTGTTCGGCTGGGTGGCGCCGCTGATCGCGATGATGACCCGGGGGCAGCAGTCCCCCGTCGCCCGCGCGCACTCGGTGGCCGCCCTGAACTTCCAGCTCACCTGGGCCGTCGCCGGCGTGCTGAGCTGGGTGCTCGCCACGATCACCTGCGGCCTGCTGTTCTTCGTCCCGTTCATCGTCGCGATCGTGCCGGTGATCTTCGGCATCATCGGCGGGGTCAAGGCCAACGACGGCGTGCTCTACCAGTACCCGATGACCTACGCCTTCGTGAAGCGCTGACCGCCTTCGTGAAGCGCTGACGGTCAGGGCAGCAGATCCCGCACCACGGCGTCGGCGAGCAGCCGGCCGCGCAGGGTGAGCACGGCGCGGCCGGCGGCGTGGGCGGGCTCGTCGAGCAGGCCCCGCACCGCCGCCCGCGCCGCGGCCGCCCGACCGGCGTCGCCCAGGACGTCCAGCGGCAGCCCGGTGGCCAGCCGCAGCCGGAGCATGACGTCCTCCATGTGCGCCTCGTCGCCGGTGAGCACCTCCCGGGCCAGCCCGGGTGACCCTCCGGCGGCGAGGCGTTGCGCGTACCCGGCGGGGTGCTTGACGTTCCACCAGCGCACGCCGCCGACGTGGCTGTGCGCCCCCGGCCCGAGGCCCCACCAGTCCCCGCCGGTCCAGTAGAGCAGGTTGTGCCGGCACCGGGCGGCCGGCGTACGGGCCCAGTTGGAGACCTCGTACCAGGAGAAACCGGCCGCGTCGAGGGCGGCCTCAGCGGCCAGGTAACGGTCCGCGGCCACGTCCTCGTCGGGGTACGGCAACTCGCCGCGCCGCATCCGGGCGGCCAGCCGGGTGCCGTCCTCGACGATCAGGGCGTACGCGCTGACGTGGTCCACCCCCGCCGCCACGACCTGGTCCAGCGAGGCGGCGAAGTCCTCGGCCCGCTCCCCCGGCGTGCCGTAGATCAGGTCGAGGTTGACGTGGTCGAACCCGGCGTCGCGGGCCTCCAGTGCGGCGGCGGTGGCCCGGCCCGCGCTGTGCCGGCGGTCGAGGACGGCGAGCACCCCGGGCGCGGCCGACTGCATGCCCAGCGAGATCCGGGTGTATCCGGCCGCCCGCAGTTCCTTCAGCGACGCGGGCGTCACCGACTCCGGGTTGGCCTCGGTGGTCACCTCCGCGTCGGCGGCCAGCCCCCAGGTCCGGTCGATCGCGTCGAGGATCCGGGCCAGGTCGTCGGCGGGCAGCAGGGTGGGCGTGCCGCCGCCGACGAAGACGGTGTCCACCCGGGGCGGCGGGGCATCACCCAGCACCCGGGCGGCGAGCGCCAGTTCGGCCAGCACGGTGTCGGCGTAACCGTCCCGGCTCGCTCCGCCGCCCAGCTCGTCCGCCGTATACGTGTTGAAGTCGCAGTAGCCGCAGCGGCTGGCGCAGAACGGGACGTGCACGTACACCCCGAAGCCGCGCGCACCGACGGACTCGCGGGCGCAGGCGGGCAGCGACCCGTCGGCGGGGACGGGTTCGCCTGCTGGAAGGACGCCGGGCATGGCCACTAGTGTGCCCTCACATGACCTCTCCCGACGTGTTCGTGCGGGTCGCCACGGCCCGTGGGGTGACCACCCTCACCCTGGACAGCCCGCACAACCGCAACGCGCTCTCCACGCCGCTGATGACCGAACTGCTCGCCGCGCTGGACGCCGCGGTCGCCGACGACACCGTCCGGGTGATCGTGCTGGACCACACCGGCCCGGTCTTCTGTTCGGGGGCGGACCTGAAGGAGACGGCGGCGGCGTACGCCAGCGGGACGGTGCCCGCCGGGATGCTGGGCGACGTGCTCGCGGCCGTCTGGGAGTGCCCGAAACCGGTGCTCGCGAAGGTCGCCGGCCCGGCCCGGGCCGGCGGGCTGGGTCTGATCGCGGCCGCCGACCTGGCGGTCTGCGCGGCCGAGGCCACGTTCGCCTTCACCGAGGTGCGGATCGGGGTGATCCCGGCGGTGATCTCCGCGACGGTGCTGCCCCGGCTGCATCACCGGGCCTCGGCCGAGCTGTACCTCACCGGCGACACCTTCGACGGGCGGCGGGCGGCCGAGATCGGCCTGGTCACCGCCGCGGTGCCGGCCGGTGACCTGGACGCCGCGGTGGCGCGGTACCTCGATTCGCTGGTGCGCGGCGCCCCGGCGGCGCTGGCCGGCGCGAAGCGGTTGCTGCGCCGCCGGCCCGGCGCCGACCTGCCGGCCGAGCTGGCGGAGCTGGCCGCCCTCTCCACCGGCTACTTCCTGTCCGCGGACGGGGTCGAGGGGGTGACCGCGTTCCGGGAGAGGCGGTCGCCGCGCTGGGTGGCGGAACTCGACAGGTGAGGCCCGGCCGCGGCGGGGAATCTCCGCAGCGTGCGGGGCCGCGGCCGGCGTAACCGGTCGGACGACCCGGACGGGCCGATGGGGGACGTACCCTTGGCGGACGTCGTACGGGAGGTGTGGGTGCGGGCTCGGACAGTCGTGGCCGGTTTCGTGGTTCTCGTGCTGATCGCCGCGATCGGGATCATCCTCGGGATGCGGCAGGTCGGCGAGCGGCTCCGGCTGCCGTTGACCAGCCGGAGCTGCACGGTGCGGGCCGACGGGAAGGTCGCCCTGGATTCGCACCAGATGGCCAACGCGGCCACGATCGCGGCCATCGGCATCCAGCACGAGCTGCCCGACCGGGCCGTGGTGGTGGCGCTGGCCACCGCGTACCAGGAGTCCGGGCTGCGCAACCTGGCCGGCGGCGACCGCGACTCGGTGGGGTTGTTCCAGCAGCGGCCGAGCCAGGGTTGGGGCACCCCGACCGAGATCCGTGACCCCCGGTACGCTGCCGACCGGTTCTACGTCGCCCTGAAGAAGGTGCGCGGCTGGCAGGACATGCGGGTCACGGACGCCGCGCAGAAGGTGCAGCGCTCGGCCTTCCCGGAGGCGTACGAGAAGTGGGCCGACGAGTCGGAGGTGCTGACCCGCGCCCTGCTCGGTCACGCCACCGGGGCGGTGGTCTGCACCTTCGGCGGGGATCCGGCGATGCGCGGCCAGGCCGCCGCCACGGCGCTGACCCGGGGTCTCGCCCTCGACTGGGGGCTCACCTCGGCGGCCACGGCGGCGAGCCTGACCGGCCTCACGGTCGCGGCGACGGACGAGCGCGCGGGCTGGCGGTACGCGCACTGGCTGGTCTCGCACGCCAACGATCACGGGGTCAGGCGCGTCCGCTTCGGTGACCTGGAGTGGACCAACCGGGGTGGCTCGTGGAGCCGGGTCGACGAAGGCTCCACGGGGGCCGCGGAGGTCGTCGCCGAGGTCTTCGCGGACGCGTAACGACCCCGATCTCCCTACCGGCAGTCACCGCACAATCCGACTTTTCACCTTATATCCCCCCAGCAGACTCGCCCTACACAGCTCGCAGTAGTCATGCCACCGCCACCGGTGGCCATCCCGGTGGGATCACCCCAGGGCACCCCGCAGGACGCGCGTGCGCGCGTTACGATCGGCGGCCTGTGCCCAGAAATGGTTTCACCTCTTGGGGAGGGGTACGACGTGGCGTTCGACTACGGCGACCGGACCGGCTATGAACCGATCAGTGACGTCGACCGCAAGGAGTTCCATGAGCAGGGCTTCCTCCTGCTGCGCAACGTCCTGACCGAGGAACACCGGGCCGCGCTCGAGGCCGCGGTCGACCGGGTGTACGAGGAGGAGAAGGCCAAGGGCAACACCACCAAGGACGGCACCCTGCACCTGCTCGGCTTCCTCGAGCGCGACGAACTCTTCGGCCAGCTGCTCACCCACCCGATCGCGTTCCCCTACATGTGGGGCCTGGCCGGGTGGAACATCTACACCCACCACAACCACCTCGACGTCACCCCGCCGGCGCTGGAGCCGGAGAAGCCGTACTGGGGTTGGCACCAGGACGGGTACCGGCAGAACTCCGACCCGGAGACGATGGACCCGAACCTGCCGCGGCCGATGTTCTCGCTGAAGGTCGCCTACGTCCTCTCCGACCTGTCGGAGAAGGGCCGCGGCGCGACCAAGGTCATCCCCGGCAGCCACCTGCGGAACTCGCTGCCCCGGCCGGCGGACCTCAGCGTGCACAACCCGGATCCGGAGGGCACCGTCGAGATCACCGCCAACCCGGGCGATGCCTTCATCTTCGACCGCCGCCAGTGGCACTCCCGGTCGACCAACCTGTCCGACATCACCCGCAAGATGCTCTTCGTCGGCTACACCTACCGGTGGATCAGGCCGCTGGACGAGCTGCACCCCGACAGGGACGGCGAGTGGTACCGCAACCGCACGCCGGTGCAGCGCCAGCTTCTCGGTGAGGGCACCCACACGGCGAACTACTGGGGCATCAACTGGGACGGCTACATCGACGACGAGATCCCGCTGCGCAAGGAGCTCAAGGAGCGCGGCCTGCTCGACCGCAGCATCCCCTGGCTCCGCTGACCCGCGCGGCGGCAGGACGGGCCCAGGCCACAACGGACGCTGGACGTTGTGGCCGGGGCCCGTCCGCACACCCGCACGCGCCGACCCGTCAGCTCGCCGGGCCGTCAGCTCGCCGGGCCGGCGAGCCGGCGGCGCGCCCGGTCCCGGATCGGCTCCGGCAGGTCCACCGCCGCCAGCAGCCGGGGCAGCAGCGCCGGCTCCAGGCTGGTCGCCCGGAACACCTCGCCGACGGTGACACCGTGCGCCGGCCGGTGCACGACCTCCACCGGGTCACCGGCGTCCACGTCGCCCTCCCGCAGCACCCGCAGGTACGCCCCGGGCGCCGCCCGCACGGTGAAGCGCCTGATCAAATCCGGTACCCCCCAGAAACCGGCGAACGTGGTGCACGGTGTGCGCGGCATCGTCACCTGGAGCACCGCCTGGCCGACGGACCACCGTTCCCCGATCACGGCGCCGGTCACGTCCACCGCGTACGTGGTGAGGTTCTCGCCGAAGCCACCGGGACGGATGGTGCGGCCGAGTTCGGCCGCCCACCACGCGGCGTCCTCCTCGGCGTAGGCGTACACCGCCTTGTCGGGGCCACCGTGGTGGGCCCGCTCGCCGATGAAGTCGCCGGTGACCCCGTCGGGGTGGAAGAGCACCGGCACGTCGACGGGCCGCTTGTCGATGCCGCTGCGACCGCTCGCGTCGCCCGCCCATTCCGCCTCGGTCACGATGCCGACGTTCACCGATGCCACCCTGCCCGTCATGATCGACAGCCTAACCCCTCTCCGGGCGAGCCGGCGAAGGGAAGGTCTCCCACCCGCCGGCCGTCTCCGGCAGCTCGGTCCGGGTGCCACGCGGCGGGTTCGCCGGCATCGCCCGCGCACCACGGCGTACCCGCACGAAAGGCGCCCGACCTCGATGGTCGGGCGCCTTTCGGATCGACTGTTACCGGTGGGTGACTCCCCGGCGGCGGCTGCCCACCCCGGCGACCAGCGCGACGGCCACGGCGGCCAGCAGCACCTGGAGCATCAGCTCCCGCCAGTCGAGGCCGGCGGTCTCGGCGAAGCCGGACGCGCGGGCGATCACCGTGCCGAGCAGCGCGGCACCGACACCGATGAGCATGTGCAGCCAGATCGGCATGGGCTGCCGGCCCGGCACCACCAGTCGGCCCAACGCGCCGATGATCAGACCGACGATCAGCGCGGTGATGATGCCCCAGACGGTGAACTCCATGATCGCACTCCTTCACAAAAGACGTTCCACGTCGTGTGGCGTTCCTGTCGTGAACCGCCTAATGCCCGACCCGCGAAGATCCCAAACCGCCCTTTCTGGCGGAAGAGTCCACGATGGTCACGACAGATCGCGGCGAACGCGAGACGACGCGATCGGGCCGGCGGTCACTTCTTCCCGGACGCCTTGCCGTCGCCGGAGTCGGAGGAGAGCGCGGCGATGAAGGCCTCCTGCGGGACCTCCACCCGGCCCACCATCTTCATCCGCTTCTTGCCCTCCTTCTGCTTCTCCAGCAGCTTGCGCTTACGGCTGATGTCACCGCCGTAGCACTTGGCGAGCACGTCCTTGCGGATCGCCCGGATCGTCTCCCGGGCGATGACCCGGCTGCCGATGGCGGCCTGGATCGGCACCTCGAACTGCTGGCGCGGGATCAGGTTGCGCAGCTTGGCGGCGATCGTGGTGCCGTAGGCGTACGCCTTGTCCTTGTGCACGATGGCGCTGAACGCGTCCACCGGTTCGCCGTGCAGCAGGATGTCGACCTTCACCAACTCGGACGCCTGCTCGTCGGAGGGTTCGTAGTCCAGCGAGGCGTAGCCCTTGGTCCGGCTCTTCAACTGGTCGAAGAAGTCGAAGATGATCTCTGCGAGGGGCAGTGTGTACCGCAACTCCACCCGGTCGGCGGAGAGGTAGTCCATGCCGAGCAGGCTGCCCCGGCGGCCCTGGCACAGCTCCATCACCGCACCGACGTAGTCGTTCGGGGTGAGCACGGTGGCGCGGACGACCGGCTCGTACACCTCGGCGATCTTGCCGGTGGGGTACTCGCTGGGGTTGGTGACCACCAGCTCCTGGCCGTCCTCGGTGATGGCCCGGTAGACCACGTTCGGGGCGGTGGAGATCAGGTCGAGGTTGTACTCGCGCTCCAGCCGCTCTCGGATGATCTCCATGTGCAGCAGGCCGAGGAAGCCGCAGCGGAAGCCGAAGCCGAGCGCACCGGAGGTCTCCGGCTCGTAGTCGAGCGCGGCGTCGTTGAGCTTGAGCTTGTCCAGCGCCTCGCGGAGGTTCGGATAGTCCGAGCCGTCGATCGGGTAGAGCCCGGAGTACACCATCGGCTTCGGGTCCTTGTAGCCGCCCAGGGCCGCCTTTGCCGGCCGGGAGTTGATGGTGATCGTGTCACCCACCCGGGACTGGCGGACGTCCTTCACGCCGGTGATCAGGTAACCGACCTCGCCGACGCCGAGCGCGTCGGCCTTGACCATCTCCGGGGAGATCACCCCGATCTCCAGCAGTTCGTGGACCGCGGCGGTGGACATCATCTTGATCCGGTCCCGGGCACTGATCCGCCCGTCGATGACCCGGACGTAGGTGACCACGCCCCGGTAGACGTCGTACACCGAGTCGAAGATCATCGCGCGGGCCGGGGCGTCGGCGTCACCGACCGGCGGAACGAACTGCCGGACGATCTCGTCGAGCAGGTACGGCACCCCCTCGCCGGTCTTGCCGGAGACCCTGATGCAGTCCGCCGGGTCGCCGCCGATCAGGTGGGCCAGTTCCTCGGCGTACTTCTCGGGCTGCGCGGCCGGCAGGTCGATCTTGTTGAGCACCGGGATGATGCGCAGGTCGTTCTCGAGCGCCAGGTAGAGGTTCGCCAGCGTCTGCGCCTCGATGCCCTGCGCGGCGTCGACAAGCAGGATCGCGCCCTCGCAGGCGGCCAGTGACCGGGACACCTCGTAGGTGAAGTCGACGTGACCCGGGGTGTCGATCATGTTGAGCACGGCCTGCTCGCCGGCCCGCTCACCGTCGGCGATGGTCCACGGCATCCGGACGGCCTGGCTCTTGATGGTGATGCCGCGCTCGCGCTCGATGTCCATCCGGTCGAGGTACTGGGCACGCATCTGCCGGGGGTCGACCACGCCGGTGAGCTGCAACATCCGGTCGGCCAGGGTCGACTTTCCGTGGTCGATGTGGGCGATGATGCAGAAGTTCCTGATCCGCGCCGGGTCGGTGGCACCAGGAGCGTTCGCGCCGGGATCGAGCGTCGGTGGCACAGCGGTCCGTTCTGGTCGGCTGACGTGAGCGGGCCGGCACCCGCCAGCCCCCCCTCTATGCTCCCACGTCCCCGGCGGGCAGCCGCCGCGCGGGCGAACCCCGCCCGCTCACTCCTGAGGTGGCTCGACGAAGAGGGTGGCGAGCCGGGGCAGCCGGCGCCGGGCCTCGTCGGGGTCGTCGAAGTCCCAGAATTCGTTCAGGTCCGGCTCGCGCGCCGCACCGCGGTCCGCCGGGAGGTCGGTCGCGGTCGCCTTGCGGTACGCGTCCCACGGCACGGCGAGCATGTCCGCACACTCGAACTCCGCACCACTGAGCGAGGCGGCCCGGACCTGCGGCAGGTCGGCCAGCGAGTCCGGCTCGGCGACGGCGCGGGCGAAGACCTCCCGCCCCTGGGTCATCAGCCAACCACGGAAGGACTCGAAGCCGTCGTCGGAGGCACCCCCGTTGATCAGGTACGCGGCGCCCCAGAGGTCGACCCGGTACGACGCGGCGAGGACCCGCTGCTGGTGGTGGGCATACCCGACGATCTCCTCGGGAGCCCGGGCGGCGAGCAGCGCCACGGCCCGGGCGGCGATGGCGGCCGGTTCCGCCCCACCGGTGCGGGCGCGGTCGACCAACTGCCAGAAGTCCTCGGTCCTCATGGCCTGGCAGTCTGGCAGACGCCGCCCGGCGGCACCTGACTCCACGCCACGTCTCGCCGGACGGTACGGCACCGGGGCAGCATGGTCGGGTGAACACTCCGTCCCCGCCGCCCCCGGCCTACCACCGCACGGCCCAGCGACCCGGGTGGGAGGCGCTGCCCGCGCAGGTACGGGCCGCGGTGGCGGGGCGACTGGGCGCCCCGGTGGTCGAGGCCCGCGTCGCCGGTGCCGGGTTCACCCGCGGGTTCGCCGCGGTGCTGCGCACCGTCGACGGAGGTAGCGCGTTCGTCAAGGCCGCGGCGCACGCCGAGCAGCCGCACCTGGTCGACTGGTACGCCCGGGAGGCGGCCGTGCTCGCCCGGCTGCCCGCCGGGCTGCCGGTGCCGCGCCTGCGGTGGACGCTGTGGCAGGCGGGCTGGTACGCGCTCTGCCTCGACCCGGTCGACGGCCACACCCCCCGGTTGCCCTGGGACCCGAGCGAGCTGACCGCCACCCTCAGCGGCTTCGCCGACGTCGCCGCGGCGCTCGCCGGCCCGCCCGCCGAGCTGGCCGCCCTCGGGCTGCCCCGGTTGGCCGACCTCGCCCGCGACGACATCCTCTGGTGGGGCGAGGTCGCCGCCGGCCGGGAACCACTGCCGCCAGTGCCCGCCGCCCGGGGACGGCTGGCCGAACTGGTCACGCTGGAGTCGAGGTTGCCCGGGTACGCGGCCGGCGCCACCGGGCTGACCCACGGTGACCTGCGGGTGGACAACGTGCTGATCGACCGCGCCGGTGCCGCCTGGTTCTGCGACTGGCCCTGGCTGTGTCACGGGCCGGCCTGGTTCGACCTGGCCGGGCTCCTGATCACCGGGTACGCCGGCGGGCTGGACGTCGATCCGCTCTTCGCCGCGCACCCGGCCGCCGCCGGCGCGCCCGACGACGCGCTCGACGTCACCCTGGCCGCGCTGGCCGGGTACCACCTCACCGCGGCCGCGTCGGCGCCACCAACCGCGTCGACACACCTGCCGGCACACCAGCGGTGGACCGGCGAGCAGGCACTGGGCTGGCTGGCCCGCCGCCAGGGCTGGACCTGACCGCTGCCGGCGGCCTGGCCGCTGCCGGACGCCGGTCTGACCGCTGCCGACGCCGGTCTGACCCAACGGTGATCGCACTCGACCCCCGATCGAGCACGATCGACGGCCGACCTGCACACGGGCGTTTGCGGCGTGGGGTGACGCGGCGCCGTTCCGGTGCCGTTTTGGCCGGGCCCGGACCGACCTGGTAGCCTGGCCCTTCGCGCAGCGATGACGCATGCTCGTCGCGCGCACAAGCTGACCAACCCGAGCTATCAAGACGAGGCTGTCGCGTGGCGAACATCAAGTCCCAGATCAAGCGCAACCGGCAGAACGAGAAGCGCCGGCTGCGCAACAAGTCGGTCAAGTCGTCGCTGAAGACCGCCATCCGCAAGTTCCACGAGGCCGCTGAGTCCGGTGACGCCGAGAAGGCCGCCGCCCTCATGCAGGATGCCTCGCGCAAGCTGGACAAGGCGGCCAGCAAGGGCGTCATCCACGGCAACCAGGCCGCGAACCGCAAGTCCGCGATCGCCAAGCGCGCCGCGTCGCTTGCCTCCTGAGCCGGCGGCCCAGACCTGACGGAAGCCCCGGGGGCGCACCCCCGGGGCTTCCACACGTCCACCGCCGTGCCGATACCGACGGTCCCCTCGACGTGCGGCAGAGCCCTCGTCGAGCTGAGGCGTGTCCGGGTCGACTCGGCTCCGCAGCCTGAGCCCGCTGAGCCACCCCTGCGGCGCCTGCCCAATCGGTCTGAGTCCGGTTTGATCAGGATCCCGGCTCGGCAGTGCCCTGCCGCCGCGCCGCCTTCGGCCCGGGACCGGAGCCGTTTGCACCGGGCTCGCCCGTGCCGGGCCCGTCCGTGCCGGGATTTTCGCCTGCCACCGGCTCCCCACGGACCACCGCACCGGGCACGCTGTGCCGCAGCCAGTCGACCCGGGCCCGCCCGACGACCGGCTCCACCTGCCGCCGGAACCGGTCACGTTCCTGCTCGGGCACGGCGGCGGCGGAACGGACCACCACGGCGGCCACCACGTCGTTGAGCTTGACCATGACGGCCACCGCCGCGGGCAGCACCAGCACCGCCCACCAGCTCACCAGTTCGGCGAGCGCGAGCAGGGCCGCCAGCGCGATCGCCCCCTCGAAGAAGACGAAACAGAGCACCCCACCCGGATTGACGAACCGCAGCCCGAGCACCCGGGCGTAGAGCGGCCGGTGCCGCTCCTCGTCGGCCGGGATCGTGGCCCACGAGCCACGAACGGCTCTGCTCACCTGGCGACGCCCTGCCGCGCGGCGGCGACCGAGAAGACCGCCTTCTCCAGTGCGTACGCCCGGTCGTCGGAGCCGCCCTTGACCGCCGCGTTGCACTGGGCCGCCGCCCGCATGGCCCGGACCAGCCCGTCGGGCGTCCAGCCACGGGCCTGTCGTTGGGCCCGTTCGACCTTCCACGGCGGCATGCCCAGGCTGCTGGCGAGTTGGTACGGGTTGCCCCGCCCGGCCGAGGCGACCCGGGCGACCGTACGGATCCCGTCGGCGAGGGCGTCGGCGATCGGCACCGGGTCAACGCCGACGTGCAGTGCCCAGCGCAGCGCCTCCAGTGCCGCCGGCACGTCGCCGACCATCGTGGCGTCGGCGACGGTGAAGCCGCTCACCTCAACCCGGCCCCGGTAGTAACGGGCGACGGTGTCGACGCCGATCCGGCCGTCGGTGTCGGCCATCAGCTGGGAGCAGGCCGCCGCGAGCTCGCGCAGGTCGTTGCCGACCGCCGCGATCAGGGCCTCGGCGGCGTCGTCGGTGCATCGCCCGCCGGCTCGGCGGATCTCGCCGCGGACGAAGGCCACCCGCTCGCGATGCCCCTTGAGCCTGGCGGCCGGCACGACCTCGGCACCGGCCGACCTCAGCCCGTCGGCGAACGCCTTGCCCTTCGCCCCGCCGAGGTGCGCGACGACGAGCTGCACGTCCGGGTCGGGGTGTCGCGCGTACGCCAGAAGGGCGGTGACCAGGTCCTTGCGGGCGTCCTGACCGGACCGGAGCACCAGCACCCGGCGACCGCCGAACAGCGACGGGCTGAGCATCTCGTCGATCTCGCCGACGGTGAGCTGGCCGGCCTGGTACTCGCGCACGTCGACACCCGGCTCGGCGGCCCGGGCTGCGGCGATGGTTTCGGTCACCGCACGCGTGGCGAGCAACTCCTCGTCGCCGAGGACGAGCACAATAGGAGCGGCGCTGGCGGCGGTCACGCCGCCCATATTCGCATGCTCGGCTGTCTGGTCCAGCCTGCTCGTCGGTACTGCGCCGCCAGCCCCCGCACTCAGCGCAAATCCAGACATTCAACTTATTCTCCACTTTCGGTGCGAACCGGAGCCGACTCATGGCGTACGCAGGCCCTGGTCGGCGCCGCCCGTCGCCACTGCGAGCCCGTCCGGCGCCCGGACCACCGCCACGTCCCCGTCGGTGTCGGTGCGCAGCACGCGCGCCCCGCCCCTGGCCAGTCGGGCCAGCACCGCCCCGTTGGGGTGTCCGTAGGTGTTGCCCGCGCCGACCGGCACCAGGGCGACCGCCGGGCGGACCGCGTCCAGAAAGGCCGGATCCTGGTACGCGCTGCCGTGGTGGGCGACCTTGAGCACGTCGGCCCGAAGCGCCGGTGACGGCAGTCGCTCCCGCAGTGCCCGCTGTTCCTCGGTCTCGGCGTCACCGGTCAGCAGGATCCGCACCCCGGCGACCGTGACGAGCAGCACCACGGAGTTGTTGTTCGGATCCGACCGGGTTCCGCGCATCGGGTAGGGGGGCCCGATGAGGACCAGGTCGACCGTTCCGGCCCGATATCGCCACCCGGCCGCGGCGGCCACCAACGGGGTGCCGTGCGCGGCGGCATTGGTCTGCACGAGCTCCCGGCCGACCGCCGGCTCCGGCCACTGCGGGGTCAACACGGTATCCACCCGCCGTCCCCGGAAGATCCCGGCCGTCCCTCCGCTGTGGTCGACGTGGAAGTGGCTGACCACCAGCAGCGGCACCTGTCGTACACCGAACCGGCGCAGGCAGGCGTCCGCCGCCGCAGGATCCGGGCCGGCGTCGACCACCACTGCCCGGCCGGCCGACACCGGCAGCAGCACCAGGTCGCCCTGACCGACCTCGCAGACCGCGATCACCCAGCCGGCCGGCGGCCAGCCGGGGGCGATCACCCGCACCGGCAGGGTGCCGACCATGACCGCGACCGTGCACACCGCCACCAGGCGTCGCACCACCGGCCGCCGGGCGGCGACCAGCAGTGCGACGGCCAGAGCCGCCAGCAGCAGTGCCCCGGAAACCCCGCCCGGCCAGGGCAGGTTGCCCGCCGGCAGCCGGGCACCGCAGCGGGCGACCAGCACCAGCCACCACGCCGGCCAGTGCGCCAACCAGGCAACGGCCTCCGCGCCGGCCGGCCAGACCGGCGACACGATCGCCGCCACCACGCCGAGCACCGTGGCCGGCGCGATCGCCGGCACCGCGAGGAGGTTGGCCGGCACCGCGACCAGGCTGACCGTGCCGGTCAGGCCCGCGATCACCGGTGAGCACGCGAGTTGCGCGGCAGCCGGCACCGCCAGCGCCTCGGCCGCCCCCGGCGGTACGCCCCGCCGGCGCAGTCCGTCCCGCCAGCCCGGGGCGAGCAGCAGCAGGCCGCCCGTGGCCAGGACGGACAGCGCGAAGCCGGCATCCCCGGCCAGCTCGGGATCGACCAGCACCAGCACCGCCACGGCGGCGGCCAGCGCGGGAACCGCCGCCCTCGGCCGGCCGGCGGCCAGCGCGGCGAGCCCGACCGCGCCCATGGTGGCCGCGCGCACCACGCTCGGCGACGGCCGGACCAGGATCACGAAGCCCACCAGGGTCAGCCCGCAGAGCCCGGCGGCCAGGGCCGGGCCGGCGCGGGCCCAGCGGGCCAGCAGCAGCACCGCCCCCACGACTATCGCGACGTTGGAACCGGACACCGCGTTGAGATGTGTCATCCCGGTCGCGCGGAAGTCGTCCTCCACCGCGTCGGGCAGTTGGCTGGTGTCCCCGACGACCAGGCCGGGCAGCAGGCCACCCGGATCGTCGGGCAACGGGGCACACGCCCGCTGCAGGCCGGCCCGGAGCCGACCGGCCGCCCGTTGCAGGGCCGACGACGATCCGAGCCGGACGGGCGGCCCGCCGGCCATGAGCACCGCCCCGGTGAGGTCACCACCGCGCGGCTCGGCCAGGCGCCCCTCGGCCGTGAGCCGTTGCCCGGGCAGCAGGCCCCGCCAGGCCGGGTCGTCGGCGAGCACCAGGACGCGTGCCGGCACGCTGACCCGCTGACCCGCCGGGCCGGTGACGGTCACCAGCCTGGCCGGCACGAGCAGGACAGGTGGACGGCCCACGACGCCGCCGCGTACCGCCCTGGGGTCTTCCCGCACGACCAGTTCGGCGGTGACCCGGGCGCGCTCGTCGATCAGCGCCTGGAGTGGCTGCGCGTCCCGTACGGCCAGCCGGGCCGAAGTGGCCGCACCGCCGCAGACCACGCCGATCAACACCGCCACGACGATCCAGCCGGAGCGCCGGACGACCGGGCCGGGACGACCGGCGAGCCCGAGCAGGTGCGCTGCTCCCAGCCCGGCGAGGACGGCCGCGACCGCGGCCACCAGCAATCCCCGCCGGGCGTCGAGGTGCAGCCCGGCCAGCGCGGTGAGCCAGGCGGCCGCGGCCAGTCCGGCCAGCCGGAGATCGGGGACGGCCGCGTCGGCGGTAACGGCGATCGCCCCGGCCCACGGAAGGGCCGGGGCGGCCGGACTCTCCCGGCCGGCACCGTCGACCCGGCCGGCACCGTCGGCCGCCCGCGCCGGCGCTGACTCGGATGGCCCGCCGGTCACACCGTCACCAAGTCCTTGAGCTGCTCATACCGTGCGTCGCCAATGCCGTTGACCTGGCGCAGATCGCCGACGGACCGGAAGCCGCCGTGCCGGTCGCGGTGCTCGATGATCCGCTGGGCGAGCACCGGTCCCACTCCGGGCAGCGCTTCGAGCTGCGCCGGCGTCGCGGTGTTCAGGTTGATCCGCCCGCCGATGCCGAGCGCGCCGTTCGCTGCCGGGCCGCCGGCGGGCGGAACTCCCGCCGGCGGGGTGGGTGCCGGTACGCCGACCAGGATCAGCTCGCCGTCGCTGACCTTGCGGGCCGGGTTCAACATCGCCACGTCCACCCCCGGCAGGACGCCCCCGGCGGCGTCGATGGCGTCGGCGACCCGCGCCCCGATCGACAGGCGCACCAGGCCGGGCCGGCGGACCTTCCCCGCGACCGCGACGACCAGCTCACCGGCGGGCGCCTCGCTCGGCTCGTCGGCGGGCGTGCCGGCCGGCCCCGGCGGCGCGACGGTGCCCGTCACGGCGACGACCGGCTCCACCTGTGGCCGCGACCGCCAGGCCCAGACGCCCGCGCCGAGCACCACCAGGACGGCGACGACCGCGAGCGCCCGGACTCCCCGCCGGCCCGGGTCGAACGCCCCGGACCCGGCAATCGGGACACCGGCGGCGCCTCGTCGGCCACCTGCTCCCGCTCGGCGCCCGCCGCGCGGGCCGCACCGACCCGGCAGCCCGGACGGAATCGGCAGCCTTGACGCGACCGGCAGCACCATCGGACCCGGCCGGGATCGATGCCGCCGGCTCGACGTCGGCCGGGCCGTGCATGGGCAGCAGCGCGGTCGGCCAGTCCGTCGCGGACGGCGCGGTCCGGGCGGGCGGCATCACGTCATGGCCCGGCACCGGCGGCATGTCGAGCCCGCCGACCGACGCACCGGCCATCAGTCGCCACAGGCGCTGCCGGACCACCGTCTCCTCGTCGTTGGACACGGCGCGAGGCTAGGACGGCGAGGCCGGGTGCCGTGCGGCGAGCGGAGCCCGGCTGTGGACAGCCGGGTCACTGTGGACAACGCCCTGATCATGGACAGACTGTGTTAGACCGCGTGCCCGAGGGTCAGGCCGGTGACCCCACCAGCCCCGTCAGTGGGATTCCGGGTCGAGGCCGAGGGCGGCACGCCCGCCGTCGACCGGCAGAATGACCCCGTTGACGAAGCTGGCCGCCGGCGAGAGCAGGTACGCCACCGCCTCGGCCACGTCCTGCGGCCGGCCGATCCGGCCCACCGGATGCAGCCGGGCCAGTTCCGCCTCGATCCGCCGCGCCTGGTCCGGTTCCGCCCCGGCGAGCAGCGCCTCGTGCCGCTCGGTGGCCACCGAGCCGAGGGCGACGGCGTTGGCCCGGATGCCGTGCCGGCCGTACTCGACGGCCAACGCCCTGGTCAGTCCCTCTATGGCGGCCTTGGCGGTGGCGTACGGCAGGCAGCCCGGCACCGGCCGGCTGGCCTGGTGGGAGGAGACGTTGACGACGGCGCCGGCGGTACCGGCGGCGAGGAAGCGGCGTACCGCGATGGCGGCACCGACCACGGCGGGGCGCAGATTGCGGCTGATCAGATCGACGACCTCGCCGACCGGGGCGTCGTGCACGGAGGCGTCCCGGAACACGGCGGCGTTGTTCACCCAGCCGGCGAGCGGTCCCGCGCGTTCCGCGAGGTCGGCGGCGCGGCCGGCGACACCCTCGTCGGCCGCGTCACCGACCACCGTCGCCAGCCGGCCGGCCTCGGCATGCCGCTCCACCCAGGACACCGCGCCCGGATCGCGCTCGATCACCACGACGGTCTCGCCCCCGGCGAGCAATCGCTCCACGATCCCCGCCCGACGCCCCGCCCGCCCCCGGTAACCACACAAGACACCCCCGCGCCCCTCCCGCCCTGTCACCTCACCCCGGCCCATCACCCCAACCCATCCTTCCCCACCCCCGCTGATCCCACCGGGCACACACCGACCGTCGTCGATCATGCAGTCGTGGGCACCCGCACAACGGTCCTAACCGGACGAATCCCCAGCCACAACTGCATGATCGACGGGAGGGGGAGGGGGAACGGGAGGGGTGGCGGTGGATGACTGCGCAGGCTAGGCCGGGGCCGACGTGGGCGGCGACGGCGGCGCCGGCCTCGGTCACGTATGCGGCGTGCAGGCGGGCACCGAGCCGGGCGGTCAGCGCGCCGAGCAGATCCTCGGCTCGTCGCGGCGCGTCGAGATGATGCACGGCCAGATCCACCCGTGCGTCGCCGGCCGCCTCGGCCGCGAGATCGACCAGGCGGGCCACACCCCGGCTGGCGGTGCGCACCTTGTCCCGCAGCACGATGCCGCCGTCCGGCATGTGCAGGATCGGCTTGACCGAGAGCGCGGTGCCGAGCAGGGCCTCGGCGGCGTTGATCCGGCCGCCCCTGCGCAGGAACTCCAGCGTGTCGACGTAGAAGTAGATGCTGGTCCGCCCGACGGCCTCGACAGCCGCGGCGCGTACGCCGGCCAGGTCGGCGCCCCGCTCGGCGGCCCGCGCCGCGACGATCGCCGGAAAGCCGAGGCCCATGCCGCAGGAGCGGCTGTCCACCACCTGGACCCGGTCACCCAGCTGCCCGGCGGCCAGCTCGGCGGCGTCCACCGTGCCGGAGAGCCCGGCCGACAGGTGCACCGAGACGATGCCGTCCGCCCCGGCGTCCAGCAGTGCGCGGTAGGTCCGGGCGAACTGCTCCGGCGAGGCGCGGGACGTGCTCACCGAGACCCGCCGCGCGCGCAGTGCACGGGTGGCGTCCGCCGGGAAGGTCTCCACCCCCTCCAGACCTTCGACGCCGCCCAGCACCACGGTCAGCGGCACCACGGTCAGCTGGTGCGCCCACACCAGTTCGGCTGGAAGGTAGGCGGTGGAGTCGGTCACGACCGCGACGGGCATGTCCGGCACGGTAGCCGATCAAGCTGGGCGCCTGCCCTGTCCCGTCGTCAGACCGGCTCGGCGGAGACCGGGGCGGCGGGTGTGGCGGTGCCGGACGGGACGGCGGGAACGTCCATCGGGCCCACGTTGTGGGTGCGCAGGTGCCACCCGCGAAGGGAGTCGTGACGCAGTTCGGTCCAGTGACAGTTGCGCAACGAGCCGATGGTGCGCAGCACCGCATGATCCCAGCCGAGCAGTTGCCCGCAGCCCTGGCGGGCCGCGCCACCGTGGGTGGCGATCACCACCGTCCCACCGGCAACCTCGTCGGCGGCCTCCTGCAGCGCCGTGCCGATCCGCTTGCCCAACACGTCCAGCGGTTCGATGTCCGCGCCCGGGTCGGGGTCACCGGCCCGCCAGCGGGCGTACTCCTCGGGGAACCGCTCGGCCGCCTGGGTGAGCAGCAGCCCCTGCCAGCTGCCGAAGTGGCGTTCCCGCAACCTGGCGTCGGAGCGCACCGGCAGGCCGGTCAGCGCGGCCAGTGCGCCCGCCGTCTCCGCCGCGCGGCTCAGGTCGCTGGCGACGAGGGCGTCCGGGCGCAGCGCGGCCAGCAGTGGCGCGGCGGTCCGCGCCTGCTCCCGGCCGAGGTCGTTCAGCGACACGTCGGTCTGCCCCTGAACCCTGCTGGCGGCGTTCCAGTCGGTGTTGCCGTGCCGCCAGATGATCAGCCGGGTCACTCGCCCGATCCGGCGGCGGCCTCGGCGCGGGCGAGGTCGCGGTCGACGAACGGAATGGTGGGGCAGTCCTTCCAGAGCCGGTCGAGGGCGTAGAACTCGCGTTCCTCGGCGTGCTGGACGTGCACCACGATGTCGACGTAGTCGAGGAGCACCCAACGCCCCCCGCGCTCGCCCTCGCGCCGGACCGGCTTCGCCTTCTCGGGCAGGTCGAGCAGGGCATCCTCGATGGCGTCGACGATGGCCTGCACCTGACGCTCGTTCGGGGCCGCGGCGAGCAGGAACGCGTCGGTGATGGCGAGCCGGTCGCCCACGTCGATGATGACGATGTCCTGAGCCTTCTTGTCGGCCGCGGCCTGGGCGGCGGCAGTCGCCAGTTCGTGCGCGCGTTCGGAAACTGTCACCGTTCTCCTTCGATCAACCGTGCGATGCCTCCAGCCTCTCACACGCCCCGGAATCCCGACTTGCCAGTTTCAGTCGATAACAGGCATGAACCATCCCACGGCGGCCCAGATCACTCCCGGTAGAGCTGCCGCTTCGCGATGTACTGCACCACACCGTCCGGCACCAGGTACCAGATCGGCTCGCCCCGGGCGACCCGCTCCCGGCAGTCGGTGGACGAGATCGCCATCGCCGGCACCTGCACCAGGCTGACCGTGTCGGCGGGCAGGTGGGCGTCGGTCAGCTCGAAGCCCGGTCGGGTGACCCCGATGAAGTGGGCCAGCTCGAAGATCTCGTCGAGGTCCTTCCAGCTCAGGATCCGTTCCAGGGCGTCCGCACCGGTGATGAAGAACAACTGTGCCTTCGGACCGTACCGGGCGCGCAGGTCGCGCAACGTGTCGACGGTGTAGGTGGGGCCGCCCCGGTCGATGTCCACCCGACTGACCTGAAACCGAGGGTTCGACGCGGTGGCGATCACCGTCATGAGGTACCGGTCCTCGGCCGAGCTGACCGGGACGTCCGCCTTCTGCCACGGCCGCCCCGTCGGCACGAAGATCACTTCGTCGAGCCCGAAGCGGTCCGCCACCTCGCTCGCCGCCACGAGGTGCCCCTGGTGGATCGGATCGAACGTGCCGCCCATGATCCCGATCCGCCGGATGTCTTCCTCCACCACATGATCCTAATCCCGGTCTGCCGCGCGCGGGCCGGGCCGCCACCCTCCGCGGCCGGGCGACCACCGCGCCTCAGGCGGTCGTGGCGGCCACCGCCGTCCGCGCCACCAGGGCCCGCCGCAGGTCGTCGTCGGCGTCGGTGACCACCCGGCGAAGGCCGGGCGTGAGGTCGTCGCGGGCCAACAGCGCCGCGGCCGCCTCCCGGGTCGGCTGGGAGACGGCGTGGCGGGGGAAGGCGAGCTTGGCGACCTCGTCGGCCACCCAGGGCGTACGTAGCCGCGCGGCGGCCGGCATGTCAGCGAAGTAGCGCGCCACGTAGCCGGCGGTCAGCTCCACCTGCTCCGGATGCCAGAAGCCCTCCGCCGTCGCCTCGATCAGCCGGTTGGACAACTCCGTGTTGGACACGATGATCTCCCATGCGGCCTGCTTTGCGGCCGGATCCGGCAGCGCGGCCCGGCAGCGGGCGGCGCGCTGCGCACCGGCGGCGCTCGGGTCGGCGGTCGCCTCCGCCGCGATGTCGGGCTCCCGGCCCCGCCCAGCACCACCAACCGGCCGAGGATCGCCCACCGGAGTTCGGTGTCGACGGCCAGCCCGGGTGGCACGTCCCGGCCGGCGAGCCAGCCGACGAGCAGGTCGGCGTCGGTGGTCGCGGCGATCAGTCCCGCGCCGCGGCCAGTTGCCGCGACTGCCCCGGTGCGGCGTCGTCGAGGAGCCGGCGACAGGACTCCGCCAGCCGGGCCAGGGCGCCCTGCCGCGCCAGCGGGTCGAGGTAGCGATCGACCAGCGAACGGCTCAGGACCAACACATCCTCGATGATGATCACCTCAGTCTCGACCGGTAGCGCCGCGACGATCAGGTCCACCACCCCCGCGACCGGCCGCTCACCGTCGGTGGCCGCGTCCAACGCCTCGCCCCAGAGCAGGGCGCGGGTCAGCGGGTCGGCCAGGCGGGGCAGCAACAGCGACACCGCGTCGGCCGAGGCGGCGTCGAGGCGGATCTTGGCGAAGGTCAGGTCACCGTCGTTGGGCAGCAGGACCGCCGCCGCCGGCTCACCGGCCAGCCCGACGAGCGGCGTGCGGCCACCGTCGGTCTTCGGTTCGAGGTCGACCTCGAAGCGGTCGGCGGCGCCGTCCAGGGCATAACGCCCCACGCCGATGCGGTGCGGGCGCAGCACCGGGTGCGTCGCGGGCGCGGTCTGCGCGATGGCGGCCTCGGTGTAACGGCCCTCGGCGTCCACGGCCACCTCGGCCCGCAGCGTGTTGACCTGCGCGGTACGCAACCAGGCCGCCGCCCAGTCGCTCAACTCCCGGCCGCCCGCGGCGCTACCTTGGCTCGCGACTGCGGGGCTCGCAAGCTCACCCCTCGCGCTCGCGGCGCCCAGGCTGTCGAGGAGGTCGGCGAGGGTGGCGTTGCCGAAGCGGTGCCGGGCGAAGTGGTCGTTGAGGCCGGCCAGGAACACCTCGTCGCCGAGCCACGCCACCAACTGCCGCAGCACGCCGGCGCCCTTGGCGTACGAGATGCCGTCGAAGTTGAGCAGCGCCTCGGCGGCGTCGGCCACCCGCTCCGGTGCCACCGGATGGGTGGAGGGGCGCTGATCGGCCGCGTACCCCCACGCCTTGCGGCGCAGCGCGAAGGTCGTCCACGCCCGGTCGAACCGGGTCGCCTCGGCGGTGACCCGGGTGCCCAGGTACTCCGCGAACGACTCGTTCAGCCACAGGTCCTCCCACCAGCGCATGGTGACCAGGTCACCGAACCACATGTGCGCCATCTCGTGGGCGATGGTGGTGGCCCGAAGCTCGCGTTGGCTGTCGGTGACCGCCGACCGGAAGACGTAGTCGTCGCGGAAGGTGACCAGGCCCGGATTCTCCATCGCGCCGGCGTTGAACTCGGGCACGAACGCCTGGTCGTACTTGCCGAACGGGTAGCGCTCGTCGAACAACTGGTGGAACCGGTCGAGGCACTGTCGGGTGACGGTGAAGATCTCCTCCGCGTCGGCGTCCAGGTGCTCGGCGAGCGAGCGCCGGCAGTACACCCCGAGCGGGATCCCGTCGTGGTTGTCCCGGCGTACGTGCCAGGGGCCGGCGATCAGCGTGAAGAAGTAGGTCGCGATCGGCACGGTGGGGGCGAACTCCCAGCGCCCCGGGGCCGGGCTGGCGGCCAGTTCGGCGTTGGCGGCCACCGTCCACGGCTCCGGCGCGGTGACCGAGAGGGTCACCGGCGCCTTCAGGTCGGGCTGGTCGAAGGCGGCGAAGAGGCGCTGCACGTCGTCCAGGAAGGACATCGCGTACAGGTAGGTCTCCCCGTCGGCGGGGTCGACGAAGCGGTGCATCCCCTCGCCGGTGTTCGTGTACGCCATCTCCGCGTCGACGGTCAGCGTGTTCTCCTCGGCCAGCCCGGTCAGCGGCAGCCGGTTGTCGTCCAGCGCGGCCGGGTCGAGGTCGGCGCCGTTGAGCCGTACCGCCAGTAGTCTCGCGGGCTTGACCTCGACGAAGGTCTGCGTGGCGGTGGCCCGGAACCGGATCGTGACGTGCGAACGAAATCGCTCACCGCCGCCGGTCAGGTCAAGATCCACCTGGTAGGACGTGACGGTGATCGACGCGCCACGCGCGGTCGACTCTGCACGGCTCAGGCTCGGCATCCGCTTATCCTGCCCGATGAGGGAACGAACCGGCTTCCCCATTTCCCCCTGGCATCTGGAGGACTGGACCATGACAGCGCACCCCAAGGGTGACTTCGACCTCTCCCGGGCGGTCTGGCAGCGGGCCGAGGGCGACACCTCGGATGCGGCGGTGGAGGTCGCCTTCGTCGACGACCTCATCGGCATGCGCAACTCCGCCGAGCCGGACGGCCCCGTGCTGGTGTTCACCCAGGCAGAGTGGGACGCCTTCGTGGCGGGTGCCCAGGACGGGGAGTTCGACCTGGACTGAGCGCCGCCGCCCCGCTAGCCCCGATCACCGTCGCCCCAGCCGAGACCACCTGGCCCGGGTGCGTGATGGAAGCCGGGATGACCGGTGACGTCGACGCAGCGCTCACCGTCGGGCCCGAGCGCCCCGCAGAACAGCCGCTCCGCGCGCTGCCAGGCGTCGGCCGGCGACAGCGCGGACGCGCCGATCGCCAGCTCGGGGCGCAGCAGGCTCAACGCCTCGGCGTACCCGACCGCGACCTCGCGAGCGGCGACGAGGTCGGCGGCGGTGAAGCCGAGATGTGCGGTGAAGTAGCGATCCGGCCGGGACGGCCGACACGGCGGCGCCACCAACGGCGGGTCGTCGCCGTTGGACGCCCCGGCCATCCACCGCCGCCAGTACGCCGGCCTGTTGTCCCGCATCCGTCCTCCCCCGTTGCGCACCGGGCCGCCCGCCGCACCACGCGCCGGCCCGTGATCGAGCCGGAGCGCCCGGGACACCGCCCGGACCCGGTTGCGGGGCTGCTGGAAGACAGCAAACCAGGTTCACGCGGGCCTGGGAGGGGCCAGCCGGCGTACCCGACACCACCGCATCGGGCCGACTCCGCCGCTCCTCCGGCCGGACGAGGGTTCCACCCGCCCTGACCTGGGTAGAAGCAACCAGCAGCGGACAAGCCGGCCGGCCGGTGACGGCCGCGCCCGACAGCAGGGGGGCCGATGGCGACCATCCCGACGGACCGCATCCCGGACAGCACGCTGGCGTTCCTGCGGGCCGGCTACCGGTTCATCGGCGAGCGGTGCGAACGGTACGGCAGCGACATCTTCCAGACCCGGCTGCTGCTGAAACCGACGATCTGCCTGCGCGGCCGGGCCGCCGCCGAACTCTTCTACGACGCCGACCGGTTCGTACGGGCGGGCGCCATGCCCGTTCGTGGGCAGCGGACGCTGACCGGGGTGGGCGGGGTGCAGGGCCTCGACGACGAAGCCCACCACGACCGCAAGGCGATGCTCATGTCGCTGATGACCCCGACCGCGGTCCAGCGCCTCGGGCGGCTGTTCGCCGACGAGTGGCAGGCCCGGCTCCCCGCCTGGGAGGCGGCCGGATCCATCACCCTGCACGCCCAGATCGCCCTGATGCTGACCCGGGCGGTCTGCGCCTGGGCCGGCGTCCCGCTCGGCGCCGACGAATTGGACCGGCGTTCCACGGACCTGCAAGCCATGATCGACAGCGCGGCGGCGGTCGGTCCCCGGCACTGGCGCGGCCGGCTGGGCCGCCTGCGCGGCGAACGCTGGGCCGGCGAAATCGTCGAACGGGTACGCGGCGGCACGCTGACCGCGCCCGAGGGCAGTGCCCTGCGGGTGATCGCCGAGCACCGCTACGACGGCAGCCCGCTGCCCCGCCGGGTCGCCGCCGTCGAGTTGCTCAACGTGCTCCGCCCGACGGCGGCGGTGGCCCGGTTCGTGGTCTTCGCCGCCCTCGCCCTGCACGACCACCCCGCCTGGCGGCAGCGGGTACGCGGCGACGACGACGCCACCGAGCAGTTCGTGCAGGAGGTACGCCGTTGCTACCCGTTCTTCCCGGTGACCGCGGCCCGGGTCCGGCGCGCCTTCGACTGGGAGGGCTTCCACTTCCCCGAAGGTCGCCGGGTGCTGCTGGATCTCTACGGCACCGATCACCATCCCGCGCTGTGGCCGCAGCCGGAGCTGTTCCGGCCGGAGCGCTTCGCCGGTTGGCGGGAGGACCCGTTCACGCTGGTCCCGCAGGGCGGCGGGGGCCACCTCACCGGGCACCGCTGCGCCGGTGAGTGGATCACCATCGAGCTGATGAAGCGGGCGGTGACGCTGCTGACCGGCGCCATGCGGTACGACGTACCGCCGCAGGACCTGGCGGTCGACCTGAGCCGGATGCCGGCGCTGCCGGCCAGCGGGTTCGTCATCACCGACGTGCGCCGCATCCGCTGAGCGCCGCGCGGCCTTCGGCCGAGCCGTCAGGCCGCGACCGGCAGCCGCTTGACGAGGCGGACCCGGTCGAAGCCACCGACCTGGTCGCGGTACGCCGAGACCGGCTCGTAGCCGCAGGATCGGTACAGCCGGACAGCGGCCGGAGCATACGTCCCGGTCTCGACCGAAAGCTCGCCCTCCCCGCCGGCCGTCTCCTCGACCCCCCCGCAGGCCACCGCCCGGCCACCGACCACCACCGTCAGTCGTCCCCATTTCGGAGCGCACCGAGCTATTCGGCGTCGTCTCCGTCGTCGGGCACCCGCTCGACCTCGTCCGCCGGCCGCTGCCGGCGGGCCTGCGGGCCGCCAGCCGCTCGGCCGCGCCCGCACGGGTCGGCTGTTCCTCCAGCCGGACGTCGCGGCCCCGGGCACCCGGAACGAACTCGGCGCCGGCGTAGAGGGTCGGCCGCCAGTCGAACTCCCGCTCGGCGATGCGGACCAGGTCGCCGGGCTGGGCGCCCGCCCTGGCCAGCTGCTCCTCGACACCCAGCCGGGCCAGCCGGTCGGCGAGGTAGCCGACCGCCTCGTCGTTGTCGAAGTTCGTCTGGCGCACCCATCGCTCCGGTCGTACACCGTGCACGGTGTACGAGCCGTCCGCCGCCGTCTCGATGGTGAAACCGGCGTCGTCGACCGCCTTCGGCCGGATCACGATCCGCGTCGGTTCGGCCGTCGGCGTCCCCGCCCGCGCCTGCTCCACCAGCTCGGCCATCGCGAAGCCGAGCTCCTTGAGACCTTCCCTGGTGGCCGCCGACACCTCGAAGACCCGCAGGCCACGCGCCTCAAGGTCGGGCCGGACCAGCTCGGCGAGATCGCGTCCGTCGGGCACGTCGACCTTGTTCAGCGCGACCAACCGGGGCCGGTCGGCCAGACCGCCGTACGCGGCCAGCTCCGCCTCGATGGTGTCGATGTCGGCGAGCGGATCCCGGCCGGGCTCCAGGGTGGCGGTGTCGATCACGTGCACCAGCACCGTGCAGCGTTCGACGTGCCGGAGGAATTCCAGTCCCAGTCCCCTGCCGGTGGCCGCACCCGGGATCAGGCCCGGCACGTCGGCGACGGTGAAGGTGTGGTTGTCGGCCCGGACCACGCCCAGGTTCGGCACCAGGGTGGTGAACGGGTAGTCCGCGATCTTCGGCTTGGCCGCGGAGATCACCGAGATCAGCGACGACTTACCGGCCGAGGGGAAGCCTACCAGGCCGACGTCGGCGACACTCTTCAGCTCCAGCACCACGTCCAGCTGCTCGCCCGGCTCGCCCAGCTCGGCGAAGCCGGGGGCCTTGCGGCGGGCGTTGGCCAGCGACGCGTTGCCCCGGCCGCCTCGCCCGCCCCGGGCCACCTCGAAGGTGGTGCCGGCGCCGACCATGTCGGCCAGCACGGTGCCGTCGGCAGTCTGCACCACGGTGCCGTCGGGCACCTTGAGCACCAGGTTCTGGCCGTTCGCGCCGTCCCGGTTCGACCCCGCGCCGCCCTTGCCGTTGTCCGCCTTGACATGCGGCCGGAAGTGGAAGTCGAGCAGGGTGGTCACCTGCGGGTCCACCATCAGGGACACGCTGCCGCCGTGCCCGCCGTTGCCGCCGTCGGGCCCGCCGAACGGCTTGAACTTCTCCCGGTGGATCGAGACACAGCCGTGCCCCCCATCGCCGGCCTGCAGGTGCAGGACGACCCGGTCAACGAACGTCGCCACGGACGTCAATCCTTCCAGCGAGGACGAGCCCCCGCGTGAGAAAAGGCGAAGCGGGCCGGGACACCAGGTCCGCGGCCCGCTTCGCCGAAGTGAGTTACTGCTGCGGCACGATGCTGACGGTCTTGCGACCGCGCTTGGTGCCGAACTGGACCGCACCGGCGGCCAGCGCGAAGAGCGTGTCGTCGCTGCCGCGGCCTACCTGGTCACCGGGGTGGAACTTGGTGCCGCGCTGCCGGACGATGATCTCGCCCGCGCCGACGACCTGACCACCGAAGCGCTTCACGCCGAGCCGCTGTGCCGCGGAGTCACGGCCGTTACGCGAGCTGGACGCACCCTTTTTGTGAGCCATCTGAGGACGACCTACTTCCCGCTGGAGATGCCGGTCACCTTGACCTGGGTCAGCGGCTGGCGGTGACCCTGGCGCTTGTGGTAGCCGGTCTTGTTCTTGAACTTGTGGATCCGGATCTTCGGGCCCTTGGTGTGCGCGGCGATCTCACCGGACACCTCGACCTGAGCGAGCTTCGCCGCGTCGGTCACCAGGTCGTCACCGTCGACGAGGAGCACCGCGGCGAGCTTCACCGCGTCGCCGGGGGTGCCGGCGAGCTTCTCGACCTCGATCACGTCGCCTTCGGCGACCTTGTACTGCTTGCCGCCGGTCTTGACGATCGCGTACATCGGAGGCGGACTCCCTGTCGTTGAGGCTGCTGGCGGTCGTCCCCGCGGCGGCTCGCCGGGTAGCAGAAGCACGGCGGCGCGGGCACGCGAGAACTCGGCACACCAAAGTGCGCCGCAGGCCAGCGTACGGCATGGTCGGGGTGGAACCCAAACCGGGCCGGCCGGTCAGCGGGCGCAGAGCTGGTCGAGGCGCTGCTGGAGCTGGTCGAGCGAGGTGTCCTCAAGTGCTTCGATGTCGGTGCCGAGCCGGCCGACCTCGGCCGCCAGGTCGGTCAACAGCGTCTTGAGCTGCGGATCGTCGGCACGGCTCGACTGCTCGCGGAGCGCTCTGCCCCAGCCGGCCAACGCCGCCTCGGCCCGCTCGCCGGCCGCCGTGGCAGCCGCCGGGTCACCCGCACCGGTCGCCGCGAGCATGGCACCGAGTTGCTCCACGTATTTCTTCCCCGCGTCGCCGCTGGCCTGCTGGGCGGCGGCGCAGACCGCCAGGGCGTTGCCGCCCGCCGCGCCCGGCGCCGGTGTCGCGACCGGGGCGTCGGGGTGGGCCTCGCCGGGGCGAGGGTGGCCTCGATGCGCGTCGTGGTCGTCACCGTCGGATCGCCCGCCTCCCGCCGCTCGGCGGAACAGCCGGCTCCGGCGAGCAGCACGGCGGCGACCGCGGTCACCGCGAGCAGACGGCGCGTCATCGTTGCCTCCCTGGCGACGGGCAGCGGCCCGCCCGGCACCTGCGGGTCAGGCGCCGGCCGTCGCCGCTGTCGACCATACGGGAAGGCCCCTCCCGGCGGACGTCGCCGCCGCGAGGGCCCTGCTCCCCGCGACCCACCAGCCCGGCCCCGGTCGTCCGGGGCCCGCCTGCCGGCTAGCCGGGTCAGCCGGTCAGGGCCGGGTACGCCGGCGCGCTCCGCCACGACGGGACCGACGCCGGCCGGTGCCGCCCTCCTCGTCCTCGCCGAGCGCGTCCGGGTCGTCCGGCGCGGCCAGCCGGGCGGACTCCCCGCTGGCTGTCGGCGACGTCCGGGGCGGCCGCGGTGTCGGTCTCGTAGCGGGACAGGTCGTAGCCCATCGTGTCGTCCAGGTCGGCGTCGGTGGTGCTCGTCGTGTCGGTCTCGGTGACCTCCACCACGGTCCGCTCGGCCGGGGCGTTCTTGCGGGCCCGGCGCCGGGACGAGCCGGTCGGCTGCTCGGTCGCCGGGACGCCCACCGAGGCGACCGCCTTGACCTTCTCGGCGCCACCGGAGCGCGGCTTCTCCGGCACCGGCTCGGTGTGGATGATCAACCCCCGGCCCTTGCAGCAGTCGCAGGTCTCGCTGAACGCCTCCAGCAGCCCGGCACCGATCCGCTTACGGGTCATCTGCACCAGGCCCAGCGACGTGATCTCGGTGACCTGGTGCTTGGTGCGATCCCGCCCCAGGCACTCGGTCAGCCGGCGCAGCACCAGCTCCCGGTTCGACTCCAGCACCATGTCGATGAAGTCGATCACCACGATGCCGCCGATGTCCCGCAGCCGCAGCTGCCGGACCATCTCCTCGGCCGCCTCCAGGTTGTTGCGGGTGACCGTCTCCTCCAGGTTGCCCCCGGCACCGGTGTACTTGCCGGTGTTGACGTCGACCACGGTCATCGCCTCGGTCCGGTCGATCACCAGGTGACCGCCGGAGGGCAGGAAGACCTTGCGGTCGAGCCCCTTGAGGATCTGCTCGTCGATCCGGTACTCGGCGAAGACGTCCGCGGTGCCGACATGCCGCCGCAGCCGCTCGACCAGGTCCGGCGACACGTGCGACAGGTACGAGTCGACCATGTCGTACGCCTCGTCGCCCTCGACCACCAGGTCGCGGAAGTCCTCGTTGAACAGGTCACGGACCACCCGGATCACCAGATCCGGCTCCTCGTAGAGCAGCACCGGAGCGCCGCCCTCGGCGGCCTTGTCCTGGATGTCGTCCCACTGCGCCTGGAGTCGCTTGACGTCCCGCTCCAACTCGTCCTCGCTGGCCCCCTCGGCCGCGGTCCGGACGATCACCCCGGCGCCGTCCGGGACCAGCTTCTTCAGCACGTCGCGCAGCCGCTTGCGCTCGGTGTCCGGCAGCTTGCGGCTGATCCCGGAGGCGTTGCCGCCGGGCACGTAGACCAGGTGCCGGCCGGAGAGCGCGATGTGGCTGGTCAACCGGGCCCCCTTGTGCCCGATCGGGTCCTTGGTCACCTGCACCAGCACGGAGTCGCCGGACCGGAGGGCCTGCTCGATCGAGCGGGCCCGTCCCTCCAGACCGGTGGTGTCCCAGTTGACCTCGCCGGCGTACAGGACCGCGTTGCGCCCCCGGCCGATGTCGACGAAGGCCGCCTCCATGCTGGGCAGCACGTTCTGCACCTTGCCCAGGTAGACGTTGCCGGCCATGGTGCCGGCCGAGTTGCGGGTGACGTAGTGCTCGACCAGGACGCCGTCCTCGAGCACGGCGATCTGGGTGCGGTCACCCCGCTGGCGTACCGCCATCACCCGGTCGACCGCCTCGCGGCGGGCCAGAAACTCGGACTCGCTGAGGATCGGCGGGCGGGTCCGGCGCTGCTCGCGCCCGTCCCGGCGGCGCTGCCGCTTGGCCTCCAGCCGGGTCGAGCCGGAGACGCCCTGCACCTCGTCGACCGTCCGGCGCGGCTCCCTGATCTTCACCACGGTGGGGACGCCGTCATCGGCGGTGCCGTCGGTGTCGCCGGCCCCCGGCGGCGGCGCCGGCGGCGGCGGCGGGTCATCCCGTCGCCGCCCTCGGCGTCGTCGCCGTCCGCCTCGGTCTCGTCCGACTCGGCCTGGACGGCCTCCTCGGCCTCGCCCTCCTCGGCGTCCTCGACGTCGTCGGTGCCGCCCTTGCCCCGGCCCCGGCCCCGGCGACCACGCCGGCGGCGGCGCCGCGCGGCGGCGGTCTCCTCGTCGTCATCCTCCTCGGCGGCCTCTTCGCCCTCCGTGGCGGTCTCTTCCTCCTCGACCTCGACCGTCACCACGGGCTCGACCTCGCGTCGGCCGCGACGCCGGCGCCGCGTCGGCTCTGCCGGTTCCTCGGCGGTCTCCTCGGCGGCGGCGGCCTCGGCCGCGGCGGCACGGGCGACGACCTCTTCCGGGGCCATGAACAGCACCGTCGGCGCGGCGAGCGCGGCCTTGCGGCGCCGCGAGCGGGTCTCCGGAGCGGGTTGCCCGGCGGCCTCCTGGGCCGGCC
The DNA here is from genome assembly GCF_019697375.1 of Micromonospora tarapacensis. Classification (NCBI taxonomy): domain Bacteria; kingdom Bacillati; phylum Actinomycetota; class Actinomycetes; order Micromonosporales; family Micromonosporaceae; genus Micromonospora; species Micromonospora tarapacensis. The sequence continues at coordinate 25,864 of NZ_JAHCDI010000004.1, read as the reverse complement.
CGCCGGTGCCACTGGCGGTGTCCGCGTCCACCGGCTCGGCGGCGCCCTCGGCCGGCAACGCGGCGGAGCCGAAGTCGGTGCCGGCCGCGGGTGCGGCGTCGGGCTCCCGCTCGGCGGCGCCTCGGCGACCAGCGGCTGCGCGGTCGGGGCGTCGGCGGGCGGCTCGGCCGCCGCGGACGCCGCCTTCTTGCGGCGGGTGCGGGTCACCTTGACCGGCGGCACCACGTCGCCGTCGGCGGCCTCGGCCTGCGCCGCGGCCAGCGGTTCCTCGGTGTCCTTCTGGCTGGTGGTGGCCTTGCGGCGCCGTCTCGGGGTCTTCGCCGCGGGGTCGAGGTCGCCGGAGACCGGCGCGAACACCTCGGCCTGCGGGGCTTCCCCGCTGCCGGCCGCCGCGACGCCGGGCGCCTCCACCGGGGCTTCGGTCTGCTCCGGCCGGCTTACCGGGGCGGCCCGGCGACGGGTCGCCCGGCGACGGGGGCGGGCTCGGCGGTCGACGCGGCCTCCAGGTCGGCGGCGCCACTCACGGCGCCGGCAGCACCCGGGGCGTCTCGGCCCCGCTCGCTGCACCGGCCGCACCGGTGGTGTTGTTCTCGGCGGTCTCGCCGGCCAGGTTCGCGCCGGTGCGTTCGCCGCCCTCGGGCTCGTTCTCGAGCATGGACGTTCTCCAGTTCTGGCTTCCCCGGGCGCGGGTGAGCGCTGCCACGCAGGGTTGCCGCAAAGGTGTTTCCCCGGCGCGCACAGGGTGCGCGACCGGCGAAGTCTGCCTGTCTGGACGCCGACCGTCGGTCAGCGCCCGCCGATGGTTGCCCAGTCGCGGTCCGCGTCCAACGGATCCACGATCGCACCCTGCGCGGTCAGCGTGCCCTGAGCCAGCCGGATCACCTTCGGGGCCACCGGCGGCTCCAGGCCGGCCACCACGCGGAGGCCGGAAAGGACGTCATCGGGCCGTACGGACGGGGTGACCTGCCGCACGACCAGTTCGAGTATCGCACACGGTACGGCCGGGTCCCCGGAAGGCGTCGCCGTCGGCACAAGGGCATCGATGCTTATGACTGCCGCCCGCGCGTCGAAGGTCCGCCGTCCCTGCTTGGTCATCCGCTCGACCAGCACCTCGTCGGCGGCGGTGAAGACCTCGACGGCCTTCGCCACCCCGTCGGGATCCAGCTGAGGCAGCTCGATCCGCCAGTGGGAGGCCTCGATCCGGTCCGCCAGGCCGGTGCCGCTGGCCACCACGGCGTCGAGCACGTCGAGACCGGGCGAGAGCGCGGCGTCCAGCGCGGCGCGCAGCTGCTCCGGCTCGACCGGCTCGCGCAGGCCGATCTCCAGGTACTCCGCCTCGCTCGCCACTCCGGTAGGCGCGGCGCTGGCGTACGAGATCTTCGGATGCGGGGTGAAGCCCTGGGAGAATGCCACCGGCACGCCGGCCCGGCGCAGGGCCCGCTCGAAGGCCCGGGCGAAGTCGCGGTGCGACGTGAACCGCAGCGGGCCACGCTTGGCGTACCGGATCCGGATGCGCTGGACGACCGGCGCCTGGCCGCCTTCGGGCTGTGGTTTCCTACTGATGGTCGCGCTCCTCGGTGTCGGGCCCCACCCGCGGCCCCGGGTTCACTGCTGGGTGCCGGCAGCGAGCTTCGACCCGTTGACCGGGGTCAGCGGGAGCAGCTTCCGGCCGGTCGGGCCGATCTGGATCTCGGTGTCCATGGTCGGGCAGACGCCGCAGTCGAAGCACGGCGTCCACCGGCAGTCGTCCTGCTCGTACTCGCTGTGCGCGTCCTGCCAGTCCTGCCAGAGCCAGTCCTTGTCCAGGCCCGAGTCCAGATGGTCCCAGGGCAGGACCTCCAGCTCGTCGCGCTCCCGGGTGGTGTACCAGTCGAGGTCCACCCCGAAGCCGGGCAGCACCTCGCCGGCGGCGTCCACCCAGCGCTGGTACGAGAAGTGCTCGCTCCAGCCGTCGAACCGGCCGCCGTTCTCCCAGACCCGGCGGATCACCGCGCCGACCCGGCGGTCACCCCGGGACAGCAGGCCCTCGATCAGCGAGGGCTCGCCGTCGTGATAGCGGTAGCCGATCGCTCGGCCCAGCGAACGGTCCGCGTTGATGGCCTGCTTGAGCAACCTGAGCCGGTGGTCGATGACCTCCGGCCGATCCATCGCGGCCCACTGGAACGGAGTGTGCGGCTTCGGCACGAACCCGCCGATCGAGACCGTGCAGCGGATGTCCTTGGAGCCCGTGGCGGCCCGACCGGCCCGGATGACCTCGTGCGCCATGTCCGCGATCTCCAGGACGTCGGCGTCGGTCTCGGTCGGCAGGCCGCACATGAAGTACAGCTTCACCTGCCGCCAACCGTTCGTGTACGCGGTCACCACGGTGCGGATGAGGTCGTCCTTCGACACCATCTTGTTGATCACCTTGCGGATCCGCTCCGACCCGCCCTCCGGTGCGAAGGTCAGACCGGTCCGCCGGCCGTTACGGGACAGCTCCTGGGCCAGCTCGATGTTGAACGCGTCCACCCGGGTCGAGGGCAGCGAGAGCGAGACGTTGGTGCCCTGGTACTGCTCGGCCAGGCCGGAGCACATGTCGCCGATCTCGGAGTGGTCCGCCGAGGACAGCGACAGCAGGCCAACCTCGTGGAAGCCGGAGAACTCGAGTCCCTGCTGCACCATCTGCCCGACCGTGGTGATGGACCGCTCGCGGACCGGACGGGTGATCATGCCGGCCTGGCAGAACCGGCACCCCCGGGTGCAACCCCGGAAGATCTCCACCGCGTACCGCTCGTGCACCGTCTCGGCCAGCGGGACGAGGGGCTTGCGCGGGTACGGCCAGGCGTCCAGGTCCATGGTCGTGCGCTTGTGCACCCGGAACGGCACGTCGGCCCGGTTGGGCACGACCCGCTGGATCCGGCCGTCGGGCAGGTAGTCCACGTCGTAGAAGCGCGGCACGTAGACACTCTCGGTACGCGCCAGCCGCAGCAGCAGTTCGTCCCGGCCACCCGGGCAGCCCTCGGCCTTCCACTCCCGGACGATCGCGGTGATCTCCAGGACCGCCTCCTCGCCGTCGCCGAGCACGGCGGCGTCGACGAAGTCGGCGATCGGTTCGGGATTGAACGCGGCGTGCCCGCCTGCGACGATCACCGGGTCGGCGTCGGTGCGGTCGGCCGCGAGCAGCGGGATACCGGCCAGGTCGATCGCGGTGAGCAGGTTGGTGTAGCCCAGCTCGGTGGCGAACGACACGCCAAAGAGGTCGAAGTCACGGACCGGTCGGTGGGCGTCGACGGTGAACTGCGGCACGCCGTGGACGCGCATCAGGTTCTCCAGGTCCGGCCAGACCGCGTACGTCCGCTCGGCGAGCGTGTCCGGCAGTTCGTTGAGCACCTCGTAGAGGATCTGCACGCCCTGGTTGGGCAGGCCGACCTCGTACGCGTCCGGGTACATCAGCGCCCAGCGGACGATCGCCGCGTCCCAGTCCTTGACCACCGCACCCAACTCGCCACCGACGTACTGGATGGGCTTGGTCACCTGGGGCAGCAGCGGCTCCAGGCGGGGCCACACGGAGTTGGCCGCGACCGGACGCGGTGTGGTGGACGGGACGCTCATGCTGCCCAAGAGTACGCGCCCACCCACCGTCCACCGCGCCACACCTGGCAGCCGCCTTTCCTACCCGCAGTCCCCGGTGGGCCGGCCAGCACGCCCTCGAACTGGTCGGGCGTCCGCCGCGGCCTGCTGCTCGCCGCTCGTGCCCGCCGATCGGCCCAAGGAGCGGACTTCGCAGCGGTCGCCCGGGCACCCCGCCCAGCCCGGCCCAAACCCGATGCGAGCCCGGCCCAGGCCCGGCGCAGGCCCGCTCTGCCGGCCCTGTCGAGCTGATAGCACCGACGGATCAGCGGACCAACCGGGCCGAACCAAACGGCCATCCCGGACGTCCGAAGCGCCGACGGCCGCGACGAGCCGGGGCTCTGCTGGTGATAGCACAAGCGGTTCAGCTCGACAGGGCCCGAACCCCTCGTCCCCGGCCACGGCGCCCGGGGCCCGCGGCCCGCGGCCCGCGAGGACCGGGAACGGCCGCGAGGACCGGGACCGCGGCCGGCGGGCAGCCGATTCGGCCCCGGTGGCACACCGGTACTAACCTCGGACCGGCGCGAGAGGAGATTGCCGCGATGCCGGAGCCGCAGCCGGGAGCAGACCGGCCGGTCGACGGGAGCCGTCCAGAGCCACAGCGGGACGGTGAGCCGGCGGTCACTCACGAACTGCCGACCGACCCAGCCGAGGCGCGTGACCAGCCGATTCGGCCGGACGACACCAGATCGGACGACACCCGGCCGGACGACACCAGGCCGGACGACGAGCAGCCCGCCGACCCGGCGCCGCAGCCACCGGTCGGCCCGCAGCCACCGGTCGGCCCGCAGGGCACCCGCGTGCTGCCCGACGCCCCGCACGAGGCACCGGCGCCGCGCTGGAGCGGCTCGGCCGCGGTGCCGCCGGCGCCGGCGCGCCGCCACGGCTGGGGCGAGTCGAGCGAACCCACCCCGCGCCGGTGACGCCGGCGCCCCAGCCGGAGCACCAGACCCCGGTCGACCCCTGGGCCGGCGTCGACACGAGCGGCTGGAACCTGCCCTCGACCGACTTCCCCGCCCTGCCGCCGACGCTGTCCTACCCGGCCCCGCCGCCGACCCGGCCGTACTCCGGGCCACCGGCACCTCCGATCTCCCCGGCACCTCCGATCTCCCCGGCACCGCAGCAGCCCGGTCCCTATCCGGTACAGCCGGCGTACCCGCCGCCGGTCGCCCGCCCGCCGGCCGGGCACGGCGCCCCGCCGGCTCCACCGGTCTCTCCGGCCGGGCGGCTGCCGACACCGGCCGGGCCACCGACCGCGTCGCCACCGAGCCGGCGGCGGGACAGGAAGAAGGCACGACCCGTCGCGCCGCCGCCCGGCTGGCAGGCGCCCCGGGGTACGTCCCGGTCCCGGTCCGCAGGCGGCGCCGCTGGCCCTGGGTGCTGCTGTTTACCCTGGCCTGCTGCTGCGGCTGCCCGGCCTACTACGGCATGCCGATGGCCAGTCAGTACCCGGCGAACGCCACGTTGCCGGGGCAGGTGGCCGATCTGCGACTGCGCGAGGACCCGCGCAGCACCCGCGACGCCCGGCGGTTGGAGACGCAGATGCGGCAGGCGCACTGGCTCGCCGAGGACACGTTCGCCGGGATCTACACCACCAGCACCGGCAAGCGGGTGACCGTCTTCGGCGGCACCGGCTTCCGGTTCACGCCGTCGGCGGACGCCGACGCCGAGATCGACCGGCTCACCGGCCAGTACGCCCTCGGCGAGGCACAGGTCGTGGAGACCGGCGTCCGGGGCCGACACGAACGCTGCGCCGTGGGTCGCGCCGACGGGGTCGGGGTGGTGGTGTGCACCTCGGTCGACCACGGCAGCATGACCAGCGCCGTCTTCACCGGGCTCTCCGTGGACGACAGTGCTCGACTCCTCGGCACCCTGCGCGAGCAGATCGTCACCACGGACGGTTGACCGGCTGAGCCCTTCTCACCCGCCGCGGCGCCCGACGGGGGACAATCGGAGCCATGCCGCGGCGTTGGCTCTTCGCCGACCAGTTGGGGCCGCACTTTCTCGACAACCGCCGCCAGCCGGTGCTGCTGATCGAGTCGAAGGCGGTCAGGCGATCTTCCTGCGCACCGCTTTACCCGGGAGCACCACCGGGTGCTGGTCGACGGCGACGAACCGGCCGGCGGACGGTGGAGCTTCGACTCCGACAACCGTCAACCCCCACCGAAGGGTGTCGACCGCCTCGACGTGCCGCCCCCGCCGATGCCCCGGGAGGACGAGATCGACGCCGAGGTCCGGGCCGATCTCGACCGGTGGGAGCGGGAGGGCATCCGGTTCGTCGGGCGGGACGGCCCGCGTCGCTTCCCGGTCATCACCCGTGAGGCGCAGGCCCGGTTGCGGCACTTCCTCAAGCACCGGCTGCCCCGGTTCGGCCCGTACGAGGACGCGATGCTCGCCGGCGACCCCTGGCTGGCGCACAGCCTGCTCTCATCCTCGTTCAACCTGGGCCTGCTCGACCCGATGGCGGCGGTCCGGGGCGCGGAGCAGGCGTACCGCCGCCACGGTGCGCCGCTGCCCAGCGTGGAAGGCTTCATCCGGCAGATCCTCGGCTGGCGGGACTTCGTCTGGCACCTGGACTGGTACTTCGAGCCCGGCTACCAGCGCCGCCGGCTACTGGGCGTTCCTGTCCCGCAACCGGGAGCGGATCCCGGGCAACGCCCGGATGGCCCGCACCATGGCCCAGCTCGACCGGCTCGGCGACATCGACGCGGTACGCGCCCAGGAGGAAAGGCGCTCCGTCAGCCCACCGTGACGTCGGTCAGCCGGCCTCGGGCCCGTCGGCGACCGGCGGGTGGGCGCGTGGCGGCGCGTAACGCGGGACGTACTCCTGGCCGGTGAGCTTCTGGATCTCGGCCATCAGTTCGTCGGTCATCTGCCGCAGCGACGTCCGGTCGTTGGGGCGCCCGGTGAAGTCCAGCGGCTTGCCGAACCGCACGATGATCTTCGCGCGGCCCGGGCGGGGCAGCCGGGCACCGATCGGCTGGGCCTTGTCAGTGCCGACCATGCCGACGGGGATGACCGGCACGCCCGCCGCGAGGGCCAGCCGGGCGGTACCGGTACGACCCCGGTAGAGCCGCCCGTCCGGGGACCGCGTTCCCTCCGGGTAGACGGCGACCAGGTCGCCGCCCTTCAGTGCCGGGATCGCCGCGTCGAAGGCGGTCAACGCCGCCCGACCGCCGGCCCGCTCGACCGGGATCGCCCCGAGACCGTTGAGCACGAACCGTTGAAACGCGCCCTTCGCTCCGGTGCCCTTGTAGTAGTCCGACTTCGCCCAGAAAGCCAGGTGCCGGGGCACCACGGTGCCGAGCAGCAGTTCGTCGGCCACCGACAGGTGGTTGCCGGCGAAGATCGCGCCGCCGCTTGCCGGGACGTGCTCCAGCCCCTCCACCGTCGGACGGAACGCCAGCCGCATCGCGGGGCCCACGGTGAGCTTGCCGATGGTGTAGAGCAGCGGCACTGGTCCTCCGGCGAATCGAGTCAGGTAAGCGGCGGTGTCACCGTAGCGGACCACCCCACGACGGCAGTCGTGAGGTGGGGCACGTCCGCCGGGTCTCAGACCCGGCGGACGACGACGGTGACCCGCTCGCCCTCACCGACCTCACCGACGAAGCCGTCGAGCCCGTCGGCGAAGTCGACGCTGTCGGCCAGCACCTCCCGGGCCACGAAGTCGCGGTACCCGGACACCGCAGCCCGGACCCCCTCGGAGGCCGACGCCGAGACCACGATCCGATCGGAGACGTCCAGGTCGGCGTCCCGGCGGGCCTGCTGCACCACCCGGACGAAGTCCCGGGCCAACCCCTCCGCGGCGAGTTCGGGACTGACCATGGTGTCCAGCACCACCACCCCCTCGCCGCCCGGCAACGGCGCCGAGTGCTCGGCGTCGACCGCGACCAGGCGCAGCTCGTACTCGCCGTCGGCGAGGGTGACGCCGGCGGCGACCGGGGCACCGTCGACCAGCTCCCACTGGCCCGCCTTGACCGCCTTGATCACCTGCTGCACCTGCTTGCCGACCCGCGGCCCGAGCGCCCGGGGCACCACGGTGAGCACCTGCCGGCAGTGCGCGGACAGCGCGCCGGTGAACTCCACCTCCTTGACGTTGACCTCGTCGGCGACCAGGTCGGCGAAGGGACGCAGCTGCTCGGCCACCGGTGTGGCCACGGTCAGCTTCGACAGCGGCAGCCGGACCCGCAGCCCCTTGGCCTTGCGCAGCGACAGCGCCGCCGAGGCGACCGAGCGGACGGAGTCCATCGCGGCGACCAGGTCGTGGTCGGCCGGGAACTCCGTGGCCTGCGGCCAGTCGGTCAGGTGCACCGACCGCTCGCCGGTCAGCCCGCGCCAGATCTCCTCCGCGGTCAGCGGCGCCAGCGGCGCCACCACCCGGCAGAGCGTCTCCAGCACCGTCCACAGGGTGTCGAACGCCTCCTCGTCACCGGCCCAGAACCGGTCCCGCGAGCGCCGCACGTACCAGTTGGTCAACGCGTCCAGGTAGGACCGGACGGTGGCGCAGGCGCCCGAGATGTCGTACGCGTCCAGCTGCGCGCCGGCCGTGGCCACCAGCTCGTTCGTCTTCGCCAGCACATACCGGTCGAGCAGGTTGCCGGCGGCGTCGCCGCCGCCGGCCGGCGTCGCCGCCGTCCTCCGCCTGGCCTGGTACCCGTCCGCGTTGGCGTAGAGCGAGAAGAAGTACCAGACGTTCCAGAGCGGCAGCAGCACCTGCCGGACGGCGTCCCGCACGCTCGACTCGGTGACCGGCATGTCCCCGCCCCGCAGCACCGGCGAGGACATCAGCATCCAGCGCATCGCGTCCGAGCCGTACGAGTCGAAGACGTGGTACACGTCCGGATAGTTGCTCAGGCTCTTGGACATCTTGCGCCCGTCCGAGCCGAGCAGGATGCCGTGGCTGAGGCAGTTGCGGAACGCCGGCCGGTCGAACAGCGCGGTGGCCAGCACGTGCATGGTGTAGAACCAGCCCCGGGTCTGCCCGATGTACTCGACGATGAAGTCGCCCGGGTAGTGGTGCTCGAACCAGTCGGCGTTCTCGAACGGGTAGTGCACCTGGGCGAACGGCATCGAGCCGGACTCGAACCAGCAGTCCAGCACCTCCGGCACCCGGCGCATCGTCGAGCGGCCGGTCGGGTCGTCCGGGTTGGGGCGCACCAACTCGTCCACCGCCGGCCGGTGCAGGTCGGTCAGGCGTACGCCGAAGTCCCGCTCGATCTCGGCGAGCGACCCGTACACGTCCACCCGGGGGTGGTTCGGGTCGTCGGAGCGCCACACCGGGATGGGCGAACCCCAGAACCGGTTCCGGCTGATCGACCAGTCCCGGGCGTTGGCCAGCCACTTGCCGAACGAGCCGTCCCTGATGTGCCCCGGTGTCCAGTTGATCTGCTGGTTGAGCTCGACCATCCGGTCCTTGAACTTCGTCACCGCCACGAACCAGGACGACACCGCCTTGTAGACCAGGGGCGTGTCGCAGCGCCAGCAGTGCGGGTACGAGTGGGTGTAGGTGTCCTGCCTGAGCACCACCCCCCGCTCCTTGAGCTGGCGGATCACCGGCTTGTTGACGTCGAAGACCTGCTCGCCCTCGAACGGCGGGACCAGCGCGGTGAACCGGGTGTGGTCGTCTACCGTGACGACGGTCGGGATGCCGGCGGCGTTGCAGGCGTTCTGGTCGTCCTCACCGAAGGCCGGGGCCAGGTGCACGATCCCGGTGCCGTCCTCGGTGGTGACGAACTCCGCGCCGAGCACCTGGTAGGCATTCGGCCCGGCCTGCTCCACCAGGAAGTCGAACAGCGGCGTGTACCGGCGTCCCACCAGGTCCGCGCCGCGTACCGTGCCGACCTGCTCGTACCCCTCCAGTTCCTTGGCGTACGCCGCCAGCCGGGCCGCGCCCACCAGGTGACGGACGCCGTCGCGCTCCAGCACCGCGTACTCGATGTCCGGGCCGACGGCGAGCGCGAGGTTGGACGGCAGCGTCCACGGGGTGGTCGTCCAGACGCCGAGCCGGACCGGCCCGCGCACCAGTTCCGGCGCGGACTCGTCGGCGGTCAGCTCGAACCACACGGTCAGGGTCGGGTCGTGCCGGTCCCGGTAGACGTCGTCCATCCGGGTCTCGGTGTTCGACAGCGGCGTCTCGCAGCGCCAGCAGTACGCCAGCACCCGGAAGCCCTCGTAGACCAGACCCTTGTCGTGCAGGGTCTTGAAGGCCCACATGACGCTTTCCATGTAGTCCAGGTCGAGGGTCTTGTAGTCGTTGGCGAAGTCGACCCAGCGGGCCTGCCGGGTGACGTACCGCTCCCAGTCCTGGGTGAACTCCAGCACCGAGGCGCGGCACGCCTCGTTGAACCGGGCCACGCCCAGGTCGAGGATCTCGGCCTTGCTGGTGATGCCGAGCTGCTTCTCGGCGACCACCTCGGCGGGCAGGCCGTGGCAGTCCCAGCCGAAGCGCCGCTCCACCCGCCGGCCGCGCATGGTCTGGTAGCGGGGCACCACGTCCTTGACGTACCCGGTGAACAGGTGGCCGTAGTGCGGCAGGCCGTTGGCGAACGGCGGCCCGTCGTAGAAGACGTACTCGTTGTTTCCGTCCTCGCCCGGGTCACGGGCGTCCACGGAGGCATGGAAGGTCTTGTCGGCCGTCCAGTGCTCCAGCACCCGGCGCTCGACCGCGGGCAGGTCCGGGCTCGCCGGGACGCCGCCGGCGTTCGGGTCGTGCAACGGATAGGCCATCGGGGTCGTTCTCCTCGCTGACGCTCACTGTCGTGGGTCTGCGAGGACGAGCCCGCTCCGGTACGCCGTCACCGGCGCCTCGGGTCGGACCCGCGGTACCACCCCGCTTGACGGCCAGGATCGACCGCCCGCTCGTTGGCCGGCTGTGACGGGCCGGACCCGTCCGGTTCTACTGAGCCGGTCACCCGGCCGTTCTTCCGGAGACTCCCCGGTGATAGCCGGATCATCGCCACCCCCGATCATACCCGCCCCACCCCACCCCCGCCCCCGCGATCTTGCAGTTGTGGCACCCTTCGAAAGGGGCCTTTCGGTGTGATTCGGGAGCCACAACTGCATGATCGACACGGCCGGGGTGGGGGTCAGGGGGCGGGGAGGGTGGTGGTCCAGAGGGAACGGCCGTCGCGGTCGCGGAGGTGGACGGTGAGGGCACGGGAGTGCGCGTCGATGTGAACCTCGCCGAAGTGCTGGAAGCCCTCGGCCGGGGAGGTGTTGGCGCGGGGCGGGGCGTTCACGAACACCGCCTGCGGGCCGAAGGTGCCGTCCAGGGCGTTCGGGCCGAACGCGCCCGCGTGCGCCGGGCCGGAGACGAACTCCCAGAACGGGGTGAAGTCGGCGACCGCCGCGCGGGCCGGGTCGTAGTGGTGCGCGGCGGTGTAGTGCACGTCGGCGGTGAGGAAGACGATCCCGGTCACCCCGGCCCGGTGGGCCGCACCGAGCACCCCGGCGAACTCCAGTTCCCGCCCGGCCGGGACGCCCGGGTCGCCCTGTGCCACGCCCTCCTGGGCAGCCGCGCCGTCCGGCACCACCAGCCCCAGCGGCAGGTCGATGGCGATCACCTTCCAGGTGGCCCGGGACCGGGTCAGTTCCCGGATCAGCCAGGCCCGCTGTTCGGCACCGAGCAACCCGCGACCCGGGTCGGCGTACGTGTTGCCGTCGTTGGGGTCCTTGTAGGTCCGCATGTCCAGCACGAACAGGTCCAGCAGCGGGCCGTAGGCCAACCTGCGGTACAGCGGTCCGCGCGGGGGCGTCGGCAGCCACTCGTCGAACGCGCGCCGCGCCCGAGCGGCGAGCACGTCCACCCGGCGTTCGGTGTAGCGGTCGTCGGTCAGCACCTCCCCCGGGTACCAGTTGTTGGTCACCTCATGGTCGTCCCACTGGTTGACCTGCGGCACCTCCGCGGCGAACGCCCGCAGGTGTTCGTCGAGCAGGTTGTACGCGAACTGCCCACGGAACTCGGCCAGCGTCTCGGCGACCTTGGACTTCTCCGGGACGACCAGGTTGCGCCAGACCCGCCCGTCGGGCAGCGCGACCGACTCGGTGAGCGGGTTGTCGGCGTACACGGTGTCGCCGCTGCACAGGAAGAAGTCCGGCCGCCGCGCCCGCATCGCCCGGAAGATCGACATGCCGCCGAAGTCGGGTGCGATGCCCCAGCCCTGCCCGGCGATGTCACCGGTCCAGACGAAGCGCACGTCACGGCGGCTGTGCGTGGCCGGGGCCGTGGTCAGCGCACCGGTCAACGGCGCGCTGGCCAGGCCGGGCCGGTCCAGGCTCTCCACCCGCACCCGGTAGTGCAGCCGCTCGGCACTGGGCAGCCCGCCCAGCCGCACCTTGCCGGTGAAGTCCGAGCCCGGGTGCAGCACCGGTCCGCGCACCTTGCGGGCGCCCCGGAAGTCGGGCCGGCGGCTCACCTCCACCAGCATCCGACCCGGGCGGTCCGCGCGGGTCCAGACCACCGCGGAGTCCGCCGCCGCATCGCCGCTCTGCACACCGTGGGTCAGCACCGGCCGCCCACCGGGCCGCCAGGCCGGTCCGGCGGACGCGCCGGCCCCGCCGAGCAACACGCCGCCGGCGACGCCGGCGCCGGCCACCACGCCGGCCCGCAGCAGGGTACGTCGATCGATCTCGGTCATCGTTCCTCCTGGGTGAGGGGACTGACCGCTTCGGTCTACCGGCCGGACGTGACCGTCGACGGCGATCCCGGTGACCGCCGCCGGAACGGCGCATGACCGGCGTCACAGCACGCACCTGTCGCGAACGGACCGCCCGCGCCGACCTGGTCCCGGCGATTGCCACAATCAACGGGTGGAACCGAATCACGGCGACCGTCCGCAGCGATCTGCCGAGGGGCGGGTGAGCCCGGTCGACGCGGCCGAGGCGGCCGACGCGCTCGACGCGCACCGGCCGATGCTGCTCGGGCTGGCCTACCGGTTGCTGGGCAGCCGGCACGACGCCGAGGACGTGCTGCAGGATGCCTATCTGCGGTGGGTCCGGGTCGACCGCGCCGGGGTGGCCGAGCCGCGCCGCTACCTGTCCCGGGTGGTGACCCACCTGTCGATGGACCGGCTGCGGGCCCGGCAGGCCGCCCGGGAGGCGTACGCCGGTCCGTGGTTGCCGGAGCCGGTTCCGACCGTGCCGTCGCCGTTCGGCCCGCTGGAACGCGCCGAACTGCGTGACTCGCTCTCCACCGCGCTGCTGCATCTGCTGGAGCGGCTCACCCCGCCGGAGCGCGCGGTCTACGTGCTGCACACCGCTTTCGAGCTGCCGTACACCGAGATCGCCGAGGTGCTGGACCGGTCCGCCGAGGACTGCCGGCAGTTGCACCACCGGGCGAGCCTGCGGATCGGGCGCGACCAGCGCCGGTTCACCGCCGACCGGGCCGAGCAGGAGCGGCTGCTGGAGGCGTTCATCGCCGCCTCGCACGAGGGTGACCTGGCCGCGCTGACCGATCTGGTCGCCGCGGACGCGACCGCGTGGAGCGACGGCGGCGGCCGGGTGAAGGCCGCCCGCAACCCGGTGACCGGGGCCGACCGGGTGGCCCGGTTCATCCTGGGCATCCGGGACCGGGGGTGGCCGCTGACGGTGCACCGCACGGAACTCAACGGCCAGCCGGCCGCCCTGGTGATGACGGCGGACGGCCAGCGGCACGCGGTCACCCTGTGCACCGCCGGCGGCCGGATCACCGGCATCTTCGTGGTGGCCAACCCGGAGAAGCTGACCTGGGCGACATAGGGCACCGGTCGGCGGGCGGGTGGCCTGGCCGAGACCGGTGAGGATCAGCCCAGGTCGGGAAACCAGAGGGCGAGTTCGCGCTTGGCGCTGTCCGCCGAGTCGGAGGCGTGCACCAGGTTCTCCCGGTTGGACAGGGAGAGGTCACCCCGGATGGTGCCGGCCGCTGCCCGGCGCCCGTCGGTGGCGCCGATCAGGCCGCGTACCACGTCGATGACCTCGTCACCGGAGAGCACCAGCGCGACCAGCGGGCCGCCGGTCATGAACGCCTTCAGCGGCGGGTAGAACGGCTTGTCGACGTGCTCGGCGTAGTGCTCGTCGGCCAGCGCGGGGTCCATCGTCCGGGACAGCATCGCGTCGATCCGCAGCCCTTTGCGCTCGAAACGAGAAATGATCTCGCCTACCAGCCCTCGGCGGACCGCGTCGGGCTTGATCAGTACGAGCGTCCGTTCGTCCGGGCTGCTGCTGGACACGCTGGGTTCCTCCTCAGAGCGGAAGCCGGTCGGGCTGGGTACGGTCAGCCTAGCGACCCGGTCCCGGCGCCGGCGCGGTGGTCGGTCCTTCCCCCGACCTCCGATCCGGCCTAGCCTGGCCCTGACCCCCGGGAGGTCCACTGTGGCGAATGGTGGCGGGAACCGACCCATCGCGCCGGTACGCAAGTTGATCGCTGCGGTGCTCGGCACCGTGGCCACCTTCGTGATCCTCTTCGGCCTGGGCATGACCAGCTGGGCCATCGTGGCGCTCGGGGTCGCCCTGCTGGCGCTGGCGATCGCGCTGGCCACCGTGCGCGGCGGCGGTCGCACCTGGGTCATCGGTGCCGGGCACGTGCACAGCGCCTCCGAGCCCCCGACCCAGTACGCCTTCGGGCGCTGCGAACTCCAACTGGTCATCGACGCACCGGGGCTGCCGCCCCGCTCGAAAAAGATCATCGAGCCGCGGGTGCCGGTCTCGAAATGGCCGTCGTTGGGGCAGACCCTGCCGATCCGGGTGGCATTGGACGACCCGCGACACGTCCGGGTGCTCTGGGACGAGGTGCCCACCCACACCGAGGCCGGCAACACCGCCGACCTGCCCCCCGAGTTCACCAGCCCGGCACCGCCCGACGAGGTGCTGATCGGGCAGAAGGCGCCGCCGTGGGCCGACCGGGCGCCCGAGGACGACTTCCACGACCCGCTGGGCGACCCGCCGGGCGGCCCGCCGCACGAGGCCCCCACGGAGCCCGTCGAGCAACGCGAGACGGTGCGGGTACGCCAACGCCCGGGCCGGCCGGTCGTGCTCGAGGGGACCGTGGTCGAACGCTCCACCGACCGGCCGCTCCCCGCCGGGCCACACCCGCGCCCCGCACGCCGGCCGAGGAACGATTCGCCGCGGCGCCGACCACTGCCGCGGACGCGCCCGACGGGCCGTTCACGGAACCGCAACAGGCCGGGCGACGCGCCGACCGGCCGGCCGCCCCGAGCGCCGCCCCGCCGGGCGCGAGTGCTCCGCCGGATCCACTCGGCCCACTCGACCCGCTCGACCTGCCGCTGGACGACCCGGAGCCGCGCCCCACCGCCGACCGGCCCGCCGGGGACGGCGAGGCGGCGGTCGGTGCGAGAGAACTGGACGAGGCGATCTTCGGCTTCGACCCCGAGACCACCGACCCGGCCGCTGCCGATCCGGCCGCGCCGATCAGCGGGGTCGGGATCACCCTGCTGGTCACCGAGCTGCCCCGCTCCCTGGAGTTCTACCGGGACCGGCTCGGCTTCACCGAGGTCGACCGGGGGTCGGGCAACGCCGTCCTCGCCTCCGGGGCGACCCGGCTGGTGCTCCGGGAGGTGACCGGCGCCCAGCCGATCAGTCGGCGGCTGGTGCACGTGAACCTCGACGTGGACGACATCCAGTCGGCCTACGAGCGGTTGCGCGACTCCGGCGTCCGGTTCACCTACGCTCCCCGGATCGTCAACCGGGGCAGCAAGCTGGAGGTGTGGGCGGCGGCGTTCCGCGATCCCGACGGGCACGGCATCGCGCTGACCCAGTGGCGGGAACGCGCCGACGCGTGAGGACCGCCGTGACCCGGCGACTCAGCCCAGGACCACCCGGCGCACATGCGACGCGTACGCCCACACCAGAGCGAACGTGACACCCAACGCGAACAGCGACCAGTGCAGCAGCCCGGAGAGCAGCAGCAGTCCCTGCAACACGGTGCCGGCATGCCACGCCCACGGCCGACGCATCATGCCGGCCAGTACCGCGGCGGCCACGGCCAGCGCCACGACCACCGCGATCGCGGCGCCGCCGAACTCACCGCCGACCAACCGGATCGGCTGGATCGCCAGCAGCAGCACCAGCGCCTCCAGGGTGAGGGCGCCCGCGCCGAGCCCGCGTACGGCCCGCACCGGGTCACGCAGGCCCGACCGGCGCGGCTGCGGGTCGTCGGCCGAAGGGCCGGATGCGCCGCCGCGCTCCGGCTGTTGTGCGGTCATCGTTTCAGCAGCCGGCGGGCGTCGGCCACGGTCACCACCGAGCCGGTGATCAGCACACCTACCCCGGCCAGTTCGCCGGGCACGTCCTCCTCGGCGAGCACCACCGCCGCCTCGATCGCGTCCGGCATCTCCTCGGCGATCTCGACCCGGTCCGCGCCGAAGACCTCCGCGGCGAGCGCGGCCAGTTCCTTCGCCGGCAGCGCCCGGGGTGAGCTGTTCCGGGTCACCACCAGCTGATCGACCACCGGCTCCAACAGCTCCAGCATGCCGACGGCGTCCTTGTCGGCCAGCGTGGCCAGCACGGCGACCAGCTTGCTGAACGCGAACTCCTCCTGCAGGGCGGTGACGGTCGCCGCCATCCCCTGCGGGTTGTGCGCGCCGTCGAGCAGGATCGTCGGGGCGCTACGGACCCGCTCCAGCCGGCCGGGGGAACTGGTGGCGGCGAAGCCCTCCCGCACCGCCTCCACGTCGAGTTGCCGCCGGGCGCCGGCACCCAGGAACGCCTCGACGGCGGCGAGCGCCACCGCTGCGTTCTGTGCCTGGTGAGCGCCGTGCAGCGGAAGGAACACGTCTTCGTACACCCCGCCCAGGCCCTGCAGGCTGAGCACCTGCCCGCCGACGGCGACGGCCCGGCCGAGCACGCCGAACTCCGACCCCTCACGGGCAACGGTCGCGCCCACCTCGGCGCAGCGTTGCAGGATCGGCCGGGCGGCCTCCTCCTCCTGCGCGGCGCAGATGACCGTCGCGCCGGGGTGGATGATCCCGGACTTGGCGACCGCGATGTCCTGGAGGGTGTCGCCGAGCCACTCGGTGTGGTCCAGCCCGATCGGAGTCAGTACGCACACCCCGGCCTGGATCACGTTCGTGGCGTCCTCGGCACCGCCGAGGCCGACCTCGACCACGGCCACGTCCACCGGGGCGTCGGCGAAGGTGGCGAACGCCAGCGCGGTGGTCAGGTCGAAGTAGGTCAACGGTTCGGCTGAGCGGTCGTCGACCAGCTCGGCCAACGGCTTCAGCTCCTGGTACACCGTGGTGAAGCGGGCCTCGTCCACCGGCTCGCCGTCGAGACTGATCCGCTCCCGGACGGTCTCCAGGTGCGGGCTGGTGTACCGCCCGGTGTGCAACCCGAAGGCCCGCAGCAGCGAGTCGATCATGCGGGCGGTGGAGGTCTTGCCGTTGGTCCCGGTCAGGTGGATCGACGGGTACGCCCGCTGCGGGCTGCCCAGCAGGTCGAGCAGGGACGAGATGCGGTCCAGCTCGAAGACCATCCGGGTGAAGCCGCGCGCGGCCAGTTCGGCCTCGACCTCGACGAAGGCGGCATGCTCGGCACGGTTGGTGCGGTCCGCGTCCCCGCGGGCGCGGTCTGGGCGGTCGGTCACGAGGAAAGCGCCTCCAAGGCGGCGTCGATGCGGGCCAGGTCGGCCTCGGCGACGGCCAGCCGCTCGCGGATCTTGACGACGACGTGTTCGGGGGCCTTGCCGACGAAGGCCGGGTTGTCCAGCTTCGCCCGGGCCTGCCCGGCCTCCTTCTCCGCCGCCGCGCGGTCCTTGGCGAGCCGGGCGCGTTCGGCGGCCACGTCGATCGAGCCACGGGTGTCCAGGGCCACGCTGACCTCACCGGGCATGGCCAGCGTCGCGCTGGCCTGGAAGTCGTCGCCGGCCGGATCGAGCCGCGCGAGGGACCGGATCAGCGGCTCGTGCGCTGCGACACCGGCGCCGGCCAGCCCGTCGAGCCGGGCGGCGACCCGCTGGGTCGGGCGCAGCCCCTGGTCGGAGCGGAATCGGCGGACCTCGGTGACGACCCGCTGCAGGGTGGCCACCTCCGCCTCGGCGGCGTCGTCGATCAGCGCCCGGTCGCTGGTGGGCCAGGGCGCGGTCAGCACCGTCTCGCCGCCGGTCAGGGCGGTCCACAGTTCCTCGGTGACGAACGGGATCACCGGGTGCAGCAGCCGCAGCAACTGGTCCAGCACGTGGCCGAGAACCCGGCGGCTGACCTCGGCCGGCTCGCCACCGCCGGCGAGGACCGGCTTGCTCAGCTCGACATACCAGTCGCAGACGTCGTCCCAGGCGAAGTGGTACAACAGGTCGCAGACCTTGGCGAACTCGTACGTCTCGAACTGCTCGTCGACCTCCGCGGTGACGTGGGCCAGCCGGGACAGGATCCACCGGTCCACGGTCGAGAGCCGGTCGGCGGACGGCAGCGGGCCGCCGGTGTGCGCGCCGTTGATCAGCGCGAACCGGGTGGCGTTCCACAGCTTGTTGCAGAAGTTGCGCGACCCCTGGCACCACTCCTCGCTGACCGGCACGTCGCCACCGGGGTTGGCGCCCCGGGCCAGGGTGAACCGGGTCGCGTCGGCACCGTAGCGGTCGATCCAGTCCAGCGGGTCGACGACGTTGCCGAACGACTTGGACATCTTCTTGCCGTGCTCGTCGCGGACCATGCCGTGCAGTGCGATCACGTCGAACGGCTGCCTGCCGTCCATCGCGTACAGCCCGAACATCATCATCCGGGCGACCCAGAAGAAGAGGATGTCGTACCCGGTGACCAGCACACTGGTCGGATAGAACTTGGCGAGGTCCGGAGTCTGCTCGGGCCAGCCGAGGGTGGAGAACGGCCAGAGCCCGCTGGAGAACCAGGTGTCCAGGACGTCCTCGTCCTGATGCCAGCCCGCTCCGGCCGGCGGCTCGTCGTCCGGGCCGACGCAGACGACCTCGCCGTCCGGGCCGTACCAGACCGGGATGCGGTGCCCCCACCACAGCTGCCGGGAGATGCACCAGTCGTGCATGTTGTCGACCCAGGCGAAGTAGCGCTTGGCCAACTCGGCCGGCTCGATGCGGACCCGACCGTCGCGCACCGCGTCGCCGGCCGCCTTCGCCAGCGGAGAGGTGTTGACGAACCACTGCAGGGAGAGCCGGGGCTCGACCGTGGTCCGGCACCGCGAGCAGTGCCCCACGGCATGCACGTACGGCCGCTTCTCCGCGACGATGCGCCCCTCGGCGCGCAACGCCGCGACGATCGCCGGGCGGGCCTCGAAGCGATCCAGCCCTTCGAACGGGCCGGGCGCGGTGATGACACCCCGCTCGTCCATGACCGTCAACGCCGGCAGGTCGTGCCGCTGGCCGATCTCGAAGTCGTTCGGGTCGTGCGCCGGGGTCACCTTCACCATGCCCGTGCCGAAGGCCGGGTCGACGTGCGGATCACCCACGATCGGGATCCGCCGACCCGTCAGCGGCAGTTCGACCTCGGTGCCGATCAGATGCCGGTACCGTTCGTCGTCCGGGTGCACCGCCACCGCCGTGTCGCCCAGCATCGTTTCGGCCCGGGTGGTGGCCACCACCACGTCGTCGCTGTAGCGGATCGACACCAGTTCGCCGTCGTCGTCGGTGTGTTCCACCTCGATGTCGGACAGCGCGGTCAGGCAGCGCGGGCACCAGTTGATGATCCGGTTCGCGCGGTAGATGAGACCGTCGTCGTACAGCTTCTTGAACATGGTCTGCACGGCGCGCGACAGGCCCTCGTCCATGGTGAAGCGCTCGCGGTCCCAGTCCACCGAGTCGCCGAGGCGGCGCATCTGGCCGAGGATCGCGCCGCCGGAGGTGGCCTTCCACTGCCACACCCGCTCGACGAACTTATCCCGGCCGAGGTCGTGGCGGGACAGGCCCTGCGCGGCCAGCTGCCGCTCGACCACGTTCTGGGTGGCGATGCCGGCGTGGTCCATGCCCGGCAACCAGAGCGCCTCGAAGCCCTGCATCCGCCGGCGCCGCACCAGGGCGTCCTGGACCGTGTGGTCGAGGGCGTGGCCCATGTGCAGCGAGCCGGTCACGTTCGGCGGCGGGATGACGATGGTGAAGGGCTCCCGGTCGCTGTCCGCCGACGCCCGGAACCGACCGTCGGCTACCCACTGCTCGTACCGCCGCTCTTCTACCTCGCCGGGCTGGTACTGGCCGGCGAGGGTCGGGGCGTCGGGGCGTCGGGCATCCAGTCTCTCGGTCACCTAAGAAAGTCTACGGAGCGCTTCGACGGAGCCGACGTGCGCCACCGGTGGTTCGCGTACGGTGTCGGCTATGTCCGACGCACATCTCACCGCCCGTCAGCTCGACGACGGCGCACCGCTGGTCAACCTGACCGGCGAGCCGATCGAGCTGGGCGACCGCGAGCCGGCGGACGGCGGCGACCCGGCGGCGACCCGGACTCGCCGCCGGCGGGTGGTGGTCGCACTGCTGGCGCTCCTCGCGCTGGCCGGCACCGGGGCGTTCGGCACCTGGGGGTGGCGGATCTTCCAGCAGAAGGACACCCGGATCACCACGCCCGACCAGGTCGCCGGCCTCCGCCTGGACGACAGCGACCGGGCGTCGAGCACCGCGGACTACCTGCGCAGCGGTCTCGCCGCCGACATCCGGCTGGACAGCAGCTTCGGCGCGGTCTACCAGGATCCGGCGGACGCCCGGCGGTCGGTACTGTTCTTCGGCGGGACGACCCTGCTGTGGCAGCCGGAACGTGATCTGGAGAGCCTGTTCGAGCTGATGGCCGACGAGACCGCGGCGGTGACCGGCCTGCGCGGCGTGCCGCCGGGTCCGCTGGGCGGCGTGATGAAGTGCGGCAGCACCAGCGGCGAGGGCGGCGACTTCGCGGTCTGCGGCTGGGCCGACCACGGCAGTGTGGTGATGGCCATGTTCCCCGGCCGGTCCGTCGACGACGCCGCCGGGCTGCTGCGGGAGATCCGCGCGGCGGTGCAGACCCGCGACTGACGGCGTCGGTGGTGGTGTGGTCAGGGCGCCGCGGTCGGGTGGCAACTCCCGGCACCAGCCGCTCGTTCCGCTCGTTCCGCTCGTTCCGCTCGTTTGGTGTTCCGGTATTTTGTGTGGGAATGCGTTCAGGGCCACCCCTTTGGTGGGGTGGCCCTGAACGGGAAGTGTGTCCGGCGGTGTCCTACTCTCCCACACCCTCCCGGGTGCAGTACCATCGGCGCTGGAGGGCTTAGCTTCCGGGTTCGGAATGTGACCGGGCGTTTCCCCTCCGCCATGACCGCCGTAACCTTATCAACATGTCAAACAACACCACACCAACCTGCCGGCGGGTTTGTTTGTTTGTTGTGAGTTACACAGTGGACGCGAGCAGAATCTTCGTGAGCAAGTCCTCGGCCTATTAGTACCGGTCAACTGAACCCGTTACCGGGCTTACATTTCCGGCCTATCAACCCAGTCGTCTAGCTGGGGCCTTACCCCACCAAAGGTGGGTGGGATACCTCATCTTGAAGCAGGCTTCCCGCTTAGATGCTTTCAGCGGTTATCCCTTCCGAACGTAGCTAACCAGCCGTGCCCCTGGCGGGACAACTGGCACACCAGAGGTTCGTCCGTCCCGGTCCTCTCGTACTAGGGACAGCCCTTCTCAAGTATCCTACGCGCACGGCGGATAGGGACCGAACTGTCTCACGACGTTCTAAACCCAGCTCGCGTACCGCTTTAATGGGCGAACAGCCCAACCCTTGGGACCTGCTACAGCCCCAGGATGCGACGAGCCGACATCGAGGTGCCAAACCATCCCGTCGATATGGACTCTTGGGGAAGATCAGCCTGTTATCCCCGGGGTACCTTTTATCCGTTGAGCGACACCGCTTCCACACGCAAGTGCCGGATCACTAGTCCCGACTTTCGTCCCTGCTCGACCCGTCAGTCTCACAGTCAAGCTCCCTTGTGTACTTGCACTCAACACCTGATTGCCAACCAGGCTGAGGGAACCTTTGGGCGCCTCCGTTACCTTTTAGGAGGCAACCGCCCCAGTTAAACTACCCACCAGACACTGTCCCTGAACCGGATAACGGTCCGAAGTTAGAAACCCGAATCAACCAGAGTGGTATTTCAAGATTGCCTCCACACATACTGGCGTATGCACTTCACCGGCTCCCACCTATCCTACACAAGCTAACTCAGATACCAATGTCAAGCTATAGTAAAGGTCCCGGGGTCTTTCCGTCCTGCCGCGCGTAACGAGCATCTTTACTCGTACTGCAATTTCGCCGGGCCTGTGGTTGAGACAGTGGGGAAGTCGTTACGCCATTCGTGCAGGTCGGAACTTACCCGACAAGGAATTTCGCTACCTTAGGATGGTTATAGTTACCACCGCCGTTTACTGGCGCTTAAGTTCTCCGCTTCGCCCCCGAAAGAACTAACAGGTCCCCTTAACGTTCCAGCACCGGGCAGGCGTCAGTCCATATACATCGAATTACTTCTTCGCATGGACCTGTGTTTTTAGTAAACAGTCGCTTCCCCCTGCTCTCTGCGGCCATACAACGCTCCACCCGCACGGGGCTTCACGTCTCCGGCCCCCCTTCTCCCTAAGTTACGGGGGCAATTTGCCGAGTTCCTTAACCACAGTTCGCCCGATCGCCTCGGTATTCTCTACCTGACCACCTGTGTCGGTTTGGGGTACGGGCCGCTCAGAACTCGCTAGAGGCTTTTCTCGGCAGCATAGGATCACTGACTTCACCTGAATCGGCTCGGCATCACGTCTCAGCCTTCATGCACCACGGATTTGCCTATGATGCGGCCTACACGCTTACCCCGGCACAACCACCGGCCGGGCTCAGCTACCTTCCTGCGTCACCCCATCGCTTGACTACTACCCGCCAGGTTCCCACGCTCCCCACCCTCAACCCGAAGGCCTTGGACAGTTCGGATGGTTAGCACAACGAAGTTCATCACGGGCGCTCCTTCGCGGGTACGGGAATATCAACCCGTTGTCCATCGACTACGCCTCTCGGCCTCGCCTTAGGTCCCGACTCACCCAGGGCGGATTAACCTGGCCCTGGAACCCTTGGTCATCCGGCGGAAGGGTTTCTCACCCTTCTTTCGCTACTCATGCCTGCATTCTCACTCGTGCCGCGTCCACAACTGGGTCACCCCGCTGCTTCACCCCCGGCACGACGCTCCCCTACCCACCCACACACCTGGATGCGCCCCCAAAGAGACACACCAAGTCACATGTGAATGCCACAGCTTCGGCGGTGTGCTTGAGCCCCGCTACATTGTCGGCGCGGAACCACTTGACCAGTGAGCTATTACGCACTCTTTAAAGGATGGCTGCTTCTAAGCCAACCTCCTGGTTGTCTATGCGACCCCACATCCTTTTCCACTTAGCACACGCTTAGGGGCCTTAGCTGGTGATCTGGGCTGTTTCCCTCTCGACTACGAAGCTTATCCCCCGCAGTCTCACTGCCGCGCTCTCACTTACCGGCATTCGGAGTTTGGCTGATTTCGGTAAGCTTGTAGGCCCCCTAGACCATCCAGTGCTCTACCTCCGGCAAGAAACACACGACGCTGCACCTAAATGCATTTCGGGGAGAACCAGCTATCACGGAGTTTGATTGGCCTTTCACCCCTAACCACAGGTCATCCCCCAACTTTTCAACGTTGGTGGGTTCGGCCCTCCACACGGTCTTACCCGCGCTTCAGCCTGCCCATGGCTAGATCACTCCGCTTCGGGTCTAGAACATGCGACTCAAACGCCCTCTTCAGACTCGCTTTCGCTACGGCTCCCCCACACGGGTTAACCTCGCCACATGCCACTAACTCGCAGGCTCATTCTTCAAAAGGCACGCCGTCACCCCGCAAGGCTCCGACGGATTGTAGGCGAACGGTTTCAGGTACTATTTCACTCCCCTCCCGGGGTACTTTTCACCATTCCCTCACGGTACTCGTCCGCTATCGGTCACCAGGAAGTATTTAGGCTTACCAGGTGGTCCTGGCAGATTCACGGCAGATTTCAGGAGTCCGCCGCTACTCGGGAACACCCACAGAAGACCAGCTGCTTTAACCTACCGGACTATCACCGTCTACGGTCAGCCATTCCAGACCATTCAGCTAACAACTGGCTTTATCACTCCTCACACGAGTGTCAGCCCGTGTCGCAGGGTCCCACAACCCCGACCACGCAACCCCTGACAGGTATCACACGCAACCGGTTTAGCCTCAATCCGCTTTCGCTCGCCACTACTCACGGAATCACTATTTGTTTTCTCTTCCTACGGGTACTGAGATGTTTCACTTCCCCGCGTTCCCTCCACACACCCTATGAGTTCAGGTGCAGGTGACACCACATGACTGATGCCGGGTTACCCCATTCGGACACCCTGGGATCACAGCTCGGTTGACAGCTCCCCCAGGCCTATCGCGGCCTCCCACGTCCTTCATCGGCTCCTGGTGCCAAGGCATCCACCGTTCGCCCTTGACAACTTGACCACAAAGATGCTCGCGTCCACTGTGCAATTCTCAACAAACAACCAACCCACAACCCACCACCCCACACCAGCCCGACAACCGCCGGCGGTATGCGAGACAAGGCCATGCCTGGCAACCACACCAAAACCACAAAAAGGGCCTCAGCATCGGTTCCGAAGAAACCAACCCCACAGGATTGTTCCTTCAGGACCCAACAGGGTGCTCTCCGCCATCCCCAGCCGCACCAAACCCCCCGTTCCACACCAACCCCGAAAGATCAGCAGTACTAGAAGAACCCGGCCGTTGCCGAAGAAAAACTCACCAGTGTCTCCGCCATCCGAGCACCCCGACCCAACATCCGCAGGCCGCGGGCCCCATACCAGCTTTCGCCGGATGGTGCTCCTTAGAAAGGAGGTGATCCAGCCGCACCTTCCGGTACGGCTACCTTGTTACGACTTCGTCCCAATCGCCAGCCCCACCTTCGACGGCTCCCTCCCACAAGGGGTTGGGCCACCGGCTTCGGGTGTTGCCGACTTTCGTGACGTGACGGGCGGTGTGTACAAGGCCCGGGAACGTATTCACCGCAGCGTTGCTGATCTGCGATTACTAGCGACTCCGACTTCACGGGGTCGAGTTGCAGACCCCGATCCGAACTGAGACCGGCTTTTTGGGATTCGCTCCACCTCACGGTATCGCAGCCCATTGTACCGGCCATTGTAGCATGCGTGAAGCCCTGGACATAAGGGGCATGATGACTTGACGTCATCCCCACCTTCCTCCGAGTTGACCCCGGCAGTCTTCGATGAGTCCCCGCCATAACGCGCTGGCAACATCGAACGAGGGTTGCGCTCGTTGCGGGACTTAACCCAACATCTCACGACACGAGCTGACGACAGCCATGCACCACCTGTCACCGGCCCCGAAGGACCCCACATCTCTGCAGGATTTCCGGCGATGTCAAACCCAGGTAAGGTTCTTCGCGTTGCATCGAATTAATCCGCATGCTCCGCCGCTTGTGCGGGCCCCCGTCAATTCCTTTGAGTTTTAGCCTTGCGGCCGTACTCCCCAGGCGGGGCGCTTAATGCGTTAGCTGCGGCACAGAGAACCGGAGAGGCCCCCCACACCTAGCGCCCAACGTTTACAGCGTGGACTACCAGGGTATCTAATCCTGTTCGCTCCCCACGCTTTCGCTCCTCAGCGTCAGTATCGGCCCAGAGACCCGCCTTCGCCACCGGTGTTCCTCCTGATATCTGCGCATTTCACCGCTACACCAGGAATTCCAGTCTCCCCTACCGAACTCTAGCCTGCCCGTATCGACTGCAAGCCCGCAGTTGAGCCACGGGTTTTCACAGTCGACGCGACAAGCCGCCTACGAGCTCTTTACGCCCAATAAATCCGGACAACGCTCGCGCCCTACGTCTTACCGCGGCTGCTGGCACGTAGTTGGCCGGCGCTTCTTCTGCAGGTACCGTCACTCACGCTTCGTCCCTGCTGAAAGAGGTTTACAACCCGAAGGCCGTCATCCCTCACGCGGCGTCGCTGCATCAGGCTTCCGCCCATTGTGCAATATTCCCCACTGCTGCCTCCCGTAGGAGTCTGGGCCGTGTCTCAGTCCCAGTGTGGCCGGTCGCCCTCTCAGGCCGGCTACCCGTCGTCGCCTTGGTAGGCCATCACCCCACCAACAAGCTGATAGGCCGCGAGCCCATCCCAAGCCGAAAAACTTTCCACCACCAACCATGCGGCCAACAGTGAATATTCGGTATTAGCCCCGGTTTCCCGGGGTTATCCCAAAGCCTAGGGCAGGTTGCTCACGTGTTACTCACCCGTTCGCCGCTCGAGTAC